>JBPCOQ010000019.1:0-44797 GCA_051000095.1 Bryobacteraceae bacterium | reverse complement strand
AAGTAGCACAGGCATTCTTGCATGTGTGGTTCTTAGAAGCGTAATTCGACCATGGCGAGCGGGCCGCCAGGCAGGCAATAGCCGGCTGACGGCATGCCTTGGGGCCCGCGCGCAAAACGCCTTTGCCCTTTCGGTGTTTTTTCGTTGAGGACAGGCGAAACCGCCTGTTCCACTCAGCGCAAGGACAACTTACTGCAGACAATCGGGTCCCCGCTTTAGGCGAGTGACAACTTTTTTCCAGTTCTATTTCCCGCCTTTTCAACCTTTTGTGAATTCCCGCGCACGGGAGTGCACTGCTTGCCAGCTATTCTCCAACTGAAAGCAGCCCCGTCCGGGCGTCACGAGGAGAATTCTTGTCTTTACAGCAACAAAGCGCAAGCGGCGCCGTCCAGCGGACGACGCCGGTTCACAGAACGATGTTCGGTCCCGAACAAATCGTCCCAAGTTTGGACAGCCCGCGGTGCGCCCATCCCACACCATTGAAATTTCGCCCCCCGCGATTCCCGGATAGTCCCTGGCCCCCCCGCTGCATAGCACAACCGCATATGGCCAGCACTCAAAAGCGAGTTCGCTTCTTCGCTCATCTTGCAACCATAGCCTTGTTCTCGTCGTGCTTCGCTGCGTACGCAACTGGCACCGTCACAGGACCGGCCGCCTCGCCAAACGATCTCATCGCCGGCGGACAGTACCAGTTAGCGGCTGACACTCTCGTTCAGATGCTTCATGACCTTCCGGTCTCCGGACAACAGGACGAGAATAGCGCGGCGCTGATGTGCAATCTCGGCGTGGCTTACGAGAAGCTTGGCCGCTACGTGGAAGCCGAAGCTACGCTCGCAAAGGCCATTCAAATTTACAAAGATCTGGGCATTACAGCGGGTTTGAGTTATGGACGCGCGCTGAACAATCTGGCAAACGTCTACTTGAGCGAGAAGCGCTATGCCAAATCCGAGCAGATGTTCAAAGATACTCTCGCGCTCTATCGAAATCAATTGCCAGAGAACGATCAGGATATTGCGCTGATCCTCAACAATCTCGGCCTGACCCGGCTGTCCGTTGGTGACTTCGCACATGCGGAGCAGTACTTCCGGGAGTCTCTGGCCCTGCAGCGCAAACTGAAGGATGACACCCACCGGCTCGCGGTGACGCTCAACAACATCGCGCTCGCCTGCAAGCACGCAGGCCGTCTCGGCGAGGCCGCGCGGATCTACGCGCAAGCGATTGAGGTGTGGCGAAACACGGCCGGGTCCAGTCATCCCGAAGTCGCCGTTGGCCTGCACAATCTGGCTTCCCTCGAGACCGTAATGGGTCAGGACGACGCGGCGGAAAAACATTTTCAGGAAGCCTTGAGTATCGTTGACGCTACTCTGCCCCCCGATCATCCGAACCGCACAGCCATCATGTCCGGATACGCGGACCTACTTTTGAAAATGGGCCGTAAGCGCCAAGCCAAGCAACTGCAGGCCAGCGCTCGCACGCTACGCGCCCGGCACAATCACGAGAATTTTCAAGATCTCACCGTAGACGTCCGGAGCCTGGAACACTGAGTGGGGTGGGCTTCAGCCCGCCGTCTGAAGCGCAGGCTGAAGGCCTGCGCCACTCGAATCAACACTTAGCCCTGGGTTTCTGGAAAGCTTGTCCCCTGAGTAACCTTTCCCCGCAAGTGCGGTATAAAGCGAAGGGGTGACATGCGCAATTTTTCGCAGGACCTGCGGTACAGCGTCCGGATGCTCGCCAAGAGCCCGGGATTTACACTCGCTTCGGTCATTTGTCTGGCTTTAGGCATCGGCGCCACGACAGCGATCTTCAGCATCGTGGACGCTGTCCTGATCCGGTCGCTTCGTTACGCGGACTCGGGCCGCTTAGTCCGGCTTTATTCCGAATTCCCATCCCTGGGCAAAAACGGCCTGCTGAAGTTTTGGATTTCACCACCGGAATTTCTGGATTTGCAACGATACACCAAGAGCTGGGATTCGATCGAAGGTTGGGTCAACGGCGGCGCCAACCTGGCAGGAGGCAACGAACCGATTCGAGTGACTGCCTCGAACGTGACCGGCGGATTGCTGAGTTCGTTAGGCGTCGCGCCCGCCTTGGGCCGTCAGATCACGCGGCAAGACGATATCGAGGGCGCCCCCCAAGTGGCCGTGATCTCATATGGCCTTTGGCAGCGGGCCTTCGCGGCGGATCGCGGCATCATCGGTCGCGACGTCCAACTGAACGGCAGTAAGTGCACCGTCGTTGGCGTCATGCCCAAGAGCTTTCAGTTCCCTCCCGGTGAAATCGAACCAGCCGAACTGTGGACGCCGCTCCAGATCAGCCCCAACAGCAGAAACCGAGGGAACCATTTTCTCAGCGTGCTCGGCCGCTTGAAGCCGGGAATCGGTATCGATCGGGCGCGCTCGGAAATTCAGCAGCTAGAGGCACACTGGAAAGCGACATCGGCAGCCAACAGTCATGTGTTCGACGGCAAGTTTCACTATGTTGTGATGTACCCGTTCCATGACGAAGTGGTCGGCGGCATCCGGCTCGCGATGCTGGTATTGTTGGCCGCAGTTGGGTTCGTTTTGTTAATCTCGTGCGTGAACGTCGCCAATCTCCTCCTGGCTCGGGCGGAAGCCCGGCAGCGCGAAATTGCTATCCGCAAAGCATTGGGCGCGGCGCTATCGCGCTTAGCAGGTCAGTTCATCACCGAAGGAATCGTGCTCTCATTCTTGGGCGCGGCGCTCGGGCTCTTATTGGCTTTCGTGGGGTTGCGAATCATTGTCGCCATGAACGCCGGGAGCATTCCGCGCGCCGACGAGATCGCGATCAATATTCCGGTCCTGCTCTTCACCCTGGCAATATCGTTCGCAACCGGAATCAGTTTTGGAGTGGCGCCTCTCGCTCAACTTCTTACACAGAACGTGCATGACACGTTAAAAGCCGCGGCGGCCCGGACCACGGCCACGGTTGCCGCCCGCCGGTTCCGCCAGACTCTGGTAGTAAGCGAGCTGGCTCTGGCATTGATGCTACTGATCGGAACCGGATTGATGATCCGGGCATTCTGGAAGCTGCAGCAAGTGGATATCGGCCTCAAGCCGGATAACTTGCTGACCATGCGCGTGGCTCTGCCAACCGCGGTCTATCCGGAGAACCAGCGCGTCGTTCAATTCTGGGCCGAGATCCAGCAGCGCATCTCCAGGCTTCCCGGCGTCACTGCGGTCACGATAATGAACGGACTGCCTCCCATACGGCCTGTCAATGCGAATGACACCCAGATAGAAGGGTGGGTGGATCGGCAAGGCGGTCCGCGGCAGAACATCGATTATTGGCAAACTAGCGGAGACCATTTTTTTCAAACGATGGGTATTCGCTTGATCGAGGGTCGCTTTTTCGATCAGCGGGATGGAGAGAACGCGCCCAAAACCGTGATCGTCAACCAGACGATGGCTCGGACCTACTGGCCGGGCGAAAGCGCGATCGGTCGGCACTTGAAGCCGGCGTTTCTAGGCGACTGGCGCACCGTTGTGGGTGTGGTGGACGATGTGAAGAATGCGGGAGTCGACCAGCCGACCGGAACCGAATTGTTTTTCCCCTTTCACCAAACCAATAGCCAGGGACTGAGGAGCGGTTATCTGATCATTCGTACTTCGGGCGACCCAGCCGGCATGGCGGGTCCCGCGCGGCGGGAAATTCATGCCATCGATTCCTCGCTCCCGGTAGCGAGTGTTCGCACGATGGATGACGTGTTGGTGGCGGCGCAATCGCGTCCGCGATTTCTGGCAACGCTGCTGACCTTGTTCTCGGGAGTGGCCTTGGTCCTGGCGGCAGTCGGCCTGTATGGCGTGATCTCTTATTCGGTCGCCCAACGCACCAGCGAGTTTGGCATTCGCATCGCGATGGGCGCCGGTCCGAATAACGTGCTCGGAATGGTGATCGGACAGGGATTGCGGCTAGGGGGCATCGGCGTAGCGCTCGGGGCGATTGGAGCGCTTACTCTGACGCGCCTGATTCGCGGGCTGCTATTCGGTATCAGCTCTTTCGATCCGCAAACGTTCATCGTGATGGCGGTGCTGCTCACGGGTGTAACGCTGGTGGCGTGCTACATCCCAGCTCGACGAGCCACAAAAGTGGATCCAATTGTCGCGCTGCGGTACGAATAGGGGCCCGTGGGGCAGGTGATCTCGTCACCTGCCAAGCGACCGAAGGTCGTCTTAGCCAAACATTCAACCTGCTTTCAGCCTCGTGCGGGCGCAGCGGCTAGAAATTCTTCTAACTCTTGCCCTCGGGCACGATATAGCTTAGCGGAGAGACAAGCAGGTTCGCTCACTCCATCGATAAGGCTTAAATGAGTCCATCGGTATTACCGATTGCACTCACGGGCCGGGATCTATTTGACTGAGAGCCGTTGCCGGGCTTACCATGCCTTAACAAGTCTTAGCTCAGGTCGGCGTCAAGCAAGGAGTAAATATGCGAATTATGCGGATGTTTTTGGCAGTAGGATTCTTTTCTGTTTGTCTATCTGCGCAAAACGCCGGACTAAGCGGAACAGTGACCGACCCCGCCAAAGCTGTCGTGCCCGGAGCCACGGTAATCGCGACCAGAACCGAGACCGGCACTGAGCAAAAGACAGTCACAAATACTTCCGGCTTCTACCTGTTGCCTGAACTGCCGCCCGGACAATATGAGCTTCAGGTGCGGAAGGAAGGCTTTCAAACCACCGTCCGGCACGCTTTGGACCTGCACGTTAACGATCGCGCCCAACTTGATTTCGAGCTCATGGTGGGGTCCACCACCCAAACGGTGGTTGTCACGGGAGCGTCAGAGTTGGTCAACACCTCGGATGCAAGCGTCGGCACGGTAGTGGACCGGCAGTTTGTGGCGAACATGCCGCTCAACGGTAGAAGTTTTCAATCCCTGATCACTCTCACTCCGGGCGTCGTGGTGTCGGGGGCAAGTTCCGGCAGCCCAGGCCAATTCAGTATCAATGGGCAGAGGCCGGACGCCAATTATTTCACCTTGGACGGCGTTAGCGCGAATGTCGGGGTGGCCAGCGGAGGAAGTATTCTCTCGGGGGCGGCGGGCTCCGGCGTGCAGCCCTCCTCGGGCGGCGGCTACAACAATCTGGTGTCGGTGGATGCCATGCAGGAATTCAAGATTCAAACCTCCACCTTCGCGCCCGAATACGGCCGCACGCCGGGCGGACAGATTTCGATCGTGAGCCGCTCGGGAACAAATCAATTTCATGGAGACGTTTTCGACTATTTCAGGAACAACGATCTGGATGCCAACGATTGGTTCCTGAATGCCAGAGGCGGTGCGCATCCGCCCGAGCGGCAGAACGATTTCGGAGGGGTTTTCGGCGGCCCCATTTTAAGGGATAAGCTGTTCTTCTTCGGCTCCTATGAAGGCTTGCGTCTAACCCTTCCCGCGCAGACGAACACCTATGTGCCATCTTTGTGCGCCCGTGGAACGGGCCCATGTCCGGCAGGAGTTACCGCGGCCGTAGCCCCCATTCAGCCTTATCTGAACGCCTTTCCGATACCAACGGCCGGCGGGTGCCCGGGAGTTCTAGCCGCCGGCAGCGACCCCAAGCTGGCTCCGTTTTGCAAGTCGTATCCGGCGCGCACCACGTTGAACGCGACCAGCTTTCGATCGGATTACAGCATTAGCAATAAGATGACTCTGTTTGCACGGTGGAATTACGCCCCATCGTTTTACACGAACAGGATTCCCAGCAGCACGTCGCTCATGAAGCCGGAGATCGATCTAACTTCATACACGGCCGGATACGCTTACACGATTACGCCCACGCTGGTGAATGACCTGCATTTCAACTATACCTTCGTAACCGGCTATGCCACGAGCACCGTGGACAATTTTGGAGGCGCCGTTCCCGTACCGAACGCGCAACTGTTCCCGTCCGCGCTCTCCGTTCCGGGGGCGAGTCCCGTCAGCGCAAGCAATTCGCGAATTCTCTTCATAATAACTCCCGCCACGTCGTGGAGAACCGGGCTCGAAACGAAGAATGAATCCCACCAATACGACTACGTGGACAGCGTAAGCTGGTCCCGCGGGTCGCATCAATTGAAGTTTGGCGGCGATGTGCGGCGGCTGACGCCGGTCCAGGCGCGCGCCGGATATCAACAAAATTTCACATTTGCCACCACCGCATCCCTGACCGCCGGGTTGGCAGACACGTTTGTAGTTGGCACCAATCCGTATTCGGAATTCCTGTTTTATAACTACAGCGCCTATGCTCAAGATAGCTGGAAAGTGGATTCGCGGCTGACTCTAACGTATGGTTTGCGCTGGGATTATAATCCATCGCCCGGAACTCTAAACCAGGTACCGTTCCTGGCCTTGAATCGGCTGGACCTGAATAATCTCGGCGCCTCCGTCCTGGAATCTTTTGGCACGCCCTTGTACCATAGCCAAAAAGATTCCTTCGCGCCCCGGATTGGCGTTGCCTATCAACTTTCCCAAGACCCGCGATGGGGTCGCGTGGTCCGCGCCGGATGGGGATTATTCTTCGATACTACGGGCGATACCGTATCCCAATTGAGTACCATTTCCGGATCCAATTCCATTTTCGCCGCCGGTGGTCAATTTCCGGCGCTCACCCAATTTCCACCGACTCTTGCTCAACAGACGCCTGCACCGGCTATTTTTACCCCGCCGTTCCCCGCCGGCCTGATCGCGGCCGATCCGAATCTGCGTAACCCGTATGTCTATCAATGGAATGTGGCCTTTGAGCAATCGCTTGGATCCAAACAGAGCTTAACCGTCACTTATGCCGGGGCCATCGGGCGAGACCTGCTGCTACTCGATTCGTTCGCCGGCGCGCCTTTGAATACGCCCTCCGGGGCAAATCTGCCTTTAGGTTTTCAAGCGATTACAAACGGCGGAACTTCGGATTATCATTCGCTGCAAACGCTTTTTCAACGTCGTCTGTCCGCGGGACTCCAAGTCATGGCTTCGTATGCTTGGTCCCATTCCATCGATCGGGGTTCGAATGTCGGCGCCTCGCTTGCTAATCCCACCATCGAATCGCGCGATTTAGAGCGCGCCTCCTCCGACTTCGATATTCGGCACTCGTTCCAGACCGGAATCAACTACAGCCTGCCTACCCCCGGGGCGGGCCGCTTTGCTACGGCGGCACTGGGACATTGGGGAACCGACATGATTTTTCGCGCTCGAAGCGGGCCCCCTATTAATGTGATCGATGGAAACGCTTTCTTCTCGGACGGTTTGTATCCCAACACCAAAATCACCACGCGTCCGATCTTGAATCCCGGGGCCCCCATCTATCTCCATGGAGCGCAGTGCGCGGCGGCTTACGCGATTGCGGGATGTCCCGGTGGATGGGCGCTCAATCCCGATTCGAAAACTTCGATAGCTGCGGGAATTCCCCCCGCTTTCCTTCGCCCTCCATCGTGTCCCGCGACAGGCATCTGTCAAACGCCAACCCAAGGAACATTGGGGCGCAACGCGTTGCGAGGCTACGGGTGGAATCAGCTCGATTTTACGCTGCGGCGGGAGTTCCCGATCCATGAGAAGATCGCGCTACAGTTTCGGGCCGACTTTTTCAATCTCCTGAATCATCCCTCCTTCGCGTTTCCCCCCGGCTCAACTACCTTGAACGTGGCGAACGCGGCCTTCGGCAGACCGATCACTATGCTCAACAATGCCCTGGCCAGCAGCGGCGGCGTCCCCGCGTTTAATCCGCTGTACCAAATCGGTGGACCGCGCTCGATTCAACTGTCACTGAAACTAGTTTTCTGATTGTGGAACATGCTTAGCTTGTCCCAGCAGACCCGTACCGCAGCACTTTAATCTTCTCAATCGTCACCAGGCCGCTCCCCATCATCGTGTCGAGCACCGGCAGGAATTCGTTGATTTTCTCTTCACTGTCGACGATCTCGATCACGAATGGCAGGTCTTCCGACAGCCGCAGGATCTTCGCGGTATGCAGCCGGCTGGAGTGGCCGAAGCCCATGGGGCCGCGTAAGACTGTGGCGCCGCCCAAGTGCATCTCGCGCGCCTTTAGCACGATCGCTTCATACAGCGGGTGATGCTCGAAACGGTCGTTCTCGCCGATGAAGATCCGCAGCAGCACGGCTTCGGTTGGAATCTGCATAAGGATGTTATCTCTCGTTCAGCGTCGTCGCGATCGCGTGTCCCAGCCACACGCCCAGCAGGCAGAAGAATAGCGAAGCGCCCACGTTACCCGCGGCCTTCCACCATTCTCCATCGCGAGCGAGGTTCAGAGTCTCAAGGCTGAATGTCGAGAACGTGGTGTAGCCTCCGCAGATTCCTGTCATGACGAACATGCGAGCGGACGACGGCACCAGGAAGCGCCCCTCCGGCGATGTCAGTGTCGCGAACAGGCCGATGAACGAGCAACCCAGTACATTAACGGCCAGAGTGCCCCACGGGAAGGTTTCGCCGGCCAGACGCGCCATCGCGCCATAACACCAATAGCGGGCCATGCCGCCCAACGCGCTACCCAATCCGATCCAAAGGTAGACCACTTTACTTGAGTGGCTCCGGGGCAACGGCGGTTAATTGCGAGGCCACCACCTGCCAGTTTCCATTGCGTTTCACGTACACGTCGAGGTATCGGTTGACGATGCGAAAGCTCTGCCCGTTCCGGGGTCCAGCCTTGTAGCGGCCCTTCTGGATGAGGTTCCCGGTCACGACCGCGGTGCTGCCGTAGATTTGCACCGTCTCGTCCTCGGTTTCCATAGTTAAATCGGCCTGCGGATTGGAGGCCCTCTTGAGACTCTCGAGCTCCTGCGCTTTCGTGACCATGCGGCCGTCAGGATAGACGATCCGGAACTCCTCGGCCTCGATACGGTCCATGATAGGAGCATCGCGCGTGAGATAGGAGTCGAGCCATTGCCGCTCGGTCTTGCGGATTTCGCGTTCGTCGTTGGATGCGGCGCCAGCGGAAAGGGCGCCCAGCATACCGATGATCAGCAACCGCTCCCTCACGGTCGCGGCTCTGTTTGGTGCAGCGGCGTAGTTTGGTGCAGGACCAGAGAGTTGAAAAACAGCTTGAATGCCTGGTAGCTTTGCGCGCGGTATTGCGGGCGCATCCCGAACAGGACGACATGGCCGTTGCCGACGGGAGCATTGATCAGGGCGGCCCGCGATTCCAGGTATTTTGCGCCCAGCAACCAACCGGATGCCAGCACGCCGGTCTTTACGTAGCGGGCGGCGGCGTGGTCCGTCACGTCCCACGCGGGGCTGCCCTCGCTCCAGATCGCGATGTCCGCGGGCAGGCCGTACGCGAGTGGATCGTGCGTGTCGAGAGTCACGTTTAACAGCGAGCCCGGCGAGTAGAAATCCTTGTTCGGCAACCCGCGCACGACATCGGTTGCCTGAAGGCCGAGCGCCTCGGATCCATATTCGGACGAGTGGTTCAGAAACACCAGAGTGCCGCCGTCGTTCGCAAACGTGCGGAGGTTCGCGGCCGCGTTCTTATCCAGGCCACCGGTGTACTCATCGGGCATCGTGCCTTTGCGAAAGCCCTCCGTAATGGTAGCGGGAGATTCATCCGGGAAGACGATTACATCGAACTTTTGGCGCAGATTGCCGGCTTCGATCGCGGGATTCGCGACGCTGGAATAGGCGAACTCAAAATTCTCGAGCAGCCATCTCGTCCAGCCCTCGTCCATGGCGGGGACATAGCTCTTGTACAGTCCGACTCTGGGCCGCTTCAACTCCGCCGTGTTATCCGAAGACCGCGGATAGAAGTCGCCGGTCGCGGTATCGCGCCAAACCTGCTTGCCCGCATTCCACATACGGTTGATAGCCCGCCAGGAATCGACATCGCTGGCTGCCAGACCGCCGGCTTTTGGATGAGGCCCGTTCAATTCGGCTGGATATTCAGAGGCGCGGCGCAATGACGCTTTGAACGGATGCTCGATGGTATCCACCCGAACTCCCATCAGCAGCGGTAAGGTTTGCGCGGTGACATCATACGGGCGCTTCGGCGGCCCCCCAGGGTACATGCGCAGGTCGGGATAATGCTGGCGTTCGAGCAGGGTCTTGGCGTAGCTGCTGTAAGGCTGCTGCATTTTTATAAGATAGTCGCCCGAGCCGTAGCGCTTGCCGCCCGCCTCAAAACTGCCGTCCGCGCGATCGATCTCCACCATGCCGAAGCTGAGCAGTTCAAGCATTTTGCGAGTGGCTCCGGGGTCTTCCTGTTGCTTTGGGATCACGAACGCATACGGCGAAGTGCGAGCGATGGCCCGCTTGCCGGCGTTGTAGAAGTTGCGCAGCATCTCCGGCCGGTGAATCGCCGCTTGGTACAGGCACGACTCGAGCGCGATCAACTGGTCGTCGATAATGTCCCTGAGCCGCCATATGCCGCCTTCCCATGGCTCCAGATAGTTCCAGGAGCGTTCGCGAGGATTATACCCGAGTGCCACGCTCTGGATCTGGTCCGGCCTAACCGTAATTGGAGTCGCCAGGCGGGCACTTGCCGATTCGCTCAAAATTCGCAGCCCCGCGTGATAGGCCTGATAATGACGCGACGCGGTCCAGAAATCGTAGAGCGCGTTGATCGCGACGCCCTTCCGCCCAGCCGCGGTCAAATCTGCGGCCATGCTGGCTCCGATCGAATTACATTGCTGGACGATGATGGCGTCTATGTTGGGATCGACCGGATCGAGCCACGGCGGAACGAAAATACGCGAGGCGAACGGCCCCTGCTGGTGGACGTCGTAGACGATCTGAGGATGCCAGACGTTGTGAAGCTGCGAGATGGTGTGCCGCGTTTCGGGCTGCGAGAACACGTACCAATCCCGGTTATTATCGTGGCCGACGTACTTGTGGTACAGCTCGGGCGGCTGGGAGCCTTCGTAGGGGGTGCCGAGCGTTTTGCGGTACCAGCGTGTCACGATATCGACGCCGTCCGGATTCAAGGACGGCACCAGGATGAGAATCGTGTTCGCAAGAATCGCACGGTAGCGGGGCTTATCCTCGGTCAACAGGCGATAGGCAAACTCGACCGCGGAGTGAGTGGACGCAACCTCGGTGGCGTGAATGGAGCAGGTGATCAGCACTACCGTTTTGCCCTCTTCGATTAAGGCATCGGCTTCGGTCTGCGAGGTCTTGCGCGGGTCCGCAAGCTTCTGCTGAATCGACAGGTAGAGATCGAGATTTCGCAGAGTTTCGGGCGCGGCAATGGTGGCTGCGATGAAGGGCCGGCCTTCCGCCGTTTTGCCGAGCTCTTTTACGCGGATTCGATCGCTCGCTTTGGATAGGGCAGTAAAGTACGAAACCACTTTATCCCAATCGAGCAGCTCACGATCTACGCCAATCGGATGCCCGAAATGGCTTGCCGGAGTAGGGACGGTCTGGGCCGCCAGGCTCCAGGCCAGGAGAGCGAGAATGGGTAGTTTTGACAAATCGCCATTGTACCGTGCCCGCCCGTGCCACAGAAACGGCACGTGCGCAAGCGCATTCCTGGCTGTTTTTATGGGCGCTGGATCGCCCACCAAAGGCGGCGAAAAGCAGTGAGTGGAGCAGGCGGTTTCGCCGGCCCGGCAGGCCAACGGCCCGCTCCACTCTACCTGACTCGCGTTACGATCAGCCGCACGTCGACCGGCACGGTAGTCTTATTACCCTTGCTATCGGTCACCGTCACGTCGAAGAAGTAGTCGCCGAACAATTCCGACAATTGAACGATCGGCATTGACGATGTTGAATTCAAAATCGCGGCCGCCGTGTTACGCGAGGTAATCATGAACGTCAATGGGTTGTTTCCAGCCGCGCTCACGCTGCCGCTGAGGTCGAGGGTGATGGTCCGGACCACGGTCTCGCATACGGTAGCAAGGGTGGCGGTGCCCTGAGTGCAAGCCCCTCCCGAACTAATGATGGAGACCGTCGGGCCAGGAGTTGTGGTTACCGGTCCAGTGGTGACAGGCACCGTTAAATTCGCCGACGCCTGCTGGCCGTTGGCACCGACCGCGACGCACACATACGTGGTTGTCGCAACCGGGTTGACTGTGAGGTTGCCGTTCGCGTCCACCGGGCCAACACCCGAGATAACGACCTGATTCGCATTGTTGGCCTTACAACTCAGCACCACGGCCGAACCGGGAGTAGTGCTGGCCGGCGGGTTGGCGGTGAACGACGCGATGGAGGGAGCGACCGGCGGAGGCGGTACGGGGATAACTGTCACTGTCGCCTGGGCCGACACTGAGCCGAATTTGTTGGTAGCGGTCAAAGTGTACGTCGTCGTCTGGGTTGGCTGTACGTCGCGGGTATCGGCATTAGAGACGCTGCCGATCCCAGGTGTGATGGTCACATCCCTGGCGTTCTCAACCAGCCATAACAAAGTGGACGTTGCACCTTGCTGTATCGATAACGGTGAAGCGGTGAACTTCACAATGCGCGGAGCTGCGCCGGGCGTTACCTGCACGGAGACGCTACAGGTAGCGCTGCCGAACTGGTTGGTCGCCGTGACGATGTAATTGGTATTCGTGGTTGGACTGACTACCACGCTTCCGCTCATCCCCACATTGCCAATGCCATTGCTGATCGAAACGCTAGTGGCGTTGAGACTGGAGAAGAAAATGGTGGAGGACTCACCGGCCATGATGTTCATCGGACTGGCGGTGCAAGCGGTGAAACTCGGCTGCGTTTGCCGCACCACAACCGAGACCGTTGCCGTGTCCGAGCCGTTGGCGTTACGCGCCGTCAATGTATAAGTGGTCGTGGCCGTGGGTTGAACGGCCACATTTCCGTTCGTGGGGTTCACATTCCCGACGCCTGGACTGATCGTAACCGTTTCGGCGTTCAAGACTCTCCAACTCAGCGTGGATCGTTGGCCGGCATCGATTGTCAAGGGGTCGGCCGTAAAGAACAGGATCTGCACCTTCTGCGGAGCCGTCGTCGTTACCCGGACCCGCGCCGAGGCTTGCTGCGCATCGGTGTTTCGAACGGTCAGCCGGAAGCTATAGGCTTCGCCAGCCGCGGCCGGGAACGTCGTGACAGCCGATGTGGGGCTGGAGAGCGAAACGGCCGGTCCCGCTTCCTGCACCCATTGGAAGGTAAGGGCCTCGCCGTTCGGATCGCGCGAGTTCGAACCGTTGAGAGTGATTGTACCGGCGGGAACGCCGATCTGGTCCGGGCCGGCATCCGCGATTGGCGGCGACACGCCGTTGCGCAACCGCCGTTCCAAAACTTCGTAGCGCACGCGCGGCACTTCCATGGGAATCGCATGATTGGCCCCAGCGAACTCTCTGGGCCGCAGGAAGTTGCCTATCTGGAATCCGACCACCGCACGCCCCGTATTGTCGCGGCCCAGCAGCGTTTCATTGACGCCGCCTTCGAGAGTAAATGCGAACCGGTTGCCCCATGGGAAAACGAACCGGACGGTAGCGCCCGGCCGATCAGGATGGCCATACGCCCGCAGGTAGCCCAAATTCGCCTGCATATAGCTGTTACCCCATAACGCAAAGGTGCCCTGACCGCCGACCTGATCGACAATCCGGAGATAGCGCTCCACCAGGACGTTCGGCGCAATTGAGCCGTTGCCCAGCACTAGAGCGCGCTGATCCAGCACGGCGTTGTTCAAGAATCCCTTACTCCCGAATAAACCGACCTTGCCCAAGCTAAAGATGTAGTCGAACACGGCGGAACCCTGAGCCAGAGTCCCGGTGTTCCCGGCGCCTTGCAGAGTAACTGTCTTGAAGCTTCCGAAGAGGCCGCCCTGGAAATTGCCGATGCGATTCACCAGTCCGATATCCGCTTGACCTTCTTTTTGCGTGCGGTAGTAAAGATATTCGCCCTGAATCTGGACCGCGAAGTGATCCTTGAAAGGAGCGAAGAAACGGCCGCTACCGCTGAAAGTAAGCTGGCGATGATCGTCGGCGCCGATGTTTAGCCCCAGGAGCGAGAAGCGGGGATCGCGGAACTTCTCGAGCCGGGTATCCACCACCTGCGCGGTCTGAGCCTCGTTGAGAGGCTTCGGTAAGTTACTAACTTTGTTTTCAAGTCCGGCTTCTTTGTTCTTCAGGTCGGCGAGTTCCTGCTTCAATCCGGCATTTTGATCCGTCAGGCCCTTCAACATGGCAGAAATCTCATCGAGCCGCTTGAGGATGTCATCGCAGCATTTATTCGGGCCGGTTTCCGATGGAGGTATCGCGGCGATCGCTTCACCCACACCGCCGGCGCTCACCGTTTTTCCGTTCTGGTCGGTAACTGTCAGCACCACGCGGCGGTTCATCCAGCGGGCGACGTCGGTTTTGCTATAGCCCGGTTTGTAACCTCGCACTTCGGGGTTGGTCTTGCCGCGCGTAGAAACATCGATCTGGCTGGCATTGGCGCCATACTTCACCAAAAAATCCTTGATCGTGTTAGCGCGAGCCATTCCAAGCTTTTCGTTATAGCGGCCAGATCCGATGTTGTCGGTGTTGCCTTCTACTTTTACGTGGTATCCGGTATTTTTATGCAGCAAATCGGCCAATCTGAGCAGACTGGGATAGCCGTCAGACAGTACGCCGGAGTTGAATTCGAAGTTGATTTCTTCCCAATCATCCTTGGAAGCTTGTGTGGTCAAGCCCTGTGCCCAGCCGGACAAAGCAAGAAAACACGTAAGAGCTAGTGATACACCTAACTTGCGCAACATGACCGTGAACCCCTCTGTAAGCTATCTTAAGATTGTCGATGCGGACTATTGCCCGATGTCTATGTATCGGTGCAAACATACAAAAGCATTCTACCTTAACTTCCAGATAAGACGTGATTTTCCGGCATATATTTCTCTTTTTTAGAATGGATCTTCCTCGCTGGGCGCACCCGGACATCCCCGGTGGTAGGATTTGTCCAGGTGTATGCTTGATTCAAGTAGTGACGTATGCGTAATCCAGCCGTGCTTTCCTTTGTAGTTCTCACTTGTCTCCCGGCGTTTCCCCAGGAGTCGAAAACAGTTCCGCTGACCGTCAGTTCCGGTGTCCCGCTTCGTCTGTATTTAACAAAACGCCTCCCAAAAAAGATTGGCGAACCCGTTCAGGCGAAGGTTCTTGAGCCGGTGTTTGCGTTTGACCGCGAGGTGATTCCGGCCGGCGCCGAAGTTGCCGGCACGGTCAGCCGTCTCGTTCCGGTTTCGAAGATGAAGCGTGCCAGTGCAATTCTGGCGGGCGACTTCAGTCCTCTGCACCAGGCAGAGGTTCAGTTCACAACCCTGGTGCTGCCAGGAGGCCGCACTGTCCCGCTACAAACGGCTGAGACGATCGGGCTGACGTCGATCTACTCGCCGCAGCAAAGTCAGGGAAAGCCCAAGCGGAAGAAGACCGGCCAGACCAGCGGCAACACCACCGCGAAGGCGGGGGTCCTGGGCTTGGGCAAAGATCAGTTGAAGAGCCGGATCAATTCACAGATCAACTCCCGGACGAGAGGCGTCGCCGATCTCGTGCGCGGGCCCGACAAGCGCGAAAGACTGGAAGAGTTTCTGCTGAATAAGTTGCCCTATCATCCGCAGTGGGTTCGCAAGGGCACGCGGTTCGATGCGGAGCTTCGGCAACCGCTACAGTTCGGAACGGTGGCGGTTACGGCTGACAGTCTCCATTCACTGGGCTCGCAGCCTCCTTCCGACAGCGTCGTCCATGCGCGCCTGATCACTACGCTCGATTCGCGAACCTCCAAGCAGGGCGAGCGAGTGGAAGCAATTGTGTCGCAACCTTTGTTTTCGAGTGAGCATAAGTTGATTCTGCCGGAGGGCACTCACTTGATAGGCGGCGTTACGTCGGTGCATGCCGCCCGGTCCTTCCATCGCGGGGGGCAGCTTCGTTTCAGCTTCCAAAAAATCGATCTGCCGGCGGACTTAGCCGCCCAGCCTTCCGCGAGAACGACCGCGACGCTGGATAGCGCCGAATCGTCGGGCAAGACAGAGATCAAGGTGGACGAGGAAGGCGGAGTAAAGGCAGTCGAGCCAAAGACCCGTTTCATCGCTCCGGCCCTTTCGGCGCTGATTGCGGCCAAGTCTCTCGACAACGACTCGGGCCGGAGTGGAGAGCACGACAGCAACACCGGAGGCCGGGGTCTCGCCGGCGGCTCCGGATTTGGCCTGCTGGGTGCGATGGCGGCGCAGTCGTCCCGTACCGTTGGCAGTGTGTTGGGGTTCTACGGCATGGGGTGGTCGGTGTACTCGAATGTCGTGGCGCGAGGCGGCGAAGTCGAGTTCGACAACAATGCCGCGGTGGATATCCGGTTTGGAGCAAGGCGGGTTGCGCCCGGGTCCAAGTTCCGGCAGGGGGAGGCGAGCGCGGGGAGCGTGTTCACCTCGTCTCCCCTATTCGGAAACTTGGCAATCGCGAGATGACCGTCGCGGTCCCGCACAGAGGCCTTCGGGCGGGTGCCGCTGAGCGATGAGCGGGTGCCAAAAGCGGCGCGTTCCGGGCTCGTAACCGGCCGGGAGATAGATACCCTGCTAGGTGTAGTGTACTGCACTGGCCGATTGTAGGGTGTTTCGGGATACCATCCGGACAGGCGAAGAAAAGGCGGCTGCGCATCTTCGCATCTTTTGCGTGTACTCGCGTTTTTTGTAGGCCGATTGCCTGAAGAACAGGTAGTTGTTCGTCGCTGACGTGCTCCATCCAATCCACGACCTTGCCGTCCAATCGTTCCTGAATTGCGATGTGAGTCATGGCCGTGGCCGGTGTGGCCCCGTGCCAATGCTTCTCTCCCGGTGCGAACCAAACCACATCTCCAGGGTGAATTTCCTCAATCGCACCGCCTTCCCGCTGAACCCATCCGCAGCCTGCCGTGACAATTAAGGTCTGTCCGAGAGGATGCGTATGCCACGCGGTACGCGCTCCCGGCTCAAATGTGACGCTGGCACCAGCAACAAGCGCCGGGTCGGGTGCTTGAAAAAGCGGGTCAATACGTACAGTGCCAGTAAACCAGTCCGCCGGACCTTTGCCTGAGGGCTGCGAACCGATGCGGTTGATCTCCATAGCCATATTCTAATGGTTCGATGAGGGGAGAATTTCAAACTGACCCGCTACCCGATGATCGTGCATCGGGATTACCTTTGATTCAACGGTAGCACGCAATTGGCGTGAAACAGACGCTGAGAATGCGTAAGTATCTGAAATAGCGGCACAAGAAGGCTCAAGATAAATGCAATTGCAAAATCTTGGCTATCGCAAAAGAACCCTCTTGACCCCGACCTGGATTCATGATACCTTGCTAACCAAGGATTGTTTAACAAGGTATAGGATCGCATGAATATTGACCGAGAACTGCTGAAAGGAAGCATCAGTCTTTTGTTGTTGAACCTGCTCTCGCGCGGGGAAATGTACGGGTACGAAATCCTTCAAGAAGCATCGCGCCGGAGCGCGCAGGCTTTCGAGTTTAAAGAGGGCACACTGTATCCGGCACTGCATCAACTCGAGAAAAAGGGGCAGATCAAGGCGGAATGGCGCACCGGTGAAAACGGCCGAGAGCGCAAATATTATTCGCTCACCGCGCAGGGCAAACAGGCCGCCCAGGAGTATGAAAGGCAGTGGCAACATCTAACTGGCGCGGTGAATGCGGTGCTGGGGAGCGAGTAAGATGAACGCCGCCGATGCGTTAATCGATAAGATCGTCAGTTCGGCCCAGATTCCATCGGGACGGCGACGATTGGAAATTGCGCGCGAGCTACGAGCGCACATGGAAGATTTTGTGCTGATCGCGCAGCAGTCTTCCGACGAGGAGATCCAGCGGCTGCTGCTCGCGAACTTTGGCGATCCACAAGAAATCGCGCAGGAGTTCGCGTGGGTCTATCGGCGCGAACGGGCGATCCTGCGTATTTCGGTGTATTTGCTGTCCACCTTGGCCGCAGCGAGTTTAGTCTCGGTAGTGGTGCTGGCGCTACAAACCAGCATGGCCATCGGGATGGGCGTCCCTTGCGTACTGGATGTTCACCACATGACGCTCGAAACGCTTTATATCCTTTTCACCGTGGCTACTTATGTGGGCTTCATCTCTTTCGAAAGGCTGTTCGATCGCAGCCGCTTTCAAAAAACAACGGCGTCGATGGTGGTCATTTTCGCGGTCCTGGCCGCGGGATTTACGATCACGAATACCCACGCCGAGATCGTCCTTTTCGGATTCTTAAGCGGCATGTTGCTGAGGACAATTCCGGTATTTTTCAAGAACCGAGCCTCACGAATTGGCGCCGTGCTGGCTTGCTTTGGACTTTTCGGGCTTGTTTCAGCTTGCCGCCAATCACCGGATCTTCAGAATGAAGGCGCGCTTAAGCTTGCGGTTTGGGTGGCTATTGGGGCGTGCTGTTATCCGATGACGCATCTTGCGGCGCGCATGCATCGCGTGCTGCTTAATGGAGTACAGAAAGTCTGAAGAGCAACACAGGCTCGAAAGCCTGTGCCACGAATTAAAAGAGGAGTCGTGAATATGAACGGGATACGTGTGCTTTTGGTTGCTGCCCAACTGGCAATGCCGGTGCTGGCGCAGCAGAGTTTCTCCGGCAAGTGGGAGTTCGATGCATCTCAGAGCAAGAACGTGGGAATGATGGCACAGATGAAGCTGACCGCGACGGTGAAGCAGACGCGCGACGAAATTACGATCGCCAACGTTTCGATCTTCGACGGCAAGGAGCAGACCAGCGAGCTTCGCTTTGACCTGACTGGCAAGCCTGTGCCGAATCAAGATCCCATGGGGGCCACAGCCGAGACCATTACGAAATGGGACGGGAATCGCCTGGTGACAACCTGGACCAGCCCAGGCTCAGTGGCTGGCACGAAAAGCGTGCGGACGGAAACGCGATCCCTCTCCGACGACGGACGAACCATGACGGTGGAGAGCAAGCGGGGCCAATCGCCGGCCATGGCAATGCTCTACCAGCGCAGATAGAGCTTCGCGTGAAGCACTGGTCAGTAACCGTGATGGTCGTGGTCTGCGCGGGTCTCGCTGTGGGAGCCATCTATTACTGGCAGCGGCTGGCGCGCGCCGGCTCCGGAGCCCCAGCGCGTCCACCGGCGTTCACGCACCCGGAAATGCGCAGTGTCGATGCCACTGTTACCGCAACCGGCACAATTCGGCTTCGTACGGGCGCGGAGGTGCGGGTGGGCTCCCAGATTTCGGGAATCGTGACCAAACTAAATGTCACCGTGGGATCGCGCATCCGGAAAGGCGACGTGATTGCGGTGATCGATTCGCGGGGACTGGATGCACGCATTATGCAGGCCCACGCCCAGATCGACGTAGACCAAGCCTCGCTACACAAACTGGAATATCAGTTGGACAGGGCCAAGCGGCTTCGCGATCTGATTCCACGCCAGCAGGAAGAGGACTTGGCAGAGGACATCACAAACGCGCGAGCGAAGCTCGAAAAGTCGACAAGCGATCTAGCCGTGGTGGAGAGTGACATTCCCTATCTCACGATACGCGCCCCCATTTCGGGCACCATCGCTTCGGTCTCGACGCAACAAGGGGAGACCGTCGCGGCGTCGTTCAGCGCGCCCACGTTCGTCACTATCATTGAGGACAACGCGCTCGAATTGGTGGCCATGGTGGATGAGACGGATATCGCGAATGTGCGGCCGTCAAACGCGGTCGTCTTTACAACGGAAACGTATCCCTCACGCGAATTTCAGGGCGTTGTCCAGCGCATCTCTCCCAAGGCCACAATCGTTTCCGGCGTAGTCAATTATGAAGCCGGCATCGCACTGCGGGGCGATACAGCGCTATTGAAGCCGGATATGACCGCTAATGCAATCATTCAAACGGAGCATCGGCGCGCGCTCACGCTACCGAACGAAGCGATACATAAAGAAGGTGAGCAACGGTTCGTGTATGTGGTGCGCGGTGGCGCACCGCAAAAACGGGAGATCTCGGCAGGCCCACGAGCGGGCGGTTGGACTGAAATCAAAAAGGGCGTGAGCCTCGACCAACAAATTCTTTTGGCCGAGCCTTCCGGAGGCAAAAAATGATTGAGGCCGAACACTTGTCGAAAACGCACCAGCGCGCCGCTGACGCTCCCGTCCATGCTTTGCAGGATGTCTCCTTCAGGATTGAAGCAGGCGAGTTTGCGGCGGTCCGCGGTGCATCCGGTTCAGGCAAATCATCGTTGCTGAACATCCTCGGTTGTCTCGACCGCCCGACGAGTGGCGTCTATCGGCTTATTGGAGAGGACGTTTCAACTCATTCGGACCGGCAACTTGCTCGCATTCGAAGCCAGAAGATCGGTTTCGTGTTCCAGTCTTTTCACCTGCTGCCGCGTACTACAGCGGAAGAGAACGTGCAGATCCCGATGATTTACCTGGATGGCCGCGTTGACCGCAAGAAGGGCCTGGCGGCTTTGGAAAGAGTCGGGCTGCGCGAGCGCGCGAAGCACTTCAGCTCGGAGCTTTCGGGTGGCGAGCAGCAGCGCGTGGCTCTAGCCCGCGCGTTGATCAACGATCCGCCCTTAATCCTGGCCGACGAGCCGACCGGGAACCTGGATCAGGCATCGGGAGCGGAAGTGATGCGGATCCTGAGCGAACTACATCGGGAAGGCAGAACCATTGTCCTGGTTACGCACGACGATGCAATCGCCGCGCACGCCGGGCGTGAGATTCTGCTGCAGGATGGACGGCTGAAGTCCGACCGCGCGCTTATTCCGGATGCGATTAATGCATTGTCACAGGATACCCATGGCAACTAACTATTCGTCGACCGAAGTGGCGCACGCAATCTTGCGTGCAGTGTCGAGACTCTTCTCGACACCTGTTCGACGCAGGCAAAGCGGGCGCCGGCAGGGAGTGCCGGCGCGGCACGCAGGAGTGTTTGTCTTGCCCGGCACCCGGGTAAAGACCGGATTGAAAACATCAGGGTCTTCGTCTAAGTGCAACACACTCTCGAAAAACCTTCCGTACCGCGAGGAGAGTGGAGCAGGCCGTTGGCCTGCCGAGCAGGCGAAACCGCCTACTCCACTCACTGCTTTTCATCGCCTTTGGTGGGCGATCCCGCGCCCATAAAAACAGGCAGGAATGGCTGTGCCACTCGGTGCAACACGGCGGGGTGCGTGCGGCACTTTCTGAAGGAGAGCTCATGAAGTCGATTGCGAAAACGCGCCAAGCTATGCGGAGCGTAGTCCGGTTCCGGCGCCGGACCCTTTTCATGATGTTGGGGATTGCCGCCGGGATTACCTCGCTCACCGTGCTGAACTCGATCGGTGAAAACACACGCCGTGAAACGATGCAACGCGTGAAGAATATGCTGGGCACTTTCGACACCGTGATCATCCGGCCAGGCGGCGGCCGAACCAGAGGGATGGTCTCACTGGCAAATGTCGAACCCGTGCTGAAGTTCGGCGACGCCGGCGCGATCGCGGAGGAGATCCCCGAGATCAAGCAGGTCGCACAGCTCCAGAATGCGTTTGACCTGGACGTCAGCTATCGGGACCGGCAGGCGAATCCAGGTGTGTTTGGCGTTTCGTCAAACTGGCTGGATCTGCGTGGCGACCGCGTGGAGCGGGGCAGCTTCTTCGGCGTGGAAGAGGAGCATTCGCTCGCCAGAGTCGCCGTCATTGGCACGGATGCCAGGAATACTTTATTTCCGGATGAAGATCCGTTGGGGAAGACGATTCGAGTGGGCGGAGTTCCGTTTGAGGTTCGTGGAATCCTGGCGACGCGAGGGGCGGGTCCGGCGGGCGCCAGTCTGGACAATTTGATTCTGATTCCGGTAACGACTGCCTCGCGGCGTCTTTTCAATCGCGACTTTCTTACCATGGTGATCGCGCAGTTGAAGAATCCAGAGCAGGGAGACGTGGCTGCCGGAAAAATCACGGCTCTGCTGCGCCAGCGGCACCACCTGGCGCAATCGGCTCTGGACGATTTCACGATTACAAACCCGAGGGCGGTGATGGCGCAACTGAGTGGCGTCGAATCCACACTCTCACGAATTCTCTCCGGTGTCGCGATCCTGGCGATGCTGATTGGAGGTGTGGTGATCATGAGTCTGATGATGATCGGCGTTGCGGAGCGGAGAAAAGAGATCGGACTTAGAAGATCGGTGGGCGCCAGCCGGGGCGATATTCTGTTTCAATTCCTGCTGGAGGCAATCGTGATCTCGGCGCTGGGCGGGATTCTGGGCGCCGGCCTCGGTATCGCCGGCGTTAACACGGTGGCAGCCTGGCAGAAGATGCCGCCGATCTTCTCACGCGACGCGCTGCTGCTCTCGCTTCTGCTTGCGGTAGGGGTGGGGCTGGTGTTTGGGATGTATCCTGCGTGGCGGGCCTCCCAAGTGGATCCGGTGGCTGCGTTGCGCGCGTGAGCCTGAACAGTGTTGCGTGAGCTCGCCATTTTCCGCGGAGCGCTGCGAACGATTTGGCGCTTCCCACTCCGGTCCATTCTGACCATTCTTAGCGCGGTTTTAGGCGTCGCCGGCGCGTTGTGCTCAGTGAACTATGCGTTCGGTGGACGGCAGAAAGTGACGAACCAGCTTGCACGGCTGGGCACGAACGTACTGATCGTCACGCCGCAACAAAGCCGGAGCGTGGCTGGCCGGGTCCGCACGGGTGGGATCGTGACGACGCTGACGCAAGCGGACTATGCAGCCTTGCGCCGGGAGGTTCCGCGATTCTCCCGCAGCTCGGCAATTGCGACTCGCAGCTTTCTCGTCAAGGCCGGCGACTTGGCTAAAAACAACTGCACGGTGATTGGCGTGGAACCCGATTACATGGCCATCAAAGACTGGGCCGTCCAATCCGGGAATATCTTCGAGGGCTCGGATGTCCGGCGCTCGGCCCGCGTGGTGATCCTGGGCAGTAGCGTGGCGAGGGACCTCTTCGGCGACACACCAGCAGTCGGAGAGCGGGTGCTGATCAATCGGATTCCATTTCAGGTAATCGGGGTGATGAGCGAGCGGGGCCAGGGCCTGGACGCCGCCAACGAAGACGATCGGGTTTACATTCCGCTAAGCACCGCGATGCGGCGGCTTGCCAATGTGGATTACTTCAGTGGGATTGTTTTCGCTGTCACCCGCTGGGAAGAGATGGATCGGGCCGCGGCCGAAATCCGCGAGGTTCTGCGGCGCCGCCACGTTCAAATCGGCAAGCTGCCGGAGGATTTTCAAGTCCAAAACCAAAAGCAGTTGATCGACACGCAACTCGCCGCGTCGGATCGGTTACTTTTCTTTGTCCGCTGGATCGGAACCAGCGCGCTGGCTGTATCGGGACTGGGCGTGCTGGCGATTGCCTGGATCTCGGTAAAAGAGCGAACCGGTGAAATCGGGATACGGCGGGCGTTAGGCGCTACCCGCATGGACATCTTCCTGCAGGTCCTCTGGGAAGCGGCGGTTCTCAGTTTGTTCGGTTGTCTGGCAGGACTCGCGCTCGCCGCGGAAGTCTCGCCGCTGTTAGCAAAGTGGGCGGAGCAGCCGGCGGTCTTTGATCGATCCAGCGGCGGGCTGGCGGCGAGTTGCGCGATGGGTCTGAATTTGATCTTCGCGCTGATTCCAGCCCGGACCGCCGCAAGACTGGATCCAATTCAGGCACTGCACTTTGAATAAGATAAATAGCCACGGATGAACACAGATAAACACGTTTAAACTTTTATCTGGGTGGATCCGTGTTCATCCGTGGCCAAGAGAAAACTTTGATAGACCGCTTGCTTACGCGCGCGGCTCTGTTTGCCGCGGCTCTCTATCCGTCCCTCGCCACCAACTCCCGCGGACCGGCAATCTCCATCGCTGGCTCCGGCCCCTTCGGCAATCCGAATTCCGCCGTAAAGTGGAAGGTGCTCCCTTGGTCTGCTTTGCTTTCCATCCAGATACGCCCGCTCATTAACCCCACCAGCCGTGACGTAATCGACAGTCCCAGTCCGGTTCCACCATGTTTGCGGGATGTCGAGGTATCCTCCTGCGTGAATGCCTCGAATATTTTCTCCTGGGCGTTTTGGGCGATTCCGATCCCGGTGTCGTGAATGGCGAAGTGCAGGCATATGCCAGTCTCGGTCCGTGACTCCACCTCGATCCTGACTCCCACCTCTCCTTGCTCGGTAAATTTCACGGCATTGCCCATCAGGTTACAAAAGATCTGCCGAAGCCGGGTGGGATCTCCTACCAGGTTCGCGGGCACGCCCGAGGGGATGAAGGATGTCAATGACAGACCTTTTGCGCGCGTGCGTACCGACAACAGTTTAATCACGTCGTGTAGGATCTCGCGCAGGTCAAACTCGATGTTTTCCAACTCGAGTCGTCCGGCCTCGATCTTCGAGAAATCGAGGATGTCATTGAGGATTGTGAGCAACGACTCCGCGGATGTCTTCACCAATTGCAAATACTCGCGCTGCTCTTCGCCGGGTTTTGCATCGAGAGCCAGATCCGCCATGCCGAGGATGCCGTTCATCGGAGTACGGATCTCGTGGCTCATGTTGGCAAGGAACTCGCTTTTTGCGCGGCTGGCGGATTCGGCCTGCCGCTGGGCAACACGTAGCTTGCGGCGCTGCGAGACCAGCAAAATCAAGACGAGCGCCAGCACGGTGCTGGCCGCAATCATCATCCACGTGCGGTGTTGCGCTTTCTTAAACTCATCCAGGATTCGCACTTCATTGGTCGCGTTGAACGACCAGCGAAAATCAATGGAGCTGAGTTGGCCATCGCGCGCCAGCCGGGTGATCTCCGACCGAATACGGTCCGCCGCGGCGGCGGCCTGGGGGCGGCTCCGCAGGGTACCCAATCCATACCATAAAGGGCCCTGATTCAATCGTTCCGCGGAGAGCCGCACGTCCCGGCAGGCAGGAGGCATGGCAACCCAAGCCGCGGTCTGCTTGATCAGCGCGGCGTCGGCCTGGCCAGTGCACACGGATTCCAACAGCTCCGCCTGGCTGTTCCGGACCACTTGTCTGGCATGGGCGAAATGTTGCTCTGAATAGCGCCGGTCCATGCTCATCGTGCTGACGGCGAGTGCACGTCCTGCCAGATCCGGGGGATCCCGCGGCTTACCCTCGAGCATCACCACGGCGTAGCCGATCTGCAGCCAAGGCTCGGTGATATGGAACGATTTCTGCCGTTCCGGCATATCGCCAAAAATCGGCCACAGGTCTGCCTTGCCGGTCTGCAGCGACTCCTCCGCGCCTTTCGGAGCGAAAACCCATTCCAGGCGGACACCGCTACGTTTCGCCGCTTCGGTCACAACTTCAACTACCGGGCCGGAAGGCCGCCCCGAGGCATCGGGGAAGTGAAAGGGACGGGCGTTCTGGAAGCCAATCCTGAACGTCCCGGCAGGCGCGGAGCGCGGAGCGGCCACCCAAAACATCGCGATTAAGAACCCGGCCAAAAGCAGGGTGACGGGCGCGAGTCTCCCAACCCCGTGCGTCCCCAGCCAGGCACCCATGAGCCACTTATCGTATGTTTCGGTACATTTCTGTAGGATGGCAGGGCAATACCTTATGTGAATGGGCGTGAAACTCCAGTTGCGCTTGCTGGCCAGCGACGGCTGGGTGCAACGTCAAGCTGGACCAGGTTCTACGATCGTTCACGATCTAAGTGCGACACAGACAAGAATGTCTGTGCCACTCGGTGCAACACAGAGGATGCGGCGGGTTTTCGAGGCGGTCTGTGGTACATGAGGATATGGACAAGTTCTTACAAAACAAATTCGCGGTTGTCACGGGAGGGACCCGTGGCATCGGACGAGCGATCACGGAGAGTCTGCTGGATGCCGGGGCGTCGGTTGCAATCTGCGGTCGTTCGCAGAAAACAGTGGAGCGGGCACTGACAGAATTGTCGAGCCGCGGGAACGTGATCGGGCGCGTGGCGGATGTCGCGCGTCCAGAGGACGTCGCGGCGTTGTTCCAGTTTGTCGACGAGAAGTTCCAGAAGCTCGACGTCCTGGTGAACAATGCCGGTCTTGGTATTTTCCGCAGCGTCGCGGACCTGACAATCGAGAATTGGCGCTCCACCATCGACACCAATCTCTCGGGCGTTTTCTACTGCTCGCATGAAGCTTTGCCGCGGCTGCGCAAAAGTGGCGGCGGATACGTTATCAACATCAGCAGCCTCGCCGGAAAAAATCCGTTTGCGGGTGGCGCCGCCTACAACGCCTCCAAGTTCGGGCTGAATGGCTTCAGCGAAGCGCTGATGCTGGATCACCGGAACGAGAAGATCCGCGTCAGCTATATCATGCCGGGCAGCGTGGCGACCGAGTTCGGGGCTGGCGGCGGCGACGATTGGAAGATCGCGCCCGAAGACATCGCAGAGCTGGTGATCATGCTGCTGCGAATGCCCGAGCGCACACTGGTCAGCCGTCTGGAAGTACGGCCGTCGCGGCCCAAGAAGTAAACTCAGAGAGGCCATGAAAACTCGCCAACTTGGAAAGCGCGGTCCCAGTGTCTCCGCCATTGGGCTTGGCTGTATGGGCATGTCGGAGTTCTATGGACCGGGGGATGAAGCGGAGTCCATCGCGACCATTCGACGCGGGCTGGACTTGGGAATCATATTCCTGGACACCTCCGATGTCTACGGGCCATTCACCAATGAAGAACTGGTTGGCAGGACAATTCGCGAACGCCGCGAACAGGTATTCTTAGCTACGAAGTTCGGCATCGTGCGCAGCGCGACTGACCCAAAGGCTCGCGCCGTGAACGGAAAGCCCGAATATGTGAAATCCGCTTGTGACGCCAGCCTGAAGCGCCTCGGCACCGGCTATATCGATCTCTATTACCAACATCGGGTGGATCCGCAGACCCCGATTGAGGACACGGTAGGCGCAATGGCGGACTTGGTGAAACAGGGCAAGGTGCGCTATCTGGGTCTTTCCGAAGCCGGGGCAAAGACGATTCGGAGAGCTCATGCGGTTCACCCGATCACGGCGCTGCAATCCGAGTATTCGTTATGGACCCGCGATCCCGAGGACGAAATCCTGCCCACGACTCGCGAGCTGGGTATCGGCTTTGTTCCCTACAGTCCGCTAGGGCGTGGATTCCTGACCGGACAAATCAAGAAGTTCGAGGACTTGGCCCCGGACGATTTCCGGCGCTTCTCTCCGCGCTTTCAGGGCGGCAACTTTCAGAAGAATCTCGACCTGATCAAAGACCTGGAGGCGATTGCGGCGGAGAAGGGCGTCAAAGCTTCACAACTGGCGCTCGCCTGGGTGCTGGCGCAAGGCAGCGATATCGTGCCGATTCCAGGCACCAAACGGCGCGAGTATCTGGAAGAGAATGCCGGCAGCGTGGATATCGACCTGACTCCGGAAGAGCTGGCGCGTATCGATAAGGTCGCGCCCAAAGGCGTGGCTAGCGGGCCGCGGTACCCGGAGCAGATGATGAAATCGGTCGGGATCTGATTGATTCCGATTCAGCTAAGTAAGCATCGGATCGAGGCCCTGAGCGACGGCCTGTTCGCCATCGTGATGACGCTTCTGGTTTTGGAACTGAAAGTTCCGGACCTGCCTCGCTCATCGTCTAATACGGAAATCCTGGCAAAGCTGCGCGAGATCGGGCCTAGCTTTTTCACGTTCGGCCTCACGTTCATGCTATCCGCTATGTTCTGGTTTCTTCACCACCTCGCATTCCAATTTACGCGCCATCTAACCCGCACGATGGTCTGGCTGAATCTGATCTTCCTGATGTTTGTGTCCCTGCTGCCATTCTCGGCGGGAATGTTAGGGCGGTTCTTGCGATCGCAGACGGCCGAATGCATCTACTATGGGAACCTGTTCGTGATTAGCGCCCTGCTGCCGGCGCAGTGGGAGTACGCCAAGCGCCACCGGTTGATCGTCGATGAGATCGATCCGCGATTCGAAAAGAGTACTTCGGAACGCCTCATGAGAATTCCAATCGCGTGCGCGGGCGCCCTCGCGGCGGGAGTCTACAACCCCGAGCTCGCGTTCGTGGGCTTCGCCGGGGCAGTGGCGATTTTCCGGTTGATCGTGAAAGTGCGTTCCAGGAATTCATGATGTCTTCCGAACGGCAAGAGATCGCCCGCACACAGGCGCAAAGCGCTTCCCTGCCGCGGGAGCTTCGACTCAAAGATCTTGCTTTGTTGCAGGTCCTGTTCATTGTGGGATTGCAATTCAGCGGCTATGCAGCCAAGCAGGGCGGTACGCACGTTGTTCTGTGGCTGCTTGCGATTCCGTTGTTCTATCTTCCGCTGGCGGCTGTCGTGATTTTTCTCAGCCGGCGCCTGCCGTTAGAAGGCGGTGCGTACCAATGGGCGAAATTCGGATTGTCGCCCTTCGCGGGTTTCCAGTCGGCATGGAACTACTCGTTCTTTCTGATCCTGGTTTATTCAGGCAGCGGATCGATTGTGCTCAACAGTTTTTCCTATCTGATCGGCCCGCGGGCTGCATGGATGCCAAGTAACAAGCCACTGATTCTGGCTTCGAGCGTTGGCTTCTTCGCGCTCGTGCTGTGGATCGATGTGCACGGGTTCCACGTGGGCCGACTATTCACCGGGGCGGGCGGCGTCATTATCATTGGTCTGTTTACGCTCATTGTCAGCCTGCTCCTCTTACGAGTGCTGCGTGGCGAGCCGTTTGCCGAAAGGCCGCTCACATTCGCATGGCCGGCCATCACGCTTGCGTCCTTGAACCTGTTCACCAAAATGGCCTTCAACGCCCTGAGCGGCTTCGAGCAGGTGGCCATCTTCGCCGGCGAATGCAAGACTCCGGAGCGCAACATCGCACGCTCGGTCTGGATCGCCGCGCCGGCCATTGTTGTGATGTACATCTTCGGAACGGCGGCGCTGCTCGCGTATACGCCGTCCGGCCGCATCGATCTGATCGCGCCGATTGCCCAGTTGCTGGGAGCGGCCTTGGGCGCGTCTACACTGGGAAACCTGCTGGGCGCAACGGCCATACTGGCGCTGCTGTTCGCCGCTTTCGCGCAAGCCGTGGCGTGCGTTGCGCAGGTCTCGCGGCTGCCCATGGTGGCGGGATGGGACGGCTTGCTACCGGGTTGGTTCAGCGTGTTGCACCCGCGATTCCGGACGCCGGTACGGGCGCTATGGTGCGTGGTCGCGGCCTGCGTTATCTTCGGAGCAGCGAGCTTGATTCAGGCCGGAGAGCAGGAAGCAACCCAGCTTCTCTTCGGCGTAGCATTCGGCTGCTGCGGAATTTACTACCTGATTCTATTCGCGGTGGTGCTGTGGGGGCGCTGGGACGGCGAGCATCGGGCACCCTGGTGGCTCAAGATGCCGCTCAAGGTCGCGGCATGCTCCGCCGCGGCTGTGACCGTGTTGTCGGTGGTGTTTCAGGTGGTGCCGATTCTGGATGTCGCTCAACCGTTTCTGTTCGCCGCAAAGGTGGGTGGCATGATGGTACTACTCAACGGCATCGGCGCGTGGATTTACATGCGGGGCCGCAATCGCTACGTCGTTGGGCAGTATGGCGAGCGGATTCCACTCGCGTAGTCCGAGATCCGAAACGCTTCCAATCCTGACATTGATTAATTGGTTTGCGGGCCGTTGCGGATTCAGCTCAACCTTTAGAAAGTTACTGCTCAGCGCCCCGCGATCGAGCGTCACCACCGAAAGCGTGCGTCCGATCATCGACCGCCGGAACTCCAGATTCTTGCGAGCGGCTATCTCGCGCAGAATGCGGTTGCGTTCCTTTCGTAATGGCACGGGTACCTGAGCCAGGTTGGCGGCGGGCGTGCTGGGACGCTCCGAATAGGTGAACACGTGGAGGTACGTGTAGGGCAGCGCCTCGATAAATGCTACGCTTTCAGCGAACTCGTCCTCGCTCTCCCCGGGGAAGCCCGTCATGACATCGGCTCCGATAGCAGCATCGGGCATGAGCGAGCGCGCCTTGCGGATGCGATCTTCATAATGATGCGGGCGGTACTTGCGATGCATCCGGCGCAGCACCCGGTCGGAGCCGGATTGCAGGGGTGCGTGAACATGCTTCGCAATGCGAGCCGAGGAGGCGACCAAGTCTAGCAGATCGCCGCTCCAGTCCATCGGTTCGATCGAGCTCAACCGCAGGCGCTCGATTTCGGTTTCATCCAAAATGCGGCGGATCAAACCGGCCAAGCGCAGAGTGCTGCCGGCCTCGCGGCCCCAGCGGCCCAGATTGATTCCGCTGAGCACCACTTCGCGGTACTTGTGAGCCAGCGCGCGGACCTGGGTAATCACTTGTTCGGCCGGAGCGCTGCGGCTTCTACCGCGAACAAAGGGGATGATGCAGAACGAGCAGCGGTTATTGCAGCCGTCCTGAATCTTGAGATTGGGCCGGGTACGATCGCCCGCGGCATCTTCCACCGGAGCGGACAGGAAATCATGCTGAGCGAAGATGTCGCCGACGTGGATTTCGCCATGATACGGAGCCGGCGACTGAACGATCTCAGGAATCCGGATCTTGTGCGAGTTGCCGACCACCCAAGTGACTCCGGGCAAAGCGGCGATTTCATCAGGAGAGCGCTGGGCATAGCAGCCAGTCACCAGAATGCGCGCCGCGGGGTTCTCGCGGTGCACGCGCCGAATCGAGTGGCGCACGTCGTCATCGGCAGAAGCGGTGACGGTGCAGGTGTTCAGAACCACAAGCTCGGCTTGATTTGCGGACGGCGCGGCGGAGATTCCCTGTCCCGCTAAGGATGCCTCGAGGGCGGCGCCATCGGCCTGGGAAGCGCGGCAGCCGAAATTCTGGACAAAAAAACTCCGCATGTCGATCTACCTGAGTGTGACATGTTTCAGCTTGTCGCCACGCAATATTGGAGCAACTGCTGGATCTTGCTGGAATACAGATCCAAAAAAGGCTCGATGAGGCTGACAACCCCGGCATCGGAGGGCGACAGTTCCTGTTTGGTATGGAGCCGCGTCGCGGCACCTTCGTTCTCCAGAAACCCACCGCTAAGAGGTTGATTGTGAGTGGGGCAGGCCGTCAGGCGTGGCCTTCTTAGAGGGCGGGCTGAAGCCCACCCCACTCACAAGTTTCTGATACTTGTGACGGCTAAAGCATGCTCCACCCGCTACTCTTCTTTCACCACGTGAACGGTGATTTGGGTCGTCACGTCTTTGTGCAGCCGCACCGGCACCTGGAGGTTGATTGTGAGTGGGGCAGGCCGTCAGGCGTGGCCTTCAGAGGGCGGGCTGAAGCCCACCCCACTCACAAGTTTCTGATACTTGTGACGGCTAAAGCATGCTCCACCCGCTACTCTTCTTTCACCACGTGTACGGTGATTTGGGTCGTCACGTCTTTGTGCAGCCGCACCGGCACCTGGTGATCGCCCAGTGTCTTGATCGGCTCGTCCAGTTGAATCTTGCGGCGTTCGATGGTGTAGCCCTGCTTCTCGAGCGAATCGGCGATATCTTTCGCAGTCACCGAGCCAAAAAGCTGGTCATGCTCGCCGGCCTTCTGCGCAATGGTCACCGACACGGACCCGAGCAGCTTTGCCAGATCCGAAGCCTCGGACTGCTCCTTCGCCTCGCGCCGCAAATGCGCCTGGCGCTCCTGCTCGACAATCTTCTTGTTGGATTCGTTAGCCTGAACCGCCAACCGGTTCGGCAACAAGAAATTCCTGGCATAACCAGCGGCAACCTTAACCACCTGCCCGCGCCCGCCAAGCTTGTCCACATCTTCGCGTAAAATAACTTCCATAATTTTTATCCGTGTTTATCCGTGGCCAATTTAAATCGGCGCCGAGAACGCTATCAGCGCAATATTCCGCGCCTGCTTGATCGATTCGGCCAAGCGCCGTTGGTGCGGAGCGCACACCCCCGAGATCCGGCGAGGAACGATCTTGCCGCGCTCTGAAATGAACGAATTTAGCAGCCGGGTGTCCTTGTAATTGATATCGTCGATCTTCTCCACGCAGAACCGGCAAACCTTCTTCCTACGGAAGTACTGCTTCTTGGTCGCGATCGCTTTATCGCCCCCGGTCGGCCGCTGGGAGGCACTGATGGGACGTCCACCTCTTGTTTCCGCCATGATGTTCTCCTGTTATTCCTTTCCTGCCCCAACTGGTTCGGCTGGGGGGGGTGCGGCTGCCGCCGGCTGTGGAGGCGCAGGCACCGGCGCGCCCGGCATGGGTCCGCCTGGCGCCGGAGCACCCGGCATCGCCGCGCCGGGATCGGTAGGCATGCTCGGGGGCGCCATCTGCGGCACAGGCCGGCGCGCTGCCCGCTTGTCACGGGCTTTCTTCCGCTTCTCGATCTTCTTTAGTTTTTCATCGATTCGCACGGTGATGAATTTCATCACCATGTCGGATACGCGCAGCCTCCGCTCGATCTCCTTGACAGTTTCAGGGCCCGAGTTGAATTGCAGCAGAACGTAGTAGCCTTCCGTGCGCTTCTGGACCCGATAGGCCAGCTTCCGGACACCCCACTTGTCGGACTTCTCGACTGTTCCGCCATGGCCTGTGACGACTTTGGTTAATTGCTCGATGAACGGGTCGACTTCCTCATCCGTTACATCTGGTCTGACAATAAAAAGCTCTTCGTAAATCCTCATTCTTCCCCTAGTGTTAAGCCTTGGGCGCGACGATTGTAACTCGTCATGGACTTTTCGACGCCTTCAGCGATTATGGATTCGACCGCCCGTGCGGCATAATCGAGCAGCTCATCCAATTCCTTCTTCTGTGCCCGGCTAAACTGGCCGAGCACGATTCGAGCGCCATCCCGCTTGGTTTTGGCATCGCTGCTCTCGCCATTGGGACTCTGGCCCCCGTGAATTCCCAGCCGAAGCCGGGCAAAATCCTGCGTTCCGATAGTACGAATCACCGACTCAATGCCGTGGTGCCCACCATGCGAGCCACCCGGCCGGATCCGTACCGACTGCCACGGCAGATCCAGCTCATCGTAAACGACCAGCAGATCGCCGGTAGCAATCTCATGCTTCGCCAACAATCCCTTTACCGAAGGCCCACTGACATTCATGAATGTCTGCGGCTTGGCCAGCATTACTGTCTGATCCGCGATATGGCCTTGACCCACCAGGGCCATCGAGTCTTTCCGGCTGACCTTAATGCCATTGCGTTCCGCCACGCGGTCGATCACCAGGAAACCCAGGTTGTGCGGCGTTACTTCATACTCCGGGCCTGGGTTCCCTAAACCGACAATTAATTTATCCATGCACTCACAGGCCGGAGGCCTGTGCTACTAAATCTTCATTTCTTTGCGCGGCGCGAAGATTTCGCAACTGTAGCGCAGAGAGTCTTGCTGTCTACGTCCAGCCGCGGTTGAAGGCGACCCAAACACCGGGTCGCCCGGCAGGCGGCAAAGCCCGACCGCCTGCCCCACAGTTTGCGGCAAAAGCCGCGCTGTGCTACTTCTTCTTTTTGGGTTCAGCGGCGGGCGCACCCTCCTCCTCCTTCTTGCCCTTCTTGATCACTTCCGGCTCCGCTGTGGTGGCGGCTGGAGCGGCTACTTCTTCCGCAACCGGCTCAGCCTCCACCTTCACCGACACAACGTGCGCGATCACCTGGTCGGGCGAGCTCACCAGTTTCACCAACTCGGGCATCGGAATGTCACTGGTCCGGATGTTCTGGCCGATCATCAACTCCGAAACGTCGATCGTGAACTCCTCCGGGATATCGGTTGGCAGGCACTCGACTTCGATTTCACGCGTCACCACTTCGAGCAGGCCGCCCTGCAGCTTGACGCCTTTGGCCTCGCCTGTGGTGTGCACTGGGACCTTCACTGTGATGCGTTTGCTCAGATCGATACGCTTCAGGTCGACATGGAGCAGCGTGTCCTTGATCGGATCGTTTTGCCAGTCCACCACCATGACAGGCACGTTCTCGCCGTCCTGGATTGCAAGATCGAAAATCGTGTTATGGCCGGTCTTGAGTACTCGCCGGACTTCTTTCGGACTGATCGCTATCGCGACCGCTTCTTTCCCGGCGCCGTAGACTACCGCGGGCGAGAAGCCGCGAACTCGCAGCCGGCGAGCTTCGTTTTTGCCGCGCAATTGGCGGCGCTCGGCGGTAACGGTAATGTCTCTCTTCATTATCTGCTCCTGGCAAGTGACACAGGCGTTCTTGCCTGTGTTGCACTTTGACCGGTTCGCGATCTCAAACCAACACAGGCTCGAAAGCCTGTGCCACGTTCGGCGGCGATGGTAATGTCTCGTTTCATTTTTTGCTCCTGGCAAGTGACACAGGCGCCCGGTACGTGCGCAAGCGCATTCTTGCCTGTGTTGCACTTTGACCGGTTCGCGATCTTAAACCAACACAGGCTCGAAAGCCTGTGCCACGTTCGGCGGTGATGGTAATGTCTCTTTTCATTTTTTTGCTCCTGCGAACAGGCACAAGCTAAAGCATGTGCCACTCAAATAAATAGGGTGCTGACGGAACCGTCCTCGTGGATAGATTGAATGGCGCGCGCGAGCAAGGGAGCCACCGAGAGCGTCTTCACGCGAGTACACCGGCTGGCGTCTTCCCGCAGCGGAATGGAGTTAGTGACTACCACTTCCTGTACCAGAGAGCTTTCAATCCGCTCGACAGCGGGACCGGACAATACCGCATGAGTCGCGCACGCCCTGACGCTGAGAGCGCCTTGCGACATGAGCGCTTCCGCGCCCTTTACCAATGTTCCGGCCGTGTCGATCAGGTCGTCCACAATTAAACAGTGCTGCCCTTTTACGTCGCCGATAATGTGCATCACCTCGGCTACGTTTACATCCGTCCGCCGCTTATCGATGATGGCCAGTGGCGCCTGCAAGTGCTTGGCGAACGCCCGGGCCCGTTCCACGCCACCCGCATCGGGCGAAACCACCGTCATGTCGCGCCGGCCGATCGAATCGAAATACTCGATCATTACCGGCGCCGCAAACAAGTGATCGACGGGAACGTCGAAAAAACCTTGAATCTGCGCGGCGTGCAGGTCCAACGTAAGCACGCGATCGGCGCCGGCGGTCTGAATCAAATTTGCGATCAGCCGGGCCGAGATCGGCATTCTCGGTTTGTCCTTCCGGTCCTGCCTTGCGTACCCATAATAGGGTAACACTGCCGTGATACGCTCCGCAGAGGCCCGCTTCAGAGCGTCGATCATGAGCAGCAGTTCGATGAGGTGCCGATCCACCGGCGTGCAGGTGGGCTGAACCACAAATACATCCGCGCCCCGCACATTTTCCTGGATCTGCAGATAGATCTCGCCGTCCGAGAAAGGCTTCACGGTGGCGGCGCCCACGGTGCAACCGAGCGAGGCGCAGATTTTTCCGGCGAGCACCGGATTCGCATTTCCGGTGAAGATTTTCATCTGATTGAATCTCATTTCGCGAGCCATTCTTGAGGCGGCCATACTTTGCCTTCTATCTCTGTCCGCAGTTGCCGCCACCAAAGGGAGCGGTACTGCCTGCGATTGACCAACGAAACCGGATGGATCTTCTCGCTGCCAAGCTCGTTCTCCAGCGCGCCGAGCGCGCGATCCCTCTGGAGCCGGCTATCGAAGATTCCGAATATAGTGGAACCACTCCCCGACATAAGCGCCGGGCGCGCGCCCAGTTTCAATAGTTTTCCTTTGATTGATTCTAGTTGAGGGTATGCCCTGAAGACAACGGCTTCGAAATCGTTAACAGTGTCCCAGCCGTTACCCGCCCCACGGTCCCCAACCCGCCCGGCAAGCGACTGGAAACTATTCATAATAGGCGAGGGGATCACATCTGTCAATCCGCGGTGAAGGCGCGAATAGGCGTCCGCGGTAGAGACGTGGACACCGGGGCAGACCAGGACCGCGGGTTTGGACGGAGCGTCGGGAAGGGGATAAACCTCGGCTCCCCGTCCCAGGCCAACCGCCGTGCCGCCTAACAGAAAAAACGGCACATCGCTGCCCAGTTGAGAGGCAAGCTCGAGTAACCGTTCCAGCGGTACGCGCTTGGCCGCCAGCGCCGGCAAGGCAAGCAGCACGGCAGCGGCGTTGCTCGATCCTCCGCCGAGACCGCCGCCTATCGGAATGCGCTTTTCGAGACGGAACCGCACGCGCGCCCGCGTCTTCATTTCCGATAGGATCGCAGCCGCGGCCTTAACGATCAGGTTATCGGGGATGTCGATATCGGAATCGATTTCAATGCGGCTGGTGCGGGCGCGTGCGAATTCAATCTCGATCGTATCGCCCAGGGAGACCGTTTGGAAGATGGTTCGCAGGTCGTGAAATCCATCGCTGCGCTTGGACAGAACCCGGAGATCGAGATTGATCTTGGCGAGCGAACGGACACGGACGCGGGGCAAGGGTCCATTGTACGTTGCCGGTCTTTCCAACGATCGCGAATCGTGATACGCTCAACTCCACGCACCTTTCAAAAGGAGGAAAAATGCGAAACACACTTGCAAAGCTGTTTTTCGGTGCAGCGATCACTGCCATCGTTGCATTTGGGGCCGACCAATCCCTCGGGACTTGGAAGCTCAACATGGAGAAATCGAAGTTCGATCCGCCACCGGGACCGGTGAAAAGCCTCACGTCCACACGCGAAGCGGCGGGAGACGCCGTGAAGGTGACTACGACTGGGGAGCAGGCGGATGGCCAGGCTATCAATTCCAGCTACACCGCAAAATACGATGGCACGGATTCGCCTGTAACGGGAGCCCCATGGGATATGATCGCCCTGAAGCGAGCCGACCCGTCAGCTATAACCACTGTCACGAAGAAGGACGGCAAGGTCTACGGTAGGGGCCGCGTGACGATTTCAAAGAATGGCAAAACGATGACCTCGGTGACCAAAGGCACGGACGCGAGCGGTAAGGCGTTCACCAACACAATGGTTTTTGAAAAGCAATAAAACTGTCAAGCCGGCCAATTGCTGCGCTCATGCCTTATCATCTTTCTGGCCGCTTTCGCCGTGCGCTTCTCCGGTACGCTGCGGCATTCCCCGGCTCCCGATAACATTTACGAATCGACGAAAGTCGCGCTAACGCTCGCCAAGCATGGCGCCTTCGCCGACCCATTTATTTTTCCCACGGGTCCTACCGCCCACGTCGCACCCGGCTATCCGCTTGTCCTGAGCCTCGTCTATCGCTGCTTCGGAGCCGGAACGGCGGCCGAGATCGCCAAACGTGTCCTGACCTGTGCTGTGAGCTCGTTGCAGTACGCCTGCCTTCCACCGCTTGCGCTTCTCCTTGGACTTAGTAGAAGAGTGGGATTCAGCGCAGCAATTTTCGGCGCGCTCGTCCCGCTGCAGCGCTACGCGGAATCCGCCAGCAGTTGGGAATCGCCCTGGGCCGCCGTATTGCTGATGCTGTTGACCGCCATGCTGCTGCAAGGCTGTGGGACAGGCTATCTTGCGGCCTGCCGTTTCGGCGTGGCGTGGGGGATCGCATTGTTGTTCGCGCCGGCCCTCGCCTCTATCTATGCCGGCTTCCTGTGGCTGCTGCGAAGAAAGGCGCGAACAATAGCGATTAGCTTCCTAACTACCGTGCTCTGCCTGTTGCCCTGGGCCTATCGAAATGAGCGCCGGTTGGGAAGTTGGATTTGGCTGCGAGATAACTTTGGGCTCGAGCTGAGCATCTCAAACCAGGATGGCGCCAACGCGCGGATGGGATCGAATTTGCCCGATTATTCACATCCGCACGGAAGCTTTGTGGAAGCGAGCCGAGTCGAAGCACTAGGGGAAGTGGAGTACAATCGCCGCAAGTTGCGAGAAGCCCTGGATTGGATTCGGAACAACCCGGGTCATTTCGTGAGACTCACGGCGGCCCGGGTGTTTTACTTCTGGTTTCCGTGGGCCTCATCCGGGTGGGACCGGATCTTCCTAGCACTGGTGACGATCGCATCATTTTTCGGCCTGTATGAAACGGTTCGAGTCAATGCAGTAAGCGCGAGGCTTGTGACCATCATCTGGCTGCTGTACCCGCTTGTGTTCTACGTGATCGAGTTCGATCGCCGCTACCGCCATCCCATCGAATGGACAATGTTATTGATGGCGGCACGTGGAGCAGGTGATCTTGTCACCTGCTTGCGTGCGTCATTTACCAATCCCAAGATTCAGCGGTAAGACCCCCGATAATATCCGCGATCATAATCACGATCATCGCGATCATGCCGGCCATCATGATCATGATCGTAATCGCGATCATACCGGCGATCATGGTCGCGATCGTAACCGCGCCCGTAATACCGCGGAGCTACGACATACGATCGTCCGTACACGGGAGGCGCCCAGTAACCGGCGCGCCAATAAGAGCGCGGTCCAACCGGATACCAATAGCCAGCTTGCCAGGTGTAGCCGGGGCCGGGAGAAAGCGGAACGTAGGCGACCGGAGGCGGCGCTACGTACGCCGGCGCATAGTAACCATATGCGGGCACTCCAATCCCAACTCCGATCGAGAAGTGAGTTCGGGCGAACATCGAACTTCCAGCCAGTAAGAATATTGCCAACAGTTTGCTTTTCATGATGACCTCCGCCGGGAATAATGCAAACCGCATGCCACTTCTAAACCATTGAAAACAAGTCAGGACTTGACTAGGCGGGTGGTCAAAGTCAACCAGTCGAGGTGGTGGATTTTAGCCACCGTTACGCACCACCACAATTTCGAGTACAATGTAGAACAACGCGCCCGTAGCTCAGTCTGGATAGAGCGTTTGCCTCCGGAGCAAAAGGTCGTAAGTTCGAATCTTACCGGGCGTACCACAACAAGGTGCCACAAACCCCGCATCGACCCGATGGCCTTCGAGCAAGCTCTTCGGAGGAATGTGCATGATCTTCGCCACCGTGGGCGGCTACACGTTCATGCATGCTGTGTTTTTTGGCGTTCCTCACTTTACGCTCACAACGGCAATGGGCAAGGCTGAAATTAGCATGGCTGTCTCCAACCTTGTGCTGCTCGGGTTCGGCATTTGGGGCGTGTCTCGGGGAATCAAAGACCGCCGCGCACAGGATCTTACCGCATAGCTATCTCATGCGGCACGTCCTTTGGCCTCATCCATCAGCAATAGGACGACTGGAGCCATGAGGATCAGGTAATTCAGGGCAGATGTGTCTGCGATGACGACATCTTGCACTGAATTGCCGGGCTGAATCCAGGTCGTGTTCCAAATCCTGTTCGGAAAGCCCGCAGGCATCAAAATCTCCACCGCACACCGATCTGAATCGCCCTTGGACCTCCGGTTTGAAACGCCGGCGTCAGGCCGCTATGCGGAGTTCCGCTCCCCAGCATCAGGTTCAGCATCGAGGTCGCTTGTCCGAACAACGGGCTCGCCAGAAACCGCACCGGGTCGCCGAAGCTCGGATGATTCAGTGCATTGAATCCTTCGATTCGCAACTGTACGACGGATTCATTCCGCAGCCTCCAATCGCGACGGACACCGAGATCTAGCTGAGAAAAGCCAAATCCTGTTAGCGCGTTTCGGCCCAGATTTCCTTGCAGCGCCGCTGATGGTATGGAGAAAGCTGCCGGATTCAGCCGCCGCCCATCCGGGACGGAGCCGTCGTGAATCCAGAGCGGTATGCCGGGCGCCAGATCCGGACGCGTGATGTCGTCGAAGCCCAGGCCGAGTACGTTCCGATCCGCCAACACGTCCACCGGAAAACCGGATCGCGCGCGCAGAATTCCTTCCGCCGACCAGTTACGAAGCGGCGCGGGCAAGTCCCAGGAGAACGCAGCGCTGAACGAGTGCCGCACATCGAAAGCGGACGAACCCCAATCGCGAGCCGCGGTGCTGCCGGATTGCACCAGATAAACACCCGAATCCGACGAGCCGTTGTCCAGCGAATGAGACCACGTATAGGAGACCGTTCCCTCAACGCCGCGGGCCATCCTGCGGCGATACTGCGCCTCCATTCCGTGGTAGCGCGAAGCGCCGTGATTGGTGGCGACGATCTGTTCCGCAGATTGCGCTTCGTCCAGAAACCTGCCCTCACGCCGCAGCAAATCGCGGCCGGATGAGCCCACGTACGATAGCGATAGGACGTCCGCCGGGGTGAGCGCATGCTCGTATGCGACGTTCCATTCGGTCGAGTAGGGCAGCTTCAGATTCGGCGCAAAGCCGTACGCGCGAGATGCGCCCATCACGGGCACGGCGGTGCTGGGCTGAGCGCCGGTAAACTGCCAGCGATTGAAAGGGAATCCGTTGATGGGATCTGTCGCGACGCTGAAATTCAGGTCGTAGAAAATACCCCAGCCCGCGCGTAACACCGATTGCGGCGAGACGCGCCAGGCACTTCCAATCCGCGGCGCGAACTGGGTATAGCGGGTCGGCCAAATCTTGCCGCTTGGTGGATCGGTGGGCGCGGGCGTCAACTCCCAACGGCTGCCGTACGTCAGCGTAAACCGGGGATGGATGCGCCAGGTGTCTTGCAGAAAGAGCGAGAGCGTTTCGATTAAACTGCTGGCGGCATCGGCTCGCGATTCCGTAACTGATATCGCGCGTCCTGCCAGAACATCGGCCAAACTCCGATAGCGGCCCGCGACACTCACCGCCAAGCGATCGCGCGCGGGCGTGAGCCGCTCGTAATCGACCCCCAAACGAATCGCGTGCCGGCCGCGGTTGATCGCCAGCGTCTCGACCGCGTTCCACTGGTCTTGCTTGCTCCTAGCGCTATCGCCCGAGAGAATCTGTCCGATATCGCCGATGCCGAACCCATAGAGAACGTCGGCGCCTTGGATCGATTCGGGAAAGATCTTCGGAAAGTCGAGCGGTACTGCTGCCCCGGCGCCGGTCGCCGTGGAATGCGAAGAAACCCGCACACTCGACACGTTCAAGCGCAGATCGTTGTTGAGGTTCGCCAGAAGCATCGATGCAAGCCCCAGAGTCAGGCTGTTGGATTGATATTGGCTGGTATCAATCTGGGAGTATCCGAAGGCGCTGGCGGAAGGCGCCTGGTTGTAGCGCGCGAACAGGCTGTTGCGCATGGTGAGCGCATGGTCCACGCGAAGGCTGCCTGCATCCAGCCGCGCCGGATTGGATCCGGAGACGACCGACTCCGCCAGACCGTGTCCGAGATCGCCGGCGGTCCCCACTGGAAAAGCATTCAGAAGCGGCCGGAGATTCGGCGGCGCGCTCACACGGGCGGCCGGCGACGGGACCACTGACGCCCACGTGAAAGGTTGCACGAGCCGGAGCCCTTCATACGACGCAAAGAAGAAAGTCCGGTCGCGCCGGACCGATCCGCCTAGCGAACCTCCCCAATCGTTCAAGCGCAATGGCTCGGGTCCGGATCCGTACCTGTTCGCAAACCAGTCATTGGCGTCCAGCTTCTCGTTCCGCAGCGAGTAGAACAGCGAGCCGTGCATCTCGTTGGAGCCGGAGCGTGTTGTCAGTCCGATGTGGACACCTGGCACGCGTCCAAACTCAGGCGCAAACGATGAGGTCTGGATTTGCGCTTCCTGCAGCCCCTCCGTGCTCACCAGGTTTTGCGTGCCGCCGAAGGCCGTCATCTCCGGAAGCGCGCCACCCGCGAATTGCGCGGGCAGCGCGCCGCCGCTGACGCTGGTATTGGCGCTCACTCCGTCCACGGTGAAATAGTTGGTGTTGGCCCGCTGGCCGTTGGCGCTGAACTGGCCGGCCTCGCCTGCCGCCGCGGGAGTGGAAACAACACCGGACGCGAGGTCGAGGAGGCTGAGCACCCCGCGTCCGTTGAGCGGCAGCCGGTCGATCCAATCGCGGCCGATCATCACGCCCACTGACCCGTCGTCGGTGTTCAGAAGCTGCGGGCCATCGTTGATGGTGATCGTTTCGCGCATGCTGCCAATCTGCATCGTGAAATCGACTCGCGCATTTTGCGCGGGCTGCAGGCTGACATTCAGCCGCGCCATGGTTTGGAATCCTTCGCGCCGGGCCATGATTTTGTACAGGCCAGGCGGCAGCGAGGCGACGGTGTAGGTACCTTCGTCGTTCGAGTGGGTGCTGCGGCGAATACCCGTGTCGGCATTGACAATCGTTACGGCGGCGCCGGTCAGAACGGCATCGGAGGGGTCTTTGACGACACCCGTCACTTGCGCGCGCTGTTCCGCGCCGAGCGTGCCCGCGGCGAATGCGATCAGGAGCGTCAGGGTGCTTTGACAGTTCATCGGCTTCGAGCCAACTGTGCCTCGAGCAGGCCAAGCGCGCTGGCCAGATCGCCCGGACTCTGACCAGCGGAGCCGCTATCGTCTCCGGCCAGCATAGCGCTCAGGAGCTGATCGACGCGCTGCATGGATGCGAAGACCTGTTGCGCCTGCATCTGCCATTCCGGAGAGGCCGCTGAGGCGGACTGTGTTTCCCGCGATGGCGCCAAGTCCGCCAAGGCTGGCTCCAGGAGGCGGTCGATCTGCCGGACGCGAACTCTCAGCGAGCTCAGATGATCCTGACGCAAGCCCGCTAGAATGTTCCGATCTTCCGGACTGAGCCGCGCTTCTATTTCCGGGGCGAATCGGCGCGCCAGCGCTCGCAGCGCATAAGCCCGCGCCATCGCTGCTTCGCTTGCGTCCAGCACGCGGTTGGTGAATTCCTCTACCGAGCCCGGATCGCCGATCTGGTTCTGTATTTGGATCTGCAGCGCGCTGAGTGCGCCGGATGCGTCCCGGCGCGGCGCCACCGGAATACCCGGCTGTGAGCTCATCAATTCCGGCTGATCGAACCGAACCTCCACCCCCGGAATTTTAGCGACCGCTGCCCGCACCTGGCTCTGACGCCGTGGACCGAGTCCCATCGCAGCCACCACCAGCTTCGATCCGTCCCGCGTCATTTCGATTGGCTCGCCCAGATCCGCGCTAATTCGATGCAGCGCGACGGTCACTTGCAACTCCTCGGCAGGTCCGGCCGCAGCTCGCTCCGCGACCACTGGCGATTCTTCTTTATACGCTTTCGGGGTGGTTGCTGGCGAGGCGGCCGGCTCTTCCGGAGCCTCTGAGATCTCTACCCATTCTCCAGGCTGAAACTCCAGGCGCTCGCTCACGGCTTGCAGATCCTGAGCACGCAGAGTGAGCGTCGCGCTGGTCAGCACATTCGCTGTCGTGCTGGTGTGAATCACGTAGTCGATGGCAGTGCTCTTCACATCATCCTGTTTTTCGGGCAATTGGTCATGCCATGCGCGATACGCTTCCACGCTTAACGGATTGTCCCAACTGAAGCGGGCCTCTTCGAAAAGCTTCTGGAGTTCCGGAGACGCATCGGAATTGGCAGAACGTAGAGAGGCGGATCGGGTGTAATTCCGATGCCTGGTCCGGATTCGTATACGGCGTTGCGCGACTGGCCTGGAAGATTCCGAGGTAGCCGCCTTGCGCAACAGCTCAGTGGCGCTGACCGCCGGCACGCGCTCGAAGCGCCACACTAACAGCACGGCAAGAAGGGCCGCAGCCGCAACCGCGAGCCATGTGGGCGGGATCCATCGCATACGCGGGCTCCGCCGGATTGCGGCCGTCGCATCGTGTTCTTCCATGCGCCGGCCCAGATCGGTCCAGGGCCGCGGCGGCGAAGGCAATAGCGGCGTCAGGACATTCTGCTCGTAACGCATGTAGTCCGCAATGCCCGCTTCGAGCTCATCGAGGCGGCTACGGCAGTGCCAGCACAACTCCAGGTGGTTTCGCGTGCCAGCGGCTTGACGCGACGAAAGCTCGCCATCGGACAACCGCAGCAACTCCTCCTCCGCCGGGTGTGCCATGGGTTGTTTGCGATTACTCATCCGTGGCCTTCCTGAGCCGTTGGATAGCCCGCCTCAAGAACTCGCTGACAGTGGAAACGCCAATCCCGATTGTTTCGGCGATCTCCTGATATCGCAAGCCTTGCGCGCGCAATTGCAGGCATTGGCGCTGCTGCGGAGATAGCGCCTCCAGCGCGGAATGCAGGCGCAGCATCCGTTCCCGCTCGATCAAGCCGAGCTCCGGGCTTTGGTTGCTATCGCGGAGAGTCTCTTCAATACCAGGATCGAAGGGCCGTAGCGCATCCTCCTTGGCGCGGATCTGCAAGCCCAGGTTGTGAGCAACCCGGAATACCCACGCTCGCACGTTCCGGATTTGCTCACCTTTCTTCATTTCGAGATACAGGCGCAGGAACACTTCCTGGGTGGCATCCTGGGCTTGCGCCGGATATAAGCCGAGGGTGATGAGATAACGAAACACGTCGTCGCGCGCATCCTCGAATGCGTCGGTTACCTGGCGGTGGAGCGCGGTGGCCTCCGCCATCCCGCGCGATCCAGCCCGGTCATCGGACTGAAGCTCCGCGCAGAAGGCGCCCACGCCCGGCATGCACCACCATTGCATCACTACTAAGACGGGCGAGACGCGGTTTTGACGACAGGGCGCAAAAATAAGAAAAGGTGTCGGAAGATCGAGCCCATACGGGTCTTAGGAGCAGGAAGGAGATTGTCAAAAAATGAAATTCTCAATAGCTGTCCTGCTTTTTGGTTCCCTGTTGCCGGTTTTTGCCGGTGATTCACCTTGTCAAGCACCCGGTCAAACATTGCAGGACCGGGCCCAACCCTACCTTGCCGCGGCTCGGGCGGCGGGAAGTGATTTCGTCAGCGTATCGTCGGCGAGTGGCATGCCTAACTTAGCTCCGGGGTCGCTTGCCACAGCGTTCGGAACCAACCTCGCCCCACGAACCGAGATCGGTACAGCGCCTTACCAGACAAGCCTGGGCGGCATCAGTTTTCAAGTGGTGGATAGTGCAGGCTCAGTTCGTCTCGCTCCCCTGCTCTACGTCTCGCCAACGCAGATCAATTATCTCGTGCCTGCGGCCACACCCGCGGGAACGGCGACCATGAACATTGTCAACGGAACGGGCACTGTTCCCAGCAGCACGGCTCAGGTCCAGAGTGTCGCGCCCGCGCTCTTCACGGCCAATGCGAACGGGCAGGGAGTGGTGGCGGCCACCGCCTATCGCACCGTGATTCCGTCCAATATAGGGTAATTATATACTTACCGTACCAAAAATGCTAGACTACACATAATGCCCGAGAACCTAAACCGCGATGTCTCCATAGACTTTCCCTGTCCTGAGTGCGGCCATAAGACCCAGCAGAAAATCGCTT
>JBPCOQ010000011.1:0-35546 GCA_051000095.1 Bryobacteraceae bacterium | reverse complement strand
GTCGAGCTGCCGGTGGAGGCTCACTCCCGCCGCGCGGGACGTTCGAAGATATCCGGGTCACTGGCCGGAAGCGTTCGCGCCGGCGCCATCATACTTCTTACGGTTGGCAAACTGTATTTTCGGCGGTGGTTCTAGTGATGACTGAGCTTTGCGCGCGATGGTTTTCGGCTGCGGCCCTGCTCAGCGGCGCTTGGCTGATGGCTGAATTCGCGCAGCTTGATAAACCGGCGAATGTTGTCCCGTTTCTTCTGGCCGCGGTTCTTATGTCGCTAGGCTTTCTTCTGGCGCTGCGGCTGCCCGGGATTTCGTTGGAATGGTTTTGGGCTATCGCTCTCGGGACGAGACTTTGCATGGTTTGGGCAAGCGCCAGCGCCTCTGCTCCGCATCCGGCACGTAGCTCAGCGTCGAGTCATCGAACAATAACCGTTTAACGATCCGCACCGCATCCCTGAAATCGCTCTTACGCCCTTTGGGCGCCTTGTTCGACCTGGCTTACGGCAGATGCAATCGGATACGCGGCTCCAGGACGATCCACGAAACCCGCTTGCGGGCCGAAAACGGCGTGCGCAAGCGCATACCGGTTTCCAGTACTGTGCTGTCGACACCATAGCTACTTCTTCTCCAATGTTTCGTTGCAGCCAAGCCGCTAGATTCCGCAGTTCCTGCGTGGTGGTGCCGAACTTGCGCCGTAGCCATTGCTCTTCGGCTTGGGCCGCTTCGGCCTACCACCCCTCCAGCATCGCTTTATGTTGTAAGCTGATTCCATATTCGCTCCTTCGGCGCGGGGAGCGTAGAACGCACAATCTTTGGACACGCCTCGCGGCGCGTTAATACGCACTCTCATGTGCTACCGGCGCTCGCCGCGACGATTTCGCAACTGTAGCGCAGAGAGTCTTGCTGTCTACGTCCAGCCGCAATTGCAGGCGACCCAAACACCGGGTCGCCCGGCAGGCGGCAAAGCCCGACCGCCTGCCCCACAGTTTGCGGCAAAGCCGCGCTGTGTTACCCGGTGAGAGGAATTTGGTTTGTTGGGCACCTATTCCGCAGAGTGGCTATCCGAAAATCGCTCGAACTCCTGTTGGTTGAATCCAACGCTGAAGATGAGCAGCTAATCTGCGAAGCCCTTATCGAGATCGATGAGGGGCTCAACTGGCGGAACTGGAGCTCGTGCGAACTGGTCCAGGTGGACCTGCTCTCCGATGCATTGGACTGTCTCAGGGAGGCCACCTTCGACGCCATTCTGATCGATCTGGATCTGCCGGACGGCGATACGCTGCTCGAAACCTTCCACCGAATCCATACCGCCGCGCGCGGAAGTGCGATCATAGCGCTGATCGAGAAAGAGGACGAACATCTCGGCAACCGTCTGCTGCACGAAGGCGCGCAGGATGTACTGCTGAAATCCAGCATTGACTGCGAGCCTCTGGCCGCTTGCATACGTTTTGCCATTGAACGCCAGCGGCGGGCGAACGCGCTGGAGTCGATTTCCGTATTTGACGAGCTTACCGGCCTGTACAATGCGAGAGGCTTTTCGATCTTCGCCGAACACGACATCAACGTGGCGCGCCGCACAGGGTGTCCGCTGGTGCTGGCCGTGCTCGAGGTACTTGGCTTTCCCGAGCACCTGAGCCTGAAACAGCGCGACGATCGCGACCTTTTGCTGATCCGGGCCGCGGAGCTTCTGCGGACCCTGTTCGGCGAATCGAGTCTGGTGGCGCGCCTGAGCAACAGCCGCTTCGGAGTCTTCACGCTGGATGCTTCCGAAGGCGGAGCGGGGCGCCTGGCTGACACCTTTGGATCCGAGCTTTATCCGATGTGGGGCAGCCAGGCGCGGTATCCGCTGTCGATTCAAACCGGCGTCGCCACGTTCTGCCCGGATCGCCGGGACGGCCTCGACGAACTGCTCGCGGAAGCGCAGCACCGCCTGGTTCCAAAAACCGCTATGCTTGCAGTTTGAAAATCGGCCTTGACGCCACCTACAGCCTGGGAGATCATCTTTCCGGCGTGGGGGTCTATTCGCGCGAGATTTTATCCGGCCTGCCGGCTGCGCATCCCGAAGCCAGTTATCTTTTTTGTTACCGCCCGAACCGGTTCTTGCGCGCGATGCGGGAACAGCGGGCGCCGCGGTCCCTGCTTTGGAAAGATTGGCCCCGCTCGGTTGACCTGTTTCATGCTTTGAATCAGCGCGTGGACTCAGCCCGGTTCCCGCGGACCGTGACCACGTTTCACGATCTGTTCGTGATGACGGGCGAATATTCGACGCCCGAGTTCCGCCGGCGGTTTGCAAAGCAGGCGCAGCTCGCAGCCGGACGGTCGGACTTAATCATCGCCGTTTCGCAGTTCACCGCGGATCAGGTTCACGAGCTGCTGAACGTGGAGCGTGCGCGGTTGCGGGTGATACCGCACGGGTCCGCTCCCTCCCGGTCGCGGCTCGGTTTGCGGTCGCGGCCCGGTTTGCAAGTTTGCGAGCGGCTGATTCTGTTTGTGGGCGCAATCCAGAAGCGGAAGAACGTGGCCGCGCTGGTACGGGCGTTTGGACAGGTCGAGCCTGGCTGGAGATTGGTTCTGGCTGGATCGTCCGGTTACGGCGCGCCGGAGATTGTCGAGGCGGTCGAGCGAAGTCCACGCAGCAGTGATATCGAGCTGCCCGGGTACGTTTCGGACGACGAACTGGAACGGCTGTACGCGCGCGCCTCGGTATTTGCGTTTCCGTCTCTGGATGAAGGATTCGGGATACCGGTGCTCGAAGCGATGTCGCGCGGAGTGCCGGTGTTGACATCGAATGGTTCAGCGCTGCGCGAGGTTGCGGGAGACGCCGCGTTGCTGGTGAATCCGCGCGAGCCGGAAGAGATTGCGGCGGGGCTGAAGAGACTGACCGAAGATCCACAGTTACGGCAGACGCTTGCGGCGAAAGGCAGAGCGCGGAGCGCGGAGTTCACCTGGGACAGAGCGATCGAAAGCACGTGGAGCGTGTACACCGAGTTAATGCGACAATAGTCTTTACATGGCAGTCCCCATATCGCAGATGTGGACCGTTGCCAGCTACGTGCTGAGGCAACGGCTCGCTGGCCGCCAGCGTTATCCGCTGGTCCTGATGCTGGAGCCCCTGTTCCGTTGCAATCTGGCCTGCGCGGGCTGCGGTAAGATCCAATACCCGGCCCACATTCTGAAGATGAACCTGACTCCGGAGCAGTGCTTCCACGCTGTCGAGGAGTGTGGCGCTCCCATGGTGTCGATACCAGGTGGCGAGCCGCTGATGCATCCGCAGATTCGGCAAATCGTGGAAGGCCTGGTGGCCCGCAGGAAATACATTTATCTCTGTACCAACGCCTTGCTGCTGAAGCAAAAGATCGATCAATTTCAACCCAGCAAATATCTGACTTTCTCGGTGCACATGGATGGGCAACGCGAGGAGCACGACCTGTCGGTCTGCCGCGAAGGCGGATATGATCTCGCGGTGGATGGTATCAAAGAAGCGCTGAAACGCGGCTTCCGGGTGACCACGAATACGACGCTGTTCGATAACGCGGACGCGAAGAGCGTGCGGGATTTCTTCGACGACATGATGGCGCTGGGCATCGAAGGCATGATGCTTTCGCCCGGCTACTCCTATGACAAAGCGCCCGACCAGCAGCACTTCCTCGGTAAAGAGAATACCCGCAAACTTTTCAGAGCGATTCTCTCGAATCGCAAGCCGGGCTGGCGCTTTAATCTATCGCCGCTTTTTCTGGAGTACCTGATGGGGCGGCGCGATTACGAGTGCACGCCCTGGGGCATGCCCACCTATAACCTGTTCGGCTGGCAGAAGCCTTGTTATCTTCTGCAGGATGGCTACGCCGAGACATTCGCGGAGTTGATGGAAGCGACGGAGTGGCACCGTTACGGCGGGGCATCCGGAAATCCGAAGTGCGCCAACTGCATGGTGCATAGCGGCTACGAGGCCTCGGCGGTCAAGCATACTTTCAATTCGTGGAAGGGATTTCTGGCGACGGTGCGCGGCACTCTGTCATCGAAATACGCCGATCCGGCGGCTCTGGCGGCGTTGGATGCCCAGGTTCGACGGCCCGCCGAACTGGTGCAACTGAACTGACCGGCGATCTACAAGGGCAAGTCTGGCAACTGGCGTCCCACGAAGATTTGCGCGCGGGGCTGGAGAAAGCGTTCGATTACCGCGGCGACGTCACCATCACTCGCAAGGACGGCAGCACGGTGGAAGGTTACATCTTCGACCGTCAGACCGGCAAGACGTTGGCAGACTCCGTGGTACGGCTTTTTCCGAAGGATCAGGATAATAAGATCGCGATCTCGTATGCCGACATAGCCGGCCTGGCATTTACCGGGCGCGATACGGCGGCAGGCAGGAGCTGGGAAGCCTGGATGAATAAGTACCTGGAGAAGAAGGCCGCGGGCGAGAAGACGGATCTGGAGCCGGAAAAGCTGGACTGAATCCACGCAGCCAGGATTCACACACCCGGGCGGCATCTAACCTCCCCCCGGCGCATCTAAAATAGTAATACAGCCTCCATGGAGCTTCGCGAAAAAGCGGCGCAGTTGCCACTGCTTCCGGGCGTCTATCTCTACAAAGATCGGCACGGGACGGTTATCTACGTCGGCAAGGCCAACAGCCTGCGGGCGCGGGTGCGGAGCTATTTCTCGGAAGACCGGCTCGCCGATGTCAAGACCGGCACGTTAATTTCCGAAGCGCGGGATGTCGATTATATCCTGGTCGACAACAACAAAGAGGCGCTCGCGCTCGAGAACAATCTGATCAAGCGCTGGAAGCCTCGCTTCAACATCCTGCTGCGTGATGACAAAACTTACCCGTACATCAAGCTGACTGCCGAGAAGTATCCTCGCGTGTATGTGACGCGCCGGCTGCTGAAAGACGGATCCAGCTATTTCGGGCCGTACTTTCCAGGCAACCTGGCTCACCGGCTGGTCCATTTCATCCATCGCCACTTCCTGGTGCCATCGTGCAAAGTGGATTTCAGCCGGACCCACTCGCATCCGTGTCTGCAGTTTCATATACACCGGTGTCTGGGTCCGTGCGTTCAGGGCTTAACCAGCGGCGAAGCTTATGCCACAGCGGTTCGGAATGTCAAGCTGTTCCTCGAGGGACGTTTGAGGGATCTTACCGGCGAGCTGCGGGTTCTGCGCGATCAGGCTGCCGAGGAGATGCGCTTTGAAGAAGCGGCAGGCCTGCGCGATCTCATGTCCACGGTTGCCGAGATGGAGCAGAAGCAAAAGATCGCCGCCGCTGAAGGTGAGAACATCGACATCCTGGCTTTCTACGCCGAGCCTCCGCTGGTGGCCGTAAATCTGTTTCACCTCCGCAACGGGCGTATTGTCGACCGGCGCGAGTTCTTCTGGGAAGACCAGCACGATTTCGAAGTGACCGAGTTTTTCGCGTCTCTGTTGAAGCAGCTCTACCTGGATCAGCAATACATCCCGGGGCTGGTGCATGTGCCGGTGGATTTTGAGGATCGCGAGCCGCTCGAGGAGATACTCAGCGAGAAACGCGGGCACAAGGTAGAAATTCTCACGCCACAGCGAGGTCAGAAGAAAGCGATGCTATCGCTGGTGGAGACCAACGCGAAGCACAGCTTTCACCAGCGCTTCCGGGTGATGAAGCCGTCCTCGGCTGCCATTCAGGAAGCCTTACAGGATGCATTGACGTTGCCCGAGGCTCCCAAGCGCATTGAATGCTTCGACATTTCGCATATCCAGGGCACGGACAAAGTGGCCAGCATGGTGGTGTGGGAAGACGGGCACATGAAGAAGGCGGACTATCGCAAGTTCATCATCCGCACCGTGATCGGCAACGATGACTTCGCTTCGATGCGCGAGGTGGTGACTCGCCGGTATGCGAGGCTGCAAGAAGAGAACCGGCCATTCCCGGGACTGATCCTGATCGACGGCGGACTGGGGCAGCTCCATGCGGCCGCCGATGCGCTCGAAGCGCTGGGCGTGATCAACCAGCCGCTCGCGTCGATCGCCAAGCGCGAGGAGATCGTGTATGTGTACGGCCAGGAGAACGAGCCGGTCAAGCTGGAGCATCATTCGCCGGTGCTGCACTTGATCCAGACGGTTCGGGACGAGGCGCACCGGTTTGCGGTGACGTTCCATCGCACCCGCCGGAATGCGGCGCGGTTGACGTCGGAGTTGGAGCAGGTGGATGGCGTGGGACGCAAGACGTTGGAGAAACTGCTGCGGGAGTTTGGGAGCGTGGAGCGCGTGCGGGAAGCAGGCGAGGGGGAGCTTGCAAACGTTGTGGGGCCGGTGGGGGCCAGGAAAATCCGGGAGTTCTTTAACAGCCAGGAGCTAAAGGTGCTCTCGTGACGCACGGATAAGGCAAGCTAGAGCATGCCCACTCCGCACCGAGGCTGACGTCGGAGCTGGAGCAGATGGATGGACTGGGACGCTGCGTTGAGTTTGAGAGCGTGGAGCGCGTGCGGGAAGCAGGCGAGGGGGAGGTTGCAAAAGTTGTGGAGCCGGTGGGGCCAGGAAAATCCGGGAGTTCTTTGAGTCAATAACACCGGGCCAAGTCTCCCCGAGATTCTGTGCTGCATGTAGGCAGCCCGGTGGGAGAATCGAGCGCATAGAGATGGCTGGCGGGATTCTTCAGGATGGCGATCCTAATCTTCGTGACCCTGAGCAACTGGCTGCCGCACATGTAGGAATCCACCATCTCAGACAGAGCCGCGACCAGCCTGCCCGAAAGCGGGTCAGGGAGCGGTTCTTCACCCACAAACACAGCCATAGGTTCCCTGCTCCTCCATCACATGGTGAATAGCAGCCGTCACTTGTCCTCGCTCCCACAACCACCGCGTGGTGCCGTGGCGTGCCCATCGTTTTCGATCCGGATTCTGAACACTCAACTGATTCAGTGAACGGCTGGCATAGGATTTAAAATAGCGAAGTACTTTCTCTGGCCGAACATCGGCGGCTGATTCATCAATTTTTCCTCGGCTAAAAGCCCGCTTTGGATCGCGTTCCAGCGTGCGGCTTCCATATAGCCGGTGCCGCCGGTCGACAGATCCCATTTCATCGCCATGCAGATGATGACCATAGCACGAGAAGGTGATCAGGTAAGTCACAGGTGTCAAACCGCTCCCTTACCCGCTTGCGGGCAGGCTGGTCGCGGCTCCGTAAGGAATAGTGGCTATGCCCCAGATATTCTCACTCAGCGTTACGGCAGTCTTCCCGGAGGTGGGCTGAGTTGGCGCCCGGTCCGGACTCGAGGAGTGGCAAACAGGTCATTGAATTGAACGAAAGTGAGAGGTGAAACCCTTCACTGCTCCCGGCGGCATCCAGGCGCATGACAATCGCGCCATTACTCGGAGCGCGGAACCGCAGTCCAGCTCCATAGCTGGTCTCGAGCCGCGAGAAGTCCAGAGCGCCCGGATGCGAGAACACCTGGCCGGCATCGGCGAAAACAGCGCCTTCCAGCGACGACCTTATTTCTCATTGCCATTCGCCGTTCAGGATGAAACTGTTGTTGTCATAAAAGCGGAATGCATGAAATCCGCGCAGGTCGTCCGGCCCGCCCAAGTGCTGCGCCTCCGCTGTGAGCCGCCGAAAACTGAATTGCCCGAGACCTTGGTCCTTGTATACCTCGAAGCGGGCGTAATATTGGCCGCCACTCTTCGGCCCGTACGGATTGTCGCGCCAGTCGATCACTGCTAGTCCACCGGCTCGAATGAAATCGGTCTGACGATCGATTCCGGCAGCTTGAGCCGGCGTGTAGACTCGCTCTGTGGATGCGTAACGATCGTCTGTACCCGGACCCACATTGGTCTGCAGATAGCCGCCGGACCCGCCCAGTAGAAGCCACGAAACCGGCTTCAAGCCGCCGGAAACATCGTAGGATGTGTCCTCCAGCCGGTAGTTGGTGTGCCCATTGCCGCGGACTCAGCGCCCGGTCCATAATACGCGAGTTGCGGATCATTTCGATGCCGCACGTAAACGTCCAGGAAGGCGTCATTACCGGCCAGGCGGGGCATCCCAAGCGCGACGTCATATAGTTGGTACGCGCGGGTGGAAATCCGGGCTGAACTGCGCAAGGAGAGCCTGCCATCCAGCAAGCCGGGCTGAAGCCACTGAACGCCTCCGCCGAGCCCTGAACCGCTTACCAGCCCGCCTAAAGTCGGAGTCAACCCGTTCCAACCTTTCGAAAACACCTCGGCAATCTTATGTTTTTCACCTAGGCTAGTGTCTTCTTGACAATCTCCGGATCGCTTCTGAGGAGACTGCGTCGCGTTCCGCTGATTCTGGGTCTGTGTTGCGCGTATCGGGTTCCTGTTTCTGCCCAATAGCCGCGGCGGTGAACAACCAGTAGATCAGAACAGCGCGCAGTTTTGAACGACGGGATCGGCGTGGTGAAGGGCGGGCCTTTGATCCCAGTGTCTCATCGCTGGGCCGGACTCTCTGGCATTGGCCGAACATTGTACGGGAACAAGCTAAAGCATGTTCCACAGCTTACTTCCACTTGCCAGAGGCCTGGCTGCAGGGCGCCATCGAGGAGCGCGTTGATCTGATTGCGTTTCGGATTCACGTAATCGATCCGCAGCCGCTTGCCGTTTACACGGACTTCTACGTTATTTTTGTCGGCGTTTTCCGGTAGGCCGGTTACCCATAGAGAGATGGTTCCGCTTTGTGGGTTGACTTCTTTCCATGTCGTGCCATCACAGATGCTCGTAATGTTCAGCGATTCTGTTTCCGCCGGCATGTCGACTACGACACTGTATGGACCGCCTGCCGCGCTGTCACCTACCCGTAAGCGGACCTCGTGCATGCCTGGCGTGAGGCCTGGCGGCAGTTTGAAGATCGCTTCCCACCGATCGTCTTCGCACCGGTGCAACTGGATTGGCCGCATGCCATAGCCTTCCACCTCGGGCTTTACATCGTCCAGCGTCAGGTTTCGTTTCGAGCTCTGGAACTGGGCCTTCATGTATTCGTCTTTTCGCGTAGAGAAGTTGATGCCGAAGTTTTTATCGTGGAAGACTTCCAGGATCTCCGGACCGGGCGGCGCATCCACAGGCGGAGGCTCCCACTTGCGGTGACAGGCCACGCACGCGTTGTACTCCATGGTGGCGCGGTGCTCGACCCGCGCAAAACCTGCTGTGCGGCAGAACGCCATCAGGCACGCCAGGCTCGGTCCCACCCAATTATCGGTTTGGCCGCCGAACTCGTCGGTCTCGTAGAACTCCATGACCGGGCGCTTTTCAACGCCGCTTTTCACTCCACCCAGCCGGCGATGCTTTTCGCGCAGGACGAACGAATCCACCGCGGCCAGATCTTTAGTCAGCGCACAAACGCGCTCTAAGGCCAGCAAAGGATGCTTCAGGTGGTAGATCACTCCCATGAACAGCACGATGTCGAAGTAACCGATGCGATCCGGTGTAAGGTCGTACACGTCCATCTGCCGGTATTCCGCCCGCGAACCGAGGCGCTCGCGCATTTCGTGGAAGCGCGGATTGTCCCAGTTATCGATGGCCAGCACCTCGGCTCCGCGGCGCTCCATTTCGAACGCAAACCAACCGTCCCAGGTGCCGATGTCGAGGACGCGCTTACCGGAGAGATTTTGCGAAATCGGGAACTTCGAGATACGGGATTCCAGCCCTTCCAGAGTGCAGACGCCCCGGATGACGCTGCCATCGGGAAGCGCGAAACTATGCCACCAGCCTCTCGCCTCGCGTTCCGCGTTCCAGTCCCGGACGTAATCGAAGGGGCTGGCGGCGGGTTTGCGTCGCAACATGATTTCAGAATAGCGGGCGGGCCACCGGCTCCCTGACGGTCGCGGCTCTGTAGGCGCTGTACGCAGTTATCCCTATGATTACGAGCAAGCTGGCCAGCCAGCACATTGTCCGTTCCAAGCCTTGCTCGAATGTCAGATCCACCTCGCACGGGCCACTGCAATCCGGATGCAGCGTCATGAGACCGATGCCGTCCCGCGTGATTGCGGCGGGATGTCCGTTGGCGCTGGCCTTCCAGCCCGGATCCCAAGTGACCTGGACCGCGATCACCTGACCCGCTTGCACGGGAGCGGAAATGTGCGCCCGGTCCGAGCGCAGCCAACTCATTTCCGCAAGAGGAAGGCGCGGGTCTTCCATGGCGGCCACGAATGGACCGATCCCGGTAAGATCCACGCCGTTCCTGGGAGGATGGCCGATGGCGGCGGTCGCGGGAATGACATGTGCAAGCGACGTGCCGCGCTGTGGAACGCCGTAGATGGTGTCGTCCTCGTCGTGCCATAGAACCGGCAAAGCGCCAGCGAACTTGTTCGGGCGTCGAAACGGCCGGTAGGTTTGCCGGCTATGCGGTCCCGGCACGGTGATCGCGTGACAGCCGAACGCCTTCAGCCACGCAACGGAAGCCTCATGACCGTGGGTCTCCCCAGCGTAAATTGCGTAAACGGCCGCCTCCACCCACCAGTTCGGGGAAAACGGATCGTGCCCCGAGCTCAGTTGCGGATTGTCCGTGAATACGTTGAACCAAGTGCCGCCTTCGTCCGAGACCATGGCGCGCAAGCCGGGCAGATTGCGATCCAGCCATTTGGCCATCCGGTATTCGACTGTGGTTGTAATATCGATGGGCTGGATCAGTTTTTGGGCGTAGCGCGAGTAGGTGATGGTCTGCCGCGTCAGGAACACGGCGAAGATCAACAGGACGGCCATTCTCACATTTGGGTTGAGCCGCACTACTAGATGCCGGGCCAGAAAAATGGCGGCCAGGCACAGCCCCATTTCCATTTCGAGATGATAGCGGTCCGGCTGGGGAACGATGGAGATGTTTCCCCAGACGGACAGGGTGGGTATCGCCGTGAAGATGAATGCGAACAGCAGGATGAACCGATCGAAGCGGCTCTTCAGCCGGCGCGTGGCGTACCACAGGCACAGCCAGGCCGCCACCACCAGGAGCAGCACGGCGCGGGAAAGCGGAGTGTAATGATAATCGCCGGCTACCGATAGGGAATTCACTCGGATCGTCTGGATGAGAGTGGGCGGCAGGCAGGGCGAGATCCACAAATAAGAACACGCGGCTGTGGCCGCCAAGGCCGCCATGTCACGGAGCCGGAGCTCACGTGAGAAGGCCAGGAGCAGACAGGCCGCACCGAGCGACAGATCGGTCGCCCCGAACGCATTGAATAGAACTACCACGCCAAAGAACGCGCCGGTAGCGATGTACCAGCGCAGCCGCCGCCGCGTAATCGCCAAATAGAAGAGCAGCAGTGCCAAGGGCAGTAGGCTCAGCGCTACGTTATGCGCGCCTTCGCCATAGTGCACCAGCGTATGCAGCCGCCGGGCGTGGCGCCATCCGAAGATGTCGTTGTAGACCAGCCAAAACATGGCCGACGGCGAGAACAGCGAGTAGAGCAGCGCCGCGGAAAGGCTGGTTTCGAGCAAGCCAGACAGCTTCCAGGCAAACAAAAACAACAGCGCGGGGCCGAGCGAATAGAAGAACGCGGTTACCGCGTGGAATGCGAGAGCGGTGGAACAATGGGCCAGCTTTGCAAATCCAGCATCCACAAACTGCAGCAGCGGGCTATAGGTGTTTTGGAAAGGCACCCCGTTGAACCAGCGCGGATACCAGCTCAGGTGCGGCCAATCGCTCAGTATGAACCGGCTGATGGACATGAATGTGCCCTCGTTGGAGTTCATGTGCTGGGTAAATTCGGTGACGAAGAGACGGCGCACAATGAATGCGTTGAGTGCAAGCAGAAATAGAAAATACAACAGCGGGCGGTACCGGAGCGGGTTTGGTTGCATTACAAAACGGTCTGATTATGGTACTGCAAGTACCCTCGCGTAGGGCTGCAAACGCGACTTACAACTATACAATAGAGCTACGAAATGCAGTGGCTGCGTCTGGGGACTCTCTGTGTATGCGTCAGCATCGGCTTGTCCGTGCTTGCGCTGGTGATTCATACTTTTTGGTTCGTGCCCGAGAGCAATCCGTCGCTGCTGGGACAAAGGGTGCAGGACCTGCAGCTACTGATCATCATTCTTCTCGGCTTGGCCGGACTTTACACCATGGTTTTCCTGCTGGCGCCGAGCATGAGCGAGCAGATTCTGAAGGAGCAGACCGGACAAACCGTAAAGGCGGTCCAGTCCCAACTGACTGCCAGCGCGGGGGAATTTCGGGAGTTGCGGGACGAAATCCGGGACATGATTTTGGGGCAGGGGAACGCGACGGGAAAGGCGCCGGCGGCTGTCGTGTCAACTGCCAGGGCTGCTTTGACGGCGCCCAAATCCGCAGCCATTGCGAAGTCCACCAACAGCAGCGAGTATTTGCACCTACTGGGACGTCTGCGCGTCTTGAATCATGAGTTGGCCCAGATCTACAAGGCTTTAGCAGCCTTCTGTATTCCGCAGGATTTTACCGCGGCGAAGACTTATCTGAACCAGGCGCTGGGCTTGATTGCCGACCCCGCCGCCGCCGCTGAGATCCACTACGATCTGGCGTGCCTGCTGGCCCGGCAGGGAAAGCTGGGCGAAGCCGTGATTGAGCTGCAGACGGCCTTCATGAACAAGTCGCCCGAGCTGGAGCGAAAGCTCGCAAAAGATACGGAGGAAGGGGGCCCGCTCTACGAATTGGCGGTTGAGCGGCCCTATGACCGGATCCTGGACGAGCTGTTGATGGACGTCAGCGTGGGCGCGTCTGCCCCGCGGTGACTGATGTGGGGCTGCCCGCCGCAGTTACCTGTTACCGCTAGCCCCCGCTTCAAAGACCAACTTGGTCGACGTCCCGCCCAGCCGAATCTCCTGCAAGTCGTTGGCGGCGCTCTCGCTGCCATAACCGACTGTCGTCGAAATGAACTTCTGGGTGCCGTTTTCGACTTTTACGTTCGCTTCCGCAGTGGTTTTTCCCTGCTTGAAACTGGCCTTATTGTCGTGGAGTTCCACTTTCACTTCCCCGGCTTTCAACTCGGTTCCATTGACCAGGGTGGGACGATAGAGGTTGACCCGGTAGCTGGTTGCCGCATGAGCGAGACTGGCGGCGAGTGCGATCGTCATGAAGGTAAGCTTTTTCATATCTTGAGCTTACGGACTTCTACCGTTAGGAGAAAGTAATCCCGCCTACGTTATCCTGTTTTCAACCGTTGAAGAACGGTTGCTTAAGTCTGCTTTTCCGGTACTTGGGTCAAAGTGCCTTCATAATAAAGGACCTTGCCCCGCTCGTCGCGAACGGCTCGTGCGTTCTCGACAACCCGGATCACGGTTCCATCTTTCCGCCTCAGATGCAATTCGACGTTAGAGAGTTGCCCCGCACCCTCCAATACCCCGGTCCAATGGGCCCGATCGGCCGGATCCGCGTAAAGCTCGTTCACATCTAACGCGCGAAGATCGCTGGCTGTTTGGTACCCCAGCATACGTATTAGGGCCGGGTTGGCGGCGAGCAACTCACCCGCCGGGCTGGTTTGATAGACTCCTTCCGACACGTGATCGAACAGTCCGCGGTATTTTGCTTCGGCGTCCTTGAGGGCAGCCTCCATTCGCTTCTTGTATCCGATGTCGTGAAATGTGATTACTGCGCCACCGTGTTTGCCTGGTTCTGTAATCGGATAGCACAAATACTCGACGGCAAAGGACGACCCATCCGCGCGAAAGAATAGCTCATCATCCACTTGGCATCCTTGGCCCTGGGCAAGCGCCGTATAAATCGGGCACTCCTCCACCGGATACGGTCGGCCATTCTTATTAGTGTGATGAATCAGAGCATGCATGTTCTTGCCGAGCAGCTCGTTCCGTGTGTAGCCCAGCATGGAGGCAGCCGAGCCGCTTACAAAGGTGCACACTCCTGCTGTATCCACGCCGTAGATACCTTCGCTTGTGGATTCAAGAATCAACTCCAGATGTTGGCGTGCCTCAGCCAGTTCGCGGCGCGCCTTCCGCAGTTGCTCGGATTCTGTAAGTCCCAATCCCCGTTATGATACCGTGGTGTTTCAGAAGATTTCCCGCGGCGTAGCGACTCAAAGCGGCTGCGGCTCTAACGAATGAAACCAAACCTCGACAGTCTCAAGCTGGAAATTCAGGAGTTCCTTGAAAGCGAAGGCTTTGCAATTTTCTACGGCCATTCGCGGATCGTGGATTCATTGCCCCTGGTCTACTGGAATTGCGATGAATATCCCGATTACAAGCAGTTCGTCAAGGCTGCCAAGACTGCGGGAACACAACTGATGGTCTACAATCCCAGCGAGCTTACGAGCGACCTGGTGGAGGACGCGATCGAGCGGCTGGAGAGCATCGAGATGCCCCGGGACGAACTCCGCAAGCTGGATCGGCGGCTGAAGGAAATGCGCGTGTACGAAGGCTTCACCTGTGAGATTGAGCTCTCGTTTGATCATGCCAGCCGCATCTACGTTTTCGATCTCCGCACGGAATGGTACGAAGAGTTGTCGGACCTGATGGACGATCTGGATATTCTGGGCGGCGATCTAGCCGGCGAGGATGAAGAACCGCTGGGCGGCTACTTCTCCAAGAACTGAGTGCAGGCTCGCTGGCTTCTTCCGGTTGTCGACGCACAGCGGGCCGCTGAATTCGCAGGCGCGTTAGGAATCCATGAATTGACCGCGCGGGTGCTCCTCAATCGCGGATTGGAGGACCTGGATTCCGGCCGGCGGTTCCTCTTTCCAACTCTCGAACACCTGCACGATCCGCGCCAACTGGCTGGCATGACGGAGGCGCTCGATCGATTGCGGCGCGCCATCTCGGCCGGCGAGAAGATCCTGATCTACGGCGACTACGATGTGGATGGCACGATCTCGGTCGTGATCCTGAAGAAGGCCATCGAACTGGCGGGCGGAGCAGCTTCCTTCCACGTGCCTCACCGTTTGCGGGACGGCTACGGAATGCGCGCCGAGGTGATCGAGCGCGCCGCGGGAATGGGTGTGCGGCTGATTATCAGCGTGGACACGGGCATCCGCGCGTTGGAGGTAGTGAAGGGAGCGCGCGAGCTGGGGATCGATGTCATCGTAACCGACCATCATTTGCCCGAAGCTGAGCTGCCTCCCGCTCACGCCGTCGTGAATCCGAATCGCCCGGATTGCCGGTATCCGGAGAAGAATCTATGTGGCGCGGGCGTGGCCTTCAAATTAGTACAGGCTTTGCTCGGGAGCCTGGATTGGACAACCGCAAAACGCGAACAGATGACCCGCAGTTTTCTGAAACTGGTTGCGATCGCAACCGTTGCCGATGTTGTGCCGCTCACCGGCGAGAACCGCGTCATCGTCAAGCACGGACTGCGGGGTTTGACAAAGCTGCGCAATCCGGGCCTGCAGGCCATCATGGAGGTTTCGGGATTGATGACCGGCGATGCCCCGAGCGCCCGCGAGGTTGCTTTTCAGATTGCGCCGCGAATCAATGCCGCTGGGCGGATGGCGCACGCCGAGGATGTTATTCAAATGTTCCTGACGGGCGATATCGAGGAGGCGCGGAGTTTCGCGCGCCAACTCCACGACCTGAATCACGAACGGCGGCAGACCGAAGCGGAGATCGTACGGGCGATCGTGGACGAGTGTTTGCGGAATCCGGTGACGGACGATCAGGCGGCGCTGGTCTTTTCCGCGCCGACGTGGCACCGCGGCGTGGTGGGAATCGTTGCGAGCCGCTTAGTCGAGAAGTACTGCCGTCCGGTTTTTGTCCTGAGCGAGGAACAGGGCGAAGCGCAGGGCTCGGGTCGCAGCATCAGCGCGTTTCATCTTCTGGAGGCACTCGAATCCATGCCGGAGCTGCTCACCCGATTCGGCGGACACCGGCAGGCGGCCGGGGTGGGTTTGCACGTGGATCGCATCAAGGAATTCCGCGAGCGGCTGAACCGGTATGCATCGGTCCACCTGACGGCCGCCGATTTTCAACCCCAGTTAGCCGTTGATGCCGTCCTCAATTTGCCGGATCTGAACGATGAGACCGCGGCAGAGCTGCTGGCGCTGGCTCCGTTCGGGTTCGGCAATCCGGCTCCGCTGCTGGCAGTGCAAGGGTTGGAGGTAGCGAGCCCGTCAGTAATCGTGAAGGAAAAACACGTGCGCGTTCATTTGCGGCAGAACGGCCGGCATCTGATTACCAAAGCGTGGAACTTTGGATCCCGCTGCGATGAGGTGGCCATGGGCGCGCGGGTGGATGCGGCGATCTGCATCGAGGAAGACGCGTATGCGTTGAAGCGGGGATGGCCGGGCTGGTGCACGGTATTGAAGGATGTGCGGCCGGCCGGCGAATGGACTCCATAGTAAAATCAAAACTCATGCGACGCCGCGCTCTCATTGCCCTCCTGCTTGTACCGGTTCTCTTTGGGCGGCAGCCCGTCCGCGCGCGTTCGGCGATGGTGGTAGCTCAGGAACCGCTCGCAACCGACGTCGGTGTTGCGGTTCTGCGGTCCGGCGGGAACGCAATTGACGCGGCGGTCGCGGTCGGGTTTGCGCTGGCGGTCACGCATCCCTACGCTGGAAACATCGGGGGCGGAGGGTTCCTGCTGGCCCGGTTTGCCGACGGAAACACCACCTTTGTCGATTTTCGGGAACGCGCTCCCCAGAGTGCCTCGCGCAACATGTATGTGGATTCCGAAGGCACTCTGACCAAGGCCAGCCTTGAAGGCTGGCGAGCTTCGGGCGTTCCTGGCTCGGTACGCGGCTTCGAATTCGCGCATCAGAAATACGGAAAGAAGAAATGGGCGGAGCTGCTGGCGCCCGCGGTCAAACTGGCAGCGGATGGTTTTCCGGTATCGTACGGCTTGGCGGAATCCTTGAAGGGAAGCTCGAAGTTACTCGAGCAGTTCCCGGAATCGAAGCGCGTTTTTCTCAAGGGCGGTGAGATGTATTCGGCGGGCGATACGTTTCAGCAGCCCGAACTCGCCGGCACGTTGAAGCGCATCCAGAAACACGGCGCGGCGGATTTCTATGAGGGCGAAACCGCGCGCAAGCTGGCCGCCGCGATGCAGGCGAATGGCGGCGCCATCACGATCGAGGACCTGAAGAGCTATCAACCGGTGGCGCGCACGCCCTTGCAAGGCCGCTATCATGATTTCGAAATTATTACTGCGCCGCCGCCTAGCGCTGGGGGCATCGGAATACTCCAGATGCTCGGGATGCTCGACGGCTCGGGTTACGAAAAGACGGGCGCTGGATCTGCGGCATCCATTCACTACGTTGCGGAAGTGATGCGGCGGGCTTATGCCGACCGGAGCGAATATTTCGGCGATCCGGATTTCTACAAAGTTCCGGTCAAAAAGCTGCTCGATCCGCGCTACATTGCAAGCCGGCGCGACAGCATCGATCGGCAGCACGCCACTCCGAGCGACCAGCTCCATCCGGGAGATCTCACCCGTTACGAGAGCACCGAGACAACGCACTTCAACATCGTCGATGCCGACGGGAATGCCGTCGCGGTTACTTACACGCTGAATGGTGGCTACGGCAGCGGAGTCACTGTGCCTGGGCTCGGGTTCCTGCTCAACAATGAGATGGACGATTTCGCCGCGAAACCAGGCGAGCCCAACCTGTTCGGCCTGATTCAAGGTGAAGCAAATGCGATCCAACCGGGTAAGCGGCCGCTTTCCTCCATGACGCCGACCATCGTGCTGCGGGATGGCAAGCTGTTCATGGCGCTTGGCGCGCCCGGCGGGTCGCGGATCATCAACGGAGTGCTGCAGGTTTTCCTGAACGTCGCTGATTTTCGCATGAACATCCAGGAGGCAGTGGATTGGCCCCGTTTCCATCATCAGTGGAAACCCGACAAACTGTACCTGGAAAGAGGTATTTCGCCCGACACGATTGCGCTGCTCAAAGCGATGGGCCATAACGTCGAGAGCTCGGAAGCGACCGCGGTGGTGATAGCCCGAGTGGAAGCGATCCTTTCCAAAGACGGATGGCTGCTGGGCGCAGCGGATGGACGCGCGTCGTCGAAAGCAGCCGGATACTGAGATGGACCATGTCCTCTCCACGCACCTTTTCGTCAACCACCGCTTAACGACGGTCTGGCTCGACAGAGTTTGGCAGGCTGGTGTTCCAGCGGTCGAGATTTTCTGCGCGCAACAGCATTTGGACTACCGCAACCGCGCACAGGTAGCTGAGTTGGCCGCGTGGTTTCGCGACTCTCAATTGAAGTTGCATTCGCTGCATTCGCCCATGTACAAGGACAACGTATGGGGCCGCTCCGGACCGGATGCCGTCATCACGATCACCGAGCCCGTGAAGTCCAAACGCATGGCCATGGTAGACGAAATCAAGCGCGCGCTTGAAGTCGCGGAAACAGTTCCGTTTCGTTATCTCATCCAGCACGTTGGGGTCGGCGAGGAGGAATATGACGAGCGCAGAGTAGACGCGGCATTCTCGTCGCTCGAAGAGATCAACCTGTTCGCACGCCAGCGTGGGGTCGACGTGTTACTTGAGAACATTCCAAACGCGTTATCCAGCGCCGAGCGCCTGATGCTGTTTCTGGGCCAGACGCATTTGAAGCTGGGCTTCTGCCTGGATGTTGGCCACGCGAACATCAATGAGGGTGTAGCGCAAGCGTTTGACATCATGAAAGACCGGATCCGGTCTACGCACCTGCACGATAACGACGGCGAATCGGACAGCCATTTGTTCCCGTTTTACTCGGAAGGTGGAACAATCGACTGGAAAAAGACGATGTCTCTGTTGCGATCGAGACCCGGTCAATACCCGCTTCTGCTCGAGTTGAAGGAGCAGCCTAATGTGGCGAATCCATTCGACACGGTAAAACGGATCTTCGAGAAACTAGAGTCCTTGGATGCCGCGGATCACGATTGAAAGCGCCGGCCAGCACGTTGGTGAAAGCGTCGAAATAGCGGGTTGGCTGTACAACATCCGCAAGTCGGGCAAAATTGTGTTCCCACAGGTGCGGGACGGCACGGGCGTGATGCAGTGCGTCGCGGTCAAGGCCAACATCGACGAAAAGATTTTTGAAGCTCTTAAGAACCTCACCCAGGAATCCTCGCTGATCGTCACCGGCAAGATCCGGGCCGAGCAGCGTGCCCCGGGCGGTTTCGAAATGGATGTGGAGAAAGCCGGCGTCGTGCAACGGGTGCCGGAATCGGAGCCGTACCCGATCACGCCCAAAGAGCACGGCACCGATTTTCTGATGGACCATAGGCACCTGTGGCTGCGCAGCAAGCGGCAGCACGCCATCATTCGCGTGCGCCATGAAGTGATCCGCGGGATTCGCGATTACTTCGACTCCCACGGCTTCACCTTAGTCGATACGCCGATCTTCACCCCAGCCGCTTGCGAGGGCACGACTACTCTGTTCGAGGTAAACTACTTCGACGACGAGAAGGTGTTCCTGACGCAGTCCGGGCAGCTTTACAACGAAGCCGATGCGTTGGCATTCGGGAAAGTGTACTGCTTTGGGCCGGTGTTCCGTGCTGAAAAATCGAAGACCCGGCGCCATCTGACGGAGTTCTGGATGGTCGAGCCCGAGATGGCCTACGCGACGCTTGAGGACGTGAAGCAGGTGGCGGAAGAGTTGGTGGTGTTCGTCATCGCCCGGGTGCTCGAAAGCAGGAAGACGGAGCTGCAGGCTCTCGAGCGGGATATCTCAAAGCTGGAGGCTGTACAGTCGCCCTTCCCGCGGATCGGCTATGACGAAGCGGTGAAAAAACTACAAGCGAAAGGCAGCGAGATTCAGTGGGGCGGCGATTTGGGCGGCGCGGATGAAACGCTGGTGGTGGAGGATTACGACCGCCCCATAATGATCGACCGTTATCCCACCCAGGTGAAGGCATTCTATTTCGAACCTGATCCGGACCGGCCCGAGCTGGCGCTAGGCGTGGATGTGATTGCGCCCGAAGGATACGGCGAAATTATCGGCGGCGGCCAGCGCATTCACAATCTGGATCTGCTGCTGCGCAGGCTGGATGAGCACCACCTGCCGAGAGAAGCGTTCGAATGGTACATCGATTTACGCAAATACGGGACCGTTCCGCACAGCGGCTTCGGAATGGGCGTGGAGCGATTCGTGGCCTGGATGTGCGGCCTCGAGCACATTCGGGAGACGATCGCGTTTCCGAGGATGCTGTACCGGACCCGGCCGTGAGTGGTACGCCCACCGTGGCTGCCACCAGATTTCGACGTAGCGTAAATCGCAGCACGATCAGCCGAGCAAATTTATTCGCGGTTTACCCGCAATACACAATTATTCATATCCGTTTCAGCGCGAACGGCTGCATCGATTCGCTCGGCCTGCGCAGTGAAATCGGGATCGACTGTGCAGAGGACGATGCCGGCGTGATCCCCTGTTCGTTGCTGGTGCAATCGCAGGAAGTGCCGCCGATTGTAGGTCAGCAGAATTCGTCCTGAAATGGCTGCGAACGAAAATACTTCGGAGTCAGGGACCGCCACGTTGGCATTACCAGCGTCCATCGACGTCAATACGTCATGCCCCAGCCTGCGCAATTCATCCACAACCTGTTTGGCAACATTCTCATTCGAATAGAATTGGGCCATTACGCCGACTCATTGTCCCTAATCTGGGCTTCAATCTCCGAGGCGTGTGATCGTGCGAATGCCCAAGCGTTGGATAGATCCTCGGCTCGCAGGGATGGATAAGCCCCAAGCAGGACCTGCTCACTCACGCCGAGGCGCCGGGAGTGCTCGAGCACCCACACCGGTATTCGAGTCCTCACGATACAAGGCTCACCGCCGCAAACCTCGAAGCGCGAATCGATGCCTGGGAAGTCGTCACCGAGCTCCTGAACAACCCACTTGAGGATCTGCGCCTTCTCGCCTCGCGATAGAGCCGGAAGCATTTTCTCGATATCCTGGAGCACCGCCATGATGATTCCATTTTCGCCGATCGCCCGGACGAGTAATCGGCTAAAGGTATACTCGTTTAGGTAAGATCTGGGCAACGTTCCTGTCGATCAACCCGAGAGCCTGCCCGAAGCCTGCCAACGTGCGATATCTGCCCCAGATTACGCAGGCATGTACTCGCTTGGCGGCCATGGTTGAAGAGGCGATGGATCGGGGACAAGTACCGCTGGCGCTGGGCGGCGATCACTCGGTCGCGTTCGGAACAGTGGCTGGCGCCGATGAAACGCTGGTCGTGGAGGACTACGACCGCCCCGCAATGATCGACCGTTATCCCACCCAGGTGAAGGCATTCTATTTCGAACCTGATCCGGACCGGCCGGAGCTGGCGCTAGGCGTGGATGTGATTGCGCCCGAAGGATACGGCGAAATTATCGGCGGCGGCCAGCGCATTCACAATCTGGATTTGCTGCTGCGCAGGTTGGAAGAGCACCACCTGCCGAGAGAAGCGTTCGAATGGTACATCGATCTACGTAAATACGGGACCGTGCCGCACAGCGGTTTCGGAATGGGCGTGGAGCGATTCGTGGCCTGGATGTGCGGCCTCGAGCACATCCGCGAAACGATTGCGTTTCCGAGGATGCTATATCAGACCCGGCCGTAAGCGCGACCGTGTGGTCGCGTCTCAGAGTGATTCCATGAGGGATTCAATCGCCATTGACCTCATCTGAGCAACCTCAGAGAGGATCGCGTGCAGCGTTCCGGTCTTAAGTGGGTTGTGCATGGGGATTGTTATTGTGTGGATCGGCGGAGCCGGATGCCTCATCCTCATATGGCTGCCCCTTTGACGGACGATCCGGTAGCCGAGGCGTTCCAGGGCGCGGACCAGGCGCTCCGCGGGGACCCCGCGCGGCAGCTTCATGCCGCTTCGAGGGGGATTAACTCATCCTTTACATAGTGCAGTTGCACCAGCCGTGGATGCGTCGCGGCGCCTTCGAAGTGAAGCGATGTTGCCTCAAGAACATTGGCGCGGAGTCCGTCCCAGGTTTCTGCTTCCGTGAAGATGGCATGGCCCAGTGCGCGTGCGCAGTAGCCACCTTCATCCGCGTCGCGAACTTCGAAGATTAGCTCCATGCCTTATAGAATACGTGAATAAACAGGCGCCAACGATTGCATCAGCGCTGTGCATTGCGCCTGCATTTGCCATGGGTGGGCTTTGCGGAGTTCTCTCGGTCCCCTTTCTGAGCGCAGAGGTGACCCGTCCTTGAGATATCGTTTTCCCGGAAGATACCGTTTCCGCAATCCCGAGTGCCGTTCTACGAAGAGTCCTCGTTGACGCCCTTCTCGAATTTCTCAGCTAACCTAAATTATTGAGACAATCTCACATAGCCGTCATCGGCGCTCCACTCGATCTTGGGGCGGGGCGCCGTGGCGTCGACATGGGGCCGTCGGCCGTCCGCGTGGCCAACCTGAACGCGCGGCTTACCGATATCGGCTATGATGTCCAGGATCTGGGCAACGTTGCTGTCGATCAGCCGGAGAGCCTGCCCGAAGGCCCTGCCAACGCGCGATATCTTCCCCAGATTACGCAGGCTTGTACTCGCCTGGCAGTCATGGTTGGAGAGGCGATGGATCGGGGACAAGTACCGCTGGTGCTGGGCGGCGATCACTCGGTCGCGATCGGAACAGTGGCTGGCGTTTCGAAACATCTGCAAGTCAGGGGGACTAGGCTCGGCATGATCTGGGTCGACGCGCACGCCGACATGAACACGCCCGAAACCAGTCCCAGCGGCAACGTGCATGGCATGCCTCTGGCTTGCTGCATTGGGGTTGGGCCGCGCGAGCTGACGCACATCTTTGGATACGCGCCCAAGGTCGATCCGGCAAACGTAGCGCTGGTCGGCGTTCGTTCGGTGGATGGGCGTGAGCGCAGCCTGGTTCAGGAGTCCGGCGTGCGCGCGTTTACGATGCGAGACATCGATGAGCGGGGGCTCCGGGCGGTTATGGAAGATGCGATCCAGGTTGCAAGCGCGGGTACGGCCGGCTTTCATGTATCCTTTGATATCGATTCCGTAGACCCGCAGGAAGCGCCGGGCGTGGGGACACCTGTGAAGGGGGGCATCACCTATCGCGAGGCGCACCTTGCAATGGAAACTTTGTGCGATTGCGGGCGGCTGACGTCCATGGAAGTGGTGGAAGTAAATCCAGTGATCGATGAAGCGAACCGGACGGCTCTGCTCGCCGTCGAACTGGTGATGTCCGCAATGGGCAAGAGAATTCTATGAAGCTGGTAGCACTGCTCGTGGTGGCAACTCTGGCGTACGCTCAACCGAAGCCAAATTTTTCGGGCACCTGGAAGCAGGATAACGCCAAGAGCAACTTTGCCAACTTGCCAGTGCCGATCAGCGTCACCGATGTCATTACTCACAAAGAGCCAAGTCTCCATTTGACCCAAACGATTGTCGGTCCTCAAGGCGATTCGGTAACTTCTGAGCACGACTACGCCACCGATGGACGCGAGCAGACCGGCAAATCGCGCAACTACACGGAGAAGAACACCGTCCAATGGGAAGGCAATTCACTGGTGTTTACCAATAAGCGGGATTATAACGGGCGCGAGGTGCTAATTCGCGAGGTCTGGATTCTGTCGCCGCACGGCAAAACTCTGACCAAAGAGCGCTTCACGCCGGGCGCAAAGGGCGAAGTGAAGCAGACCTTCGTTCTGGAGAAGCAATGAAGCTGCGAGTCGCAGTTATCTACGGAGGCCGCAGCGGCGAGCACGATGTATCGCTCCGGTCAGCCAAAGCGATCATGGAAGCGATGGACCCCGAGAAGTATCAGATTCATCAGTTCATCATTTCAAAGGACGGAAAGTGGAGCCCGGCTCATATAAAGCCTGAGCCGAACGGGAACCCGGAGATCGATGTCGTGTTTCCGGTGTTACACGGAACGTTCGGCGAGGACGGAACACTCCAGGGCCTGTTGGATTTGGCCGATTTACCGTATGTCGGAGCAGGCGTCCTGGCGTCATCCGTTTCCATGGACAAAGAAGTGATGAAGCGGCTGGCCAAAGAGCGTGGCTTGCCGGTGGTTGAATACCGCGTGCTGAACGCCCGGCAGACGGATCGGATGGACGAGGTCTGCGCGGGGCTGCCATTCCCGCTGTTCGTAAAGCCGGCCAACCTGGGATCCTCCGTTGGAATCTCGAAAGTGAATACCTGTGCCGAATTAAAGCAGGCCGTGGATTTCGCCGCTCAGTACGATCGCAAGGTCATCGTCGAGCGCGGAATCACAGGACGGGAGTTCGAATGCGCGGTGCTGGGCAATGACGAGCCGGCGGCATCGGTCCCCTGCGAGATTCTTCCATCCCGCGACTTCTACGACTACGAAGACAAGTACCTTCTCGACCAGGCGCGCACCGTTATTCCGGCCGATCTCACTCCGGAGCAGACGGCCGAAGTTCAGCGTCTGGCCATCGAATGTTATCGCGCGGTTGAATGCGAGGGCATGGCTCGCGTCGATTTCCTGCTCGAGAATTCAACCGGAAAACTGTTCATCAACGAGATCAACACCATCCCCGGATTCACATCCATCAGCATGTACCCCAAGATGTGGGAGCACTGTGGTGTGCCCATGCCCGCGCTGATTGACCGCCTGATCGAACTGGCGCTCGATCGCGACCGGGTCAAGAAGAGCCTCCGCTATAGTCGCGACTGAGATGCTGGCCCCTCTTTTGTTCCTGTTTGCCACCGCTCCGGCTTCGGATGTCGAGCAACTGCTGAAACAGTTCGTCGATGTGCTGGTGATCGCAAAACGCGAAGCGGCGGACCCGGTGAATACCGAGCAGGCCATTTATCAGGGCGCGATTCCGGGCATGCTGCGGCGGCTGGATCCACACTCCGTATTTTTCGATCCAGCGCAGTACGAGCAATTGAAGCAGATGGAGCACTCCGAGCAAAAGGGCTTCGGCAGCGTGCTCTCGATTCTGCCCGGACGAGTGATTGTACTGCAGGCCGTCCCCGGAACTCCCTCCGCGAAAGCGGGCCTGTCGCCCGGCGATGAGATCCTGGCCGTCAACAATGTCGCGCTCAACCGTCTGGACATGGATCAGTTGATCGGATTTCTAGGCCAGGCGAGGCAACAGACGGCACATTTGGATGTCAGGCGGCCAGGCAATGCGCGCCTATTGCAATTTAATCTGAATCCGGAGTTGGTGGATTCTCCGAGCGTTGACCGCTGGTTCCTCCTGCGCCCCGGTATCGGTTACGTTCGTGTCGCGAGCTTCGATCCGCAGACCGGACGGCAGTTGAAACAGGCTATCGAAAAGCTGGGCGGCAACAGGCTAACGGGCCTGGTGATCGATCTTCGCAATAACCTGGGCGGGGTGGTGCAGGCGGCCATGGAATCGGCGTCCTTATTTCTCAAGCCTGGACAACGAATTTTGACCGTTAGGGGCCGCACCGCGAAGAGCGAAGACGTGGATGTGCCCAAGACGGCGACTCCGTACAGTTTCCCGGTTGCCGTGCTCGTGAATGAGAAGACCGCGAGCGCTTCCGAAATTCTGGCGGGCGCGCTGCAAGATCATGATCGCGCCGTAATCCTGGGAATCCCAAGCTACGGGAAAGGGTTAGTGCAACGCGTTCGTCCGTTGTCGAACAACACGGCGCTAGCGCTCACCATTGCTTTCTACTACACGCCTAGCGGGCGTTCGATACAGAAGCCGCTGCGGGCTGGGCAGCTTGCCGTGCAACTGTCCAGCGAGAAATACCGAACCGATTCAGGGCGCGCCGTAACGGGTGGAGGCGGTATTGAGCCGGATGTCTTCACTCCGCCCGAACAGCCGGCCCGGTTGCGCATAGTGCTGGATGCGAGCGGCATTCTGACGAACTTCGCCACTGAGTTTACTCACAATAATCAGGTGACCGGCGATTTCCAGATGACACCGGCAATTCTCGACGAGTTCCAGGTCTTTGCCGCCGAGCATAATATTCAGCCTGCGATCAGCGACTGGATTCGCGAGCGTGAGTGGGTCCAAAGCCGTTTGCAACAGGAGATCCTGAACCAGGGCGTTGGCATCGAAAAGGGCGACGAGGTGGAAGCGCGGCGAGATCCGGCAGTACGCCGGGCGATAGAAGAAATCACCCGGAAGCTGGCGGCGCGGTTGGTTGCAAACGGGCGCGCGTGGCCTGAATCAGGATTGGAAGCACGGAGACGATTACGATCAGGATCACTACCTTTTCGAAGTTAGCCCGGATGATCGGGACCCCGCCCAGGAAGTAGCCGGCCAGGGTCATGGACGTCACCCAGCCGATTCCGCCGAAGATGTCAAAAGCCAGGAAGCGCGGGTACGGCATCTGGGCCACTCCCGCGACGAATGGGGCGAAGGTGCGGATGATCGGGACAAACTTGGCGTAGATAATCGTCTTGCCTCCATGCTTTTCATAGAATTCCCGAGTCCGTTGGAGGTGCTCCCGCTTGAAGAAGCGCGAGTCCGGGCGGTTGAAGATGGCGGGCCCTGTCCGGCGCCCGATTAGGTAGCCCGAGCAGTCCCCCAACATCGAAGCACAGATGAGCAATACGACGATCAGTGCAATGTTGAGTTGCCCCGCGCCGGCCACGACCCCGATCGTGAAAAGAAGCGAGTCGCCAGGAAGGAAGAACCCGACCAGAAGACCGGTTTCCGCGAAAACGATTCCGGTCAAAAGCGCGTAGCCCGCCCACCCTGTCATTACGGTCGAGAGCAGTTGGATTAGACGCTCCGGATTGGTGAGCGTCCGCAGGAAATCGAGGATGGCGTGAATCATCAGCCTCGGTAGCGGGCCAGAATCCGGTTGACCACGTCGCGGTGAATCTTAACCTTGCCTTCCCTGATGAGCTGGGACAGGATGCTGTCGTGGAAAAGCTGAAGTCTCTCCTGGCTCTTTTTCTGTTTTAGTTCTGTGATGATGCTATCCCGCTCGGCTGTGAGCTTTGCCGGATCCGAATTCTGTTTGTCGAGGACCTTGCCAACGATCGTCTGCCCGCCGGTGGCGACCGGTCCTAAGGACGCGCCGGCTGGCTTCAAGAACGCGTCAGCGAAGTAACTGGCGGAGCCAATACCTTCCACCGCGCCCGCGCGCGTGAAGAAGTCCGACGTCTTGACTTCAAGACCATTGGCTTTCGCAACAGCCTGAAGATCTCCGCCGTCGCTCTTGAGGAGCTCAGCCGCCTTTTGCGCTTTGTCGCTGGCCAGTTTGCCCGCCTGATACTGCTCGAAGCGATCGCGAACCTGCGGCTCGACGTCAGCCAACTCCGCCGGATGGCTCGCGGTAAAACTGTCCACGACAACAACTACCAGCCGATTGCCGGCTTGCATGACAGGACTGACCTCGCCTTTTTTCAGCCCGGCCAGCCCGTCGTCTACCTGCTTGTCGGAACCAATGACGGGCATCGGGTCGCCAGTTTTGTGCTTCTCGACTTTGGCGTAAATAAGCCCCAGCTTGGTGGCGATCTGCTCGGCCGCGCCCGGAGACTTGGCCAGTTGAGCCTGCGCCTGGTCCGCTACGTTCTGCACCCGATCGTTTAGAGTTTCTTTCCTCAATCCGTCCGCGATCTGCGACTTCACCTCATCGAACGACTGGACATGCGCGTCCTGCTTTTCGAGAACCTGGATGATGTGAAAGCCGTACTCGGTTGTGATCAGATTGCTGATCTCCTTCGGCTTGAGGGAAAACGTCGCATTCTCGAAGTTCTTGACCATCTGTCCCCGGACAACCCATCCCAAGTCTCCGCCGTTAGCCTTGGACCCAGGATCGTCGGAATTCTGTTTGGCAAGCTCCGCGAAATCGCCGCCGGCTTTGATTTGCTTCAGAAGACCTTCCGCTTTTGCCTTGATCTTTGCCGTCTCTTCCGGCGGCTTGTTCACGGTACTCAGAAGTATATGGCGGACTTTCACCCGCTCGGGCGTGCGGAACTGATCGCGATGGGAGTTATAGAATTGCTGCATCTGCGCATCGGACACCTGGATGGATTCCGCCACCTTCTGCGGGTCCGCGACGATCAACTCGAAAGTACGTGTCTCGGGCAGCGGAAATTGAGTGCTGACCGATTTGAAATACGCCTGCAGCTCCGCCGGGGTTACTTTTACTTGCGACTTTAGCTTGGCGGCATCAAAGCTGATGTACTGGATCTTGACCTTTTCATTACGACGGTCGAACTCGCGCTTCACTTCGAGCGGAGTTACCAGGAGCCCTTCATTCGACACGGTCTGAAGGTCTGTCAAATAGAGCTGGGTCCGGATGTCGTTTTCAAAATCCGGGACAGAAGCAAAGCCCATCTGTTGCACGGCGCCGGTATATTGGGCCGGTGACATCTCTGAGAAATTCGGAAACGAGCGGATGGCATTCGCCAGGGTGGCGTCCGTCACTTGAAATCCCATCCGCTGCGCCTGGTATGCCACGGCCCGCTCCGATATGGTCTTATCGATCAGTTGCGGGATCACGAAATTCACCATCTCGGGGGGAAGTTGCTGGCCGCGCACTTGGTCCCGTACGATTCGATCGACCTCGCGCGTAGTGACGGCGTCCTTGCCGATCTCAGCGACAATCTGATCGTCCCGGTTGCTGGACGGCATGCCCGCGCCAGGGATCAAGTAAAGCAACATCGACAGCGCGACTATACCGAGCAGGCCGCCAAGCATAATGCGCACAACTTTATCCCGGCTGCGAAACAGATCGAACATGCGGGAACTCCTTATTGAAAGACTTATTATAGCGAACTGGTTTTGGGTCTAAGTGCAACACACTCTCGAAAACCCTCCCGTGGTGCGAGGTAGAGTGGAGCAGGCCCGTGGGCCTGCCGAGCAGGCGAAACCGCCTACTCCACTCACTGCTTTTCATCGCCTTTGGTGGGCGATCCCGCGCCCATACAAACAGGCAAGAATGCGCTTGCGCACGATGCGTGCCTGTGCTACTTGGGTCAAAGGTGAAGGCGGAAAGATGGTAGCAACAACGACCTGTGGTGCTTCGGGAAGGGGAAAGCAGGCGACAAGATCGCCTGCTCCACCTAGGATCCAGAAACCGGTGGATTAGATTTCGCGATTTTAATTTTCCTGCATAACGATTTTTGGAATAGAAACTGCTCAAATAAAGAGGAAGGAGATCTTCATGAAACGAACCGCAATTCTCAGTACCGTTGGGTTCTTCGGTATGGCACTGGCTGGGTTAGCACAGTATGGGAGCGTTCCGGCCGGCGCGAATGTTTCCGTTCGCACGAACGAGACAATTGATGTAAGAAATTCCAGTGATGGCCGCATCTACAGCGGGGTAGTGGACCGGGACGTGCTTGACTCGAATGGCAGTGTTGCGATTCCGCGTGGCTCCAATGCCGAGTTGATCGTGAGGAATGTCGGAACTCGCGATCTGGCCGTCGATTTGGAATCCATCGACGTAAACGGGCATCGGTACGCAGTCAGTACAAATGACGTCACACGTGATGGCGGCACAAAGCAGGGCGTTGGTAAAAATGAGCGCACTGCTAAATACGTTGGCGGCGGGGCGCTCTTGGGGACCATTATTGGAGCAATCGCCGGCGGGGGCAAAGGGGCTGCGATTGGGGCAGCCGTGGGAGCCGCAGGCGGGGCAGGCACACAGACCATCACGAGAGGCGGAGCGGTCCGAGTGCCTGCGGAATCCGTTTTGACGTTCCGGCTGCAACAACCGCTGAACGTCGGGTCAGCCGATCGCGGATATACGCGCGGCGGACACCATTATCATTACAACCAGTAGTGGATTACCAGCGGCGTCTTGTAGCATACAGGCTGAGAGTTTCGGGCTGGAGGCGGCACTACATGCTGTATGACTGCCCGGCATTTGCTCTGTATTGTCCTGTTGGGATCTTCCAGCCTGCTCTTCAGCGCAAACGGAGCCAAGGCTGAATACGTAGGTGGCACGATCGAGCAAATTCCGGCGGGATGCGGCGGTTCAGTGCAGGCCCTGGATGCTACTTACTTTGTCTTCTATTCGCACAAAGCGAGTTGGCGCGTAGCCTACGACAAGATCAACCTGCTCGAATACGGCCAAAAAGTGGACCGCCGCATTGTGGCCGCCGTATTGATTTCACCGCTGTTCCTGTTGAGCAAGAAACGGCAGCATTTCCTGACTGTAGGCTACGAAGACGAAGACGGCAAGCAGCAGGCCATGATTTTCCGGGTTAACAAGGACAACATACGGTCCATGCTCGCGAGTTTGGAAGCGCGTACGGGCCGCCGGGTGGAATTTCAGGACGATGAAGCCCGCAAGGCCGGAAAAGGCTGATCATGTGGATAGTATGTCTGGCTTTGCTGCTTTCAAATGTCAAGGCTGTCAATCAAGACCTGCCTGACGAAGATCCGCAGGTTCAACTGACCAAGGTCAGGCGAATCTTTGTGGACACTCTAACCGGCGGTGATTCGGCGTTAATGATTCGGGATCTCCTCATGACCAGTCTGCAGGGCTCGAAGCTGTTCATCATCACCGAAGATGAGGACCGGGCGGACGCGATCCTCAAGGGAGCGGGCGAGGACACGATATTTACGGACCTGTTTTCATCGACGGAAGGACTCAACGCGCACGCGAACGTGAGCACTCCGGATGTTGGGTCGTCGAACTCGCGATATTCCGGCTGGAGTGTGGCAGGGATGAGCGTTGGTGAAAACGAGTCGCGAAAAACTGAGGAGCGCAAACACGAAGCGATCGCGACCGTGCGCTTGGTGAATAAGGACGGAGACGTGATCTGGTCCACCACGCAGGAGAGTTTCGGCGGAAAGTTCATGGGCGCGGCGGCGGATGTCGCTAATAAGGTGGCCAAGCGCCTGATTGCGGATTATAAGGTGGCTAAGAGGCAGACAGAGCAGTAAATTTGAGTTATAAGATTAGAGTGCCACACAGGCAAGAATGGCTGTGTTACTCGTCTCTAATAACGTCGAAGGCTTTCTCGCTGATCATATAAATTGCCGAGACGATGAAGTAGCCTGGAATCCTGGGAAACACGGACGCATCCACAACACGCAAGCCTTGTGTTTTGCGCACGCGGAAGCGGCTGTCGAGGACTGCCATAGCGTCATCGTCAGCTCCGATCTTATTGGTGCAGGAGGCGTGATGCCCCCACGCTTCATCTCGTATGAATTCCCGAAGCTGATCGTCGGTCTCACGCTTCGGCCCCGGGACTTCTTCTTTTTCGATCAATCCTAATGCGGACAATCGCTTATTCATATCCCGCACAAATCTGACACCGTTCACCACGGCCTCCAAATCGGGATCGTTCTGGCGCTTCCCATCGCCGAAATACTGGAAATTGATGATGGGCGTGTCCCAGGGGTTCGATGAGCGAAGCTGCACGGAGCCCGTATTCTGGGTACGCGCCTTCAGAATGGCCCAGGTGAACCGGTTGTGATGGCGCTCGAATACCTTTGAGTAGCCTGGCTGATAACCGCGGAAGAAACCGGGCAAGCCGAAGATATATAGATCGGGCTGCTTCACCTGCTTGTCGGACCGCATGATGATGCCGATCAAAGCGCCGTTGGACGCGTACACACCTGTACCGCCCTGTTCCCATTGCTTCATGAAAGCATCCGGGTCCGGGGCCGGAAGCGAAAACGTTCCGCCTTCCAGAAGGGCGAAGTCCCTGACGAAGTCTGAGATAACGCTGACTTCGTAACGGTCTTGCAAGTTCTCGCCGACGCCGGGCAGATCGGCGATGACTGGGATATCAAAGCGCTCCAACTCAGCGCGCGGCCCAACACCCGAGAGTTTGAGAAGCTGCGGACTGTTGAATGCGCCAGCGGCCAGGATGATTTCGCGCCGGGCCCGCGCCTCGCTGCGCGGCAGAAACGACGGGCCGCCATTCGCCGCGGGATCGGCGCGATAGACGTGTGGTTTGTCGATGTACTCCACACCCACGGCGCGGGTGCCTTCAAACAGGACGCGAGTTACCAATGCATTTTTCTGGATCGTTAAATTATCCGGAAACTCCTTTTTCACTTGCAGCAGGTAATCCCGAGACCCTCGGCGCTTGCCGTTTTCGACAGCGAGCGGAGTGAAGGCCAAGCCCTCGGGACTGGACCCACTGTAACGAGAGTCATTTGGATCGAAGCGCGATTCCACGCCGATCACCGGATTCCCGATTTGGTCTGCGACGGCCTCTTTGACACCTTTGATAAGCAGTGTAATGAGCTCGGGATCTTTTAGGACCAGCTTTGGATCAGCCTCGGAGGTCGGCAGCCAACCGTTAAAGCCATGGCCGTGATTCTGGTCGCGCCAATCCTCGCCCCGGAAGAATGTACCGATAGACGACAGGGCATTCTGGGCTCTGGCAAGCGCGGTCCCAACCGAAGCACCGAGCATTTCAGGTAAGGATGCATCCGCGGCAACGGGCGCAACTTGCACATACTTACAATTCTCCAGGCGCTCAAAGTAAGTGCGCATGTTAGCGGCGCCCCACGAGGTATCGCCCGTGATGTTGGCGATGTTATTCCAGTCACTGTCCTGAGGGACCACCGTGATCATTGCGTTATGCGCGGTGCAGCCGCCGAGCGTACCAGCGCGCGGGTACCAGACTGTATCCTTTCCGTCGATCTGGACTGTTTTGGAGTCCTTTGCCTGTTGCGCATCGTCGGTGTAATGGCGAACATAATAATCCCAGGCACACGGCTTGTATTCCGTCGAAAGGCCGTGAAACACCGGCACCTCGTACATAAGTCGGCCGGTTTCGTCCGTGGAGCACGGATCGCCACCCGCTTCCATGAGCAGAACCCTGAAGCCGGTTTTGGCCAGATTGGCTGCGAGCGGGCCGCCACCCGCGCCCGATCCCACGATAATATAGTCGAAATCTCCAGCGCTCATGATTACATGACCCTCGTCAGCTTGAGAACGCGCTCACCAAACCAGGCGCCGGCAAGAGTGCCGACGCGGCGCGCATGAGTGTTTCTCTGCCCAGCGGCCCGGGCAAAGACTGGACTGAAAACATCAGCGTCTCCGTCTAAGTGCAACACAGGCAGGAATGCCTGTGCCACTCGGTGCAACACGGTGGATGCGGGTTTTCGAAGGTGCATACGGTACTAAAATGTCTTCAGGAACTCTATCAAACCGCGCTTCTCATTATCACTAAGCGGAGGCTCCTCTTTAGAGTATTTGGTTCCGAAGTAATGCCCTCGATTGACTATGTAATCCGGACACTTACTGACCTCCATTAGTGGACTGACGAGATTTGCGAATACCTTGCGTGCGCCGTCATCGCTCGGATTATTTCCCAGCGCCAGCAAATCGTGCTTGATCTTGGTCACAAGGTCTAGCACTTTTCGATCATGATCGATACGCCCTGCCCAGTCTGAATCATCAGCCAGCAGATTTAGATTTGCCAGTAAACCGACAGGCGTTCCGGGCGGAATAGGCCCGATCTCAACTCCTCCCTCGCTAAATATACTCGGAAAAAGACGTCCTCCAAATCCAGTGAGGCCCTTCAGATTATCGGGAACATAACCGGGCAGGACACGCAGGTAAGACCTGGTTGTCGTACGGTCGATCTTACTGCCAGGTACCTGGCCGGCGATCTTGGAGCCGATCTCGGGATCTTTGTCGCGCTTCTCGGGCCAAAGCATTTTCTCGATAGCATCCTGAAAAGCCGCCATGCGCTTCTCGACACTGGGGCTTGGATTCCACTCGTCATTCGGCGCGGTCGGGTCGAGCCTGCCCACCGTGTTGTTGAGCAAGAAGGGCGCCGTCGACCATAAACTGATCAGCGAAGCGGGCCTGGTGAAGCCCCGCCCTCCACCCGGCATCTTGAACTGCCTTGGTTCACCGGTAACTGGATTATAGACAGTGATCTCGCCAACCGAGGGTAGTTCCTTGTAAGTTTGCGAAGAGAAGTTATCCCAAATATTGTCCTTGATTGCATTGGTCGCGAGCGGACTACAAGCGTTGGTTTGCAGCAGCGTGACGGGGACGCGGAACTCAGCCGAGAGAAAATTGCCGTCAAGGAAATCGGACTTCATTACAATGGCCGCCATCTTCGATTTGAAGTCGTCCGTTTTCGTCCAGGCCCAGTATTTGTTCCAGCAAGTAAGGTAATCCTTGCCCGCGCAGCCATCTGGATCCAATCCTTCTGCCGGGGTGGGCAACTTACTCGAATGACAACGCGCGCATCTCTCCGCAAAAACGATCTTGCCGGTGTTTAGCTTGGAAGCATCCGATTTGTAAGCGCCTCCTCCCGGCGCATCTTGCAACTTATGCGGCGCCGTGCTCTTAAGGAAGAATAGCGCCATGTCCGGCGTTTGCGCCTCGGTAGCTTGCCAGTAAGCGGAGTTCTTGCGGGCAACGGCGATTTCTATCGGCGTGGTACGCTTGCCGCCGATGAGCGGGTTGAAATGCAGCAACCACTCTTCGCTGAATAAACCGATGTTCAGAAATACACGATTCAGCGCGCCCAGAGCTCCTACCGAATCGGAAGCATCCTTGAGAACACGCGGGGCGTACACTGTGGCGGGCGCGGCAAAGAAAGCAGCCAGCGGCGAGGAGGCGGGCACGAAATCGTTGAACTGCTTATTGTTGAGACCGCCGCCGCCCAGAGTTTCTTTCCCGAAATGCTTGGCTTGCGTAAGACGGTCCCCCAGGCTGTAAACAGCATTCATGGTGCGCGGATTATTGATATTGTCGGTAGAAATGAGTGAAGTATCGAGAGAACCCGGACGCGACGTGTGGAACATCTGGAACGCGTAGCTGGTTGGATCCGCGGACCAATCGAAGATCCGGTCGATCCAAAAGTATTGCGCCCCGACGTTGGATGCGAGATTCTCCCATTTGGGATTCTCGGGATCGGCGGGCGGCTTCACCGGATTCGGACCGACGTGGCAGAACCCGCACGACATGCCGACCCGGTACGGGCGAATGAGATCTTTCGAATTGTAATAACTCGGTTCGTTGTAATACTTCCCGGCGTCCCAATTTTTCGCCGCAGCTTCATCAAAATCGGGATTCGGGAACAAGCGCAGACCAACGATGCCCGTGGCATATCCGTAAAAGGAACCAACCGAGAGTTTCCCGCCGGGTAAGTTCTTTCCCCGAGCACCGACTTGCACACCAGGATACTTAGATTCATTCTCAAAAGGGTCCGGTGGGCAGTCGGACTTTCGTTTGTCGAGCCACAGTCCCCAGCGCTGCGGGTCGCCAGCGGTTGGTTTATCAAAACACGGCTCATTGACCAGGCCAAGATATTTCCACCGATTGTCACGGCTGAACTTTAGTCCCTGGTGGGATGATATCGTCTTCAGAAAGTCAACTGTCCCAAAGCTGACTCCACTCAAATGGTCCCAAAAACGATCGTTGCCTCCGGTCCAAACGATCCAGGTGTTGCGGCCTTTCGCTTCGTCAGCCGTCAATGCAACGCCGCTATCCATATCATGGAAGTAATCTTCATCGGCGGCGGGAAAAGAACCTACGGCGCGTTGCGCTCGCATGGCCTCGTCGAGCACCGTGCCGGCCTGTGGTTGTTTGGTAGCGCAACCGGTGAGAAAGATCAGGTTAGCTAGCAGCATGCCGAAAAAGCCTTTGGCAGGCTGAATGCCTGGCCCAACAAGGAGCATTCTGCTGTTCATATTCCTCCTGTCCCGCAGCACACATAATGTCCCAGGATCTGGGCAATGTCAAGGGCAGGAACTTCGCACGAAAGGTAAATCGGTCGCCAGTTCAATGAGATAGCAGGAAATTCGCAGATGCGAGATTCGCAATTGCATTTTTTGGGATTTCGGCTATAATTCTTACAGCCACATGGTGGA
>JBPCOQ010000004.1:0-17681 GCA_051000095.1 Bryobacteraceae bacterium | reverse complement strand
CGAGTGAGTCTCCATGTTGCCGGTTTCAATTTCCGCCGCCTCCCCGAAATGGCCGAGGGCGAATAGGGAGTGCTCATGCGAATGGCAGCGATTGAGCAGCCACGCTTACGTGCGTTCCGCATTGGGTATCAATGAGTGTCTGGACGAGCTGCTCCTCCATCGCGTTTTGGGGAGCCAGGTCCTGAAAGAACCCCTGACAGAAAGATTTGTAGGCTTCCAGGTCCTCGTGCGGGAGGACGACCACTTGCCCGGTCAGGCAGTGGCGATAGGCGTTGATGGAGGAGCGCTGTTTGCCCTCCGGGGTGCGCGGCCCGGTGGAGCAGAGCGCGTTCTGGCGGTTGGCGGCGAGCTTGAGTTTCGAAACAGACATGTGTAGACCTCGCGAGGTAATGCGTGGGTGTCAACACCCGGGACTATTTCAGCATGGAGGTCGTGGAGAGGAGTGCGGGGGTTTTGGGAAGTGATTTGGATTGAGAGAGATGGATGGTGAAAGTAGTTGTGAACGGGTTTCATGACCATCGGCGCCGTGTTTGGTGGAGAGGTTGCCTTGCTGCCGCGCCGCTAACCCATTCGGAGGCGGCTGACTGAACACCGGGTGTGTTTCTCTGCCCGGCGGACCGGGCGATGGTGTCCGAGAACATGGCTCACGAAAATTGGGCGAGCCACGCAAGGCGTTTGGCAAACAGATTCGGAAGGGCACAGACGGGCCTTGGACTGAGGTTATAGGCATTGCGGAGAACGCCCACGAAGACGGGGTTGATCGGCACCTTCCGGCCAAGTCTATTTCGCGCGGGAGTGGACGCGCCAGTTCGGGCAGGAGGTCCGGCGGCCGTTCGTCGCGGCGTCACCTTCGCGGTTCGGAGTAACAATGCCGGAACAGAAAGCTTTCTTCGGGAAATTACAGCCGCGATTCACACCGTGAACCCCGGTTTACCGTTGGCGAAAGTCCGAACTCTGAACGATATCTATATACGCTCTATGGCACGCATGTCCTTCGCTCTCGATCTGCATGGAATCGCCGGAGCGATGGCGCTGACGCTCGCGATCATCGGAGTCTACGGTATACTTGCGTGTGCCGTGACACAGCGGCGGCCGGAGGTAAGCATCCGGGTTGGCCTGGGTGCCGAGCCTGGAATGATCAAGACGTTAGTCTTACGCCAAGGCTGATACTCACATATGAATTAGGCGCTCGATCCTGTTACGTAGACGGTGCCGGGAGCGATTATAGTTGTGGCGGCGACTGTCGCGGCGATCATCCGATCACGCGTGGCAAGTTTGGGCTGCTGAACCGTCTCCTCACTCAGATGGAGCGAATTCTTGAAGTCAACGGACTGCAAGAGGTGAGCTAAAGCCGTCGTGGGGGCTGCGCGGGAGAGTCTCGTCATTGGACCACGCCTAACTACTTTCCGGCGCAAAATTCATAGTTTAACTGACTTGGTTTCATAGAGCCGCAGTGGAACCCCGTGTAGGATCGAACGTAATCGCCTACTCAGGCAATCGGCAAGCGCTGAATCAGACGCGCCAGGCACGTTCCAGTCCCCGGCAGTTGAGTCTGCGGCCGGAACAGATCCCTGCTGTCCCTAAAGCGTTAAAGAGTTATCGCCAGGCCAAGGAAACCCTGGAAGCCATCAGCGAGCTGAACCAATATTTATTGCGGCTGGAACGCGACGAGTCCAAGGAGCGGCAGTTGTGATCGCCGCCCGCCGTCTTCAGCGCAGCTTCGCCGACGGCCACATCGCCGAGGAAGTCGAGGATCTTTGGGAACCCTGGATGCGGCACGCCAATGAGGCCTTGCATGACGATCGGTTGCTGGAGATCGTTCAGCAGGAGTTGAGCAAGCGGTGCAAAAAGAGCAAGACTCGTGGACCTCCAGCCACCCCGGCCGAAGTCGTTTTGCGGATGTTGTTGCTCAAGCACACGGAACGTGCGCAAGCGCATGCGCGGCTGGAGTTACGAAGCGGTGACCCGCGAAGTGCGCGCCAACCCGGTGTATCGGGAGTTTACCGGCGTCGGCGGCGGGAAGGTTCCCGAATACAAAACCATGGGGCGTCTGGCGCGTCAACTGGCTCCGGAAGCCATCGAGAAGTTGCATCGCCGCACGGTGGCGATCGCCCTGGAACAAAAAGTCGTATCGGGCCGCAAGATGCGAGTGGACACCACGGTGGTGGAAACCAATACGGAACGTATGCAAGCGTATCCACTATCCGACCGACAGCACGCTGCTGGGCGACGGCGTACGGGTGTTGACCAGGGTGATGAAGAAAGCGGCCGCGGCGGCAGGCAAGGCGGGGACGAAGTTTCGGAATCGCTCGCGGAGCGTGAAGCGGCACATCTTGCAGATCGCACACGCAGCCCGTGACAAGAGTGAAAAAGGCCAGCAGAAAATCAAAGCCGCTTATGGCAAGCTGCTGGCCGCGACCAGTCGAGTGGTCGGGCAGGCCAAACAATTCTCCAGCGAGATCTCCGGTAAACTCAAACGGGACGGGCAAGTTGTCTTACAGAAAGCCAAACGGCAGCTCGACGAGATGATTCCGCGCGTACAGCAGGTGATGATGCAGGCGCGGGAGCGCGTGCTCGGAGGAAATACACGCGCGAAGAACAAGCTCCTCAGCGTGTTTGAACCGGACACCGAAGTCATTCGCAAAGGCAAGGCAAGTAAGCCCACCGAGTTCGGCAAGATGGTCAAAATCCAGGAAGCTGGAGAACCAGATCGTCATCCACTTTGAGGTATTCGACCAGCGCCCCAGCGATTCCGACTTGCTGACGCCGTCCATCGAAAAACATAAGGAGTTGCTGGATCGGGTTCCGGATCTGGCGGCGGCCGACGCGGGGTTCTTCTCCGGCGCCAACGAGGCGGCGGCCAAGAAACTGGGCGTGAAGCGAGTCGCCATTCCCAGCCGTTCCACCAAAAGCGAGAAACGCAAGCAGGAGCAGAAGAAGCGTTGGTTCAAAAAAGCTCAGAAGTGGCGAACCGGATGCGAAGGCCGCATCAGCATTCTCAAACGGCGGCATGGGCTGAATCGATCCCGCTACAAAGGCGCTCCAGGTATAAAACGCTGGGTGGGTTTGGGCGTCATGGCGGATAATATGATCAACATCGGAATCCACTTGGCAGCTAAGCGCTGAATCACCTCTCGCCAATCCTTACCGCCATCCCCAATTCTGTTTTATCCACAAGCTCCGTCCCGGATCATCCACCTCTCATCAACAGATCCCTCCTGAACCGTCGATCATCCCCAGGCGGCTGACGCATTTTGGCCTTGGCAGTGTGGTGATCCTCCCTCCCATGGATAACAAAATGCGCTCCCGGCCTTGCGACCGGGAGCGCGAAAGTTGCGGCGAGTTGAACAGCCTAGAACCGGATCTCACTCCGGAACTGGATGGCTCGAGGCGCGCTCTGGCTGCCGACGAACGCACCGAAGATGCTGGTGGGCGGGCCGATCGTGGAAGTAACCAGTCCAAAGTTCGAATTCTGGCCGCCGGCGAAGTCATGATCCGGCTGGTCAAAGTTCGGATGGTTAAACAAATTGTAGAAGGATGCGCCGATACGCAGTGCAACTCGCTCGGTGACCCTGAAGTTCTTCGTGACGCTCAAATTGAAGTTGGTATTGTTCGGTCCGAAGAAGGAATTCCGCCCTTGGTTACTGAACCCTGTCGGGCTGGCGATAGAAGTGTCGAGGAAGCAGGGCGTGTCGACGGAGGATTTGCCGCAGGTATGCGGCACCGGGCCGGTCACTTGAGCGAAAATATCGCCCGCGTAATTCACGATCCCGGAAGCGACAGCACTGTCGATAACCGTGAAGGGCAAGCCCGTGCGGTGGAAGAAGTCCCCGGAAATGGTCCAACCACCGAACACCTGGTTCGGACCCCAATGGAACATGTGGCGCAGAGCATCATCCCACACATAGTTCGCGGTGAAATTGTGCCTCACGTCGTAGTCTGCGCTGCCGTATTGCGCGTGCAGATTGTTGGGATTGGAGACCGCCGTCTCGCTTGCATTGGTATTGAACACAAACGGGAGACGGCCTCCATTTGAAATTTCGTCCAAAGCATGTCCCCAACTATAGTTGAAGTTAAGCAGGAAACCATGCGAGAAACGCCGGTTCAAGCTGGCTGTCAGGCCGTCGTAGTTCGAGACACCGGCGCTTTGGTATTGCGTGATACGTCCGAAGCGTGGGTCGGGAGCGGAAGTCGGAAGCCCTGTAAAGCCGCCGCAAGTCGCGTCGCAGTATGCATTCAGGCCAAAGTTGCGGACGAACTCTTTGAGACCGTGATTTCCGACGTAGTTTACGCTCAACACCGAAGACCAAGGCAGTTCCTTCTGAACTTCAAAATTCCACTCGTAGTACCGGGGCGTCCGGAGCGGTGAGTCCGCTGTGGTCTGACGCGGAACACTGAACCCCGGAACAGCGGCTTGCAATTGCGAGAGTGTGGCGCCCGAAGCGAACTTACTCTGGAAAGCGGCATTAGCGGCCGCACTGGCCGCGAACAGCCCACCCGCGGCTCCGGGTGTAAGCGGAAGGTTAATCGCGCGGGCGCTGAATAGATTCGGACTGTTCTGAGAGAGCGCAACCACCGTGGTCAATGGGATCGAGTCGCCGAAGATGCCGCCGCCCATGCGGATGACCAATCCCTTCATCGAGGTGGGTGCCCAGGCGATACCCACGCGCGGCTCCCAGATATAAGAATCGATATCGGCGAAAGCGCTTTTCAGCCCGGTCTGAATCACCTGGTTATAGGGGATGTTAACGCTGTGATTGAGCGCATTGAAGGGCGCCGCAAGGCGGGAGAAGCACCCGCTGGCGCACTGCAGGTTGCCATTGTGGTCGATACGCAAGGCGGCATTTACCTTCAATGACGGCGTGACTCTCCATTCGTCCTGGACGTAGGCGCCGAACTGGTTGTACGTGAAATCGTTTTGCGGCGTAGTGGGGAACACCTGGACGAGATTGTTCTTCGGCCCACCACCACTGTAGAAATCATTGAGCGTGCTGGACGTGATGATGCCGACGTTGTTGGACTGGTTACCGATATCGGTGAAGGGGTTCCGGTGATAATTGAAGCCGATTTTGACTGTATGGTTTCCCCAGATCTTCGAGAAGTCGTCTACATATTGCCATTGGTGTACGATTCTCCCTTGCGGATAAGCGCCAATCGGGGCCAACGTATTAAAGAAGGTTCCGGTAAAGCTAAGCTGTGCGGGGAAAGCAGCCACCGCAGCTTTATAGTCCGTTTGTCCAAAGATCGCGCTGTAATAGAACCCGGAGAACAGGAATTGATTGACGGCCGTGCTGCCGAAGGTGTGCGTTTCGCTCAATTGGCCCTGGTAAGCGGGTTGCGGGCTGAAGGCGTTGAACACGGGGCTGATCGGATCGGTTCCGGTGGCCTGCACGCCGTTGTCATCATAATAGCGTCCGAACAGGTGATCGTTCTTTCCGATCTGCTGATCGATACGTAGCGACCAAATTCGTTCATGAGTGAACGTGGTGTCCTGCTGCCGGAACTGAAGCGCGCAAGGCACTCCCGCGCCAAGCTTTGTAAACGCCGCGGTGCCAGTACCGCATCCGCCATTCTGGGGGACGGGTACAGCCGCGCTGCCCTTGAGTCCGACGGCATTGTTGTAAAGATTGAACGCCTTCTGATAAAAAGGCACCGCTGCGGTTTGACCCGTGGCAGTGAGATTGGCAAGCGTGGCAGCTTCAAACTGCGGGCTGGGGATCTTTATGATGTTGGCGGCCGAAGGCAGAACAATGCGAATCCCCTCGTTGTTGAAGAAGAAGAAAGTCTTGTTCTTCCAAATTGGGCCTCCGATGCTGTCCGCCCACTGATTGTCGTTGAAAAACGTCTTGGGATTGCCGGCTTGATTGGCGAAGAAATCGTTGGCGGCCAGCTTCGACCCGGCCCAATACCATACGCCATTGCCATGGAACTGGTTTGTGCCGGATTTGGTCACGATATTCACTTGCGATCCGGCGAGTTGGCCATATTGCCCCGAATACCCGTTATTGATGACGCTCGCCTCGGCGACCTCGTTCTTGCCTAGCGCCAGGTTCGTCGCACCGCTGTTGTTCAGGTTAAAGTAGGGGTCCATGTTGTTCTGTCCGTTGGTCGTGAACAGATTCGCGGTGCCTGGCAGCCCGAATGTCGAGAAATTGCCATACCCTCCGCCGGTATTCGAAACCACGCCCGGCGCGGTAAGCGCGATGTATGTTGTGTCATTACCTGGATTAGGAAGCTCGGCCACCTGCATGGTGGTAAATGTCGTCGAAATATCCGCGTTCTCGGTTTGGACAACCGCCGCCCCTTCGATAACTTCCACGCTTTGCGTTGCCGACGCGATTGCCACTTGAATATTCGCCGTTACAGCTTGGCCCACCAACACATCGACAAACCGTTGCGTCGCCTGAAACCCTGGCGCGGAGATGCTAATGGTGTACCGGGCAGGCGGTAAAAGCGCAAAGCGATAAGTTCCCTGTGAAGTGGTAGTTGCAGTCTGCGTCGTACCCGTCGCGGTGTTCTTGAGAGTGACCGGCACGTTCGGCAGAACTGCGCCGGTTGGATCCGTAATGGTTCCAGTGATATCACCGGACGTGATCGACTGTGCGAATGTAACCTTGTTAAGACACGTCGAGACCGATAGGACGGCGGTTACCATTACAGCGAAAAGCAGTAGTTTTCTCATTCGATTTCCTCCAGTTTGGCCTCTCGGAACACACCAGGGTGTTTCGGAAAGAACCGAATTGTCGTGAACGGATACGCACGTTGTCTGCCGAACTGCGTTTAGCGAGTGATCCAATGTTTCCAACACAACAGAAGACCCGCATATTCACAAACTATGTGATTTGGTAGCGACTCGCTATGATTTGTTATACAGAGCAGCTTGACCACGCATGGCCCGTTATCACAACACGCTTCACGCCCTTTCTAAGTGAAAGAGGCTCTCTGGATCGAAGGTGAAGCTTCGTTTGCACGGCCGCCGCCTGTTGCGTGATGAAGGCTTGCTTCAATCGGCCTTGGCCCGTCCTCGTCCACACTATGCCTATGCCGATGTCCGGACCTCATGGCAACGGGTTACGCCTCAGCGGGAGCCACGGGGGCGTCAAAGTATCAGAAACTTGGAACGCGGCCTTCGGTTGCTTGGCAGGCGAAACCGCTCAATGTCACTTACTTTGTGAGCAACTTGCGAATTTCCAGAGTGGAGCAGGCGGTTTCGCCTGCCCGTGTTTTTTGGAGAACAGGCGAAAGCGCCTGTTCCACTCTGCCTTTCAGAGGGAATGTCTTCCGGCGATGCAGAAAAGTAACTGACATTGGGCGAAACCGCCTGCCCCTCAGCACGAAAAATAGCTACATCTTGCTATGATTACTCTGGAGCGTTTCTACCAGGTAGTTTGGATTGGTCTCCTATATATTGATCCAACAGTCAATAGTCATGGGGTCCGACTCGGTTTAAGCGTTGGTGTGCAAGCTCCGGCAGGTGTTTCGCTATGGAGAAGCCTAAAGACGCTCGGGGGGCTCCGCCCCTGTTAAGTTTGGGGTCAATGACGGAGATCGGTCGCTGGCGAGATGCGCTCCAACCTCTCGCCGCGTTATCCACCGAAAAATGAACATCCTTTTTATCGGCGATATCTTTGCGTCACCCGGCCGCAATATCGTTGCCCAGCACTTGCAGCGCCTGATCGGCGAAAACAAAATCGATCTGGCGATCGCGAATGCGGAAAACTCCGCGGGGGGCTTTGGTATCACGCCCCTGATCGCTGAAGAGCTGTTCGGGATGGGTTTGGATGTGCTCACAACCGGTAACCACGTCTGGGACAAGAAGGAAATTTTCGACTATTTTCCGCGCCAGCCCCGTCTCCTGCGGCCCGCCAACTACATCGAAGATTTGCCCGGCGAAGGGTTCATCGTTCGGAAAGCCCGCAACGGCATCGAGGTGGCCGTGATCAATCTGCAAGGCCGCGTGCATATGCCGGCCACCGATTGCCCGTTCCGCAAGGCCGATCGCATTCTGCAGAGCTTAGACCCGGCCGTAAAGGTGCGGTTTGTCGATTTCCACGCGGAGCTCACCAGCGAAAAGATGGCAATGGGGTGGCACCTGAACGGCCGGGTCTCCGCCATGATCGGCACGCACACCCACGTTCCGACGGCGGATGAGCGCATCCTCTCTTGGAGTACGGCGCCTGGGGACACGGCGGCTGGCGGCACGGCGTATCAAACCGACGTGGGAATGACCGGCTCGTATGATTCCGTCATTGGATCGGACAAGAATTTGGCGCTGCGGCGATTCCTGACCGCGTTACCCGTGCGGCTGGATGCCGCGAAAACCGGCGCGGAGCTGCACTCAGTGATTGTTACCGTGGAAGAGCGGACGGGACGCGCCAGCGCGATTCGCCGTGTTTGCGCCCGTTAGTTTCCACGACACCACATCGCCGTTTAAGTAGGTGGTGTACAGCGTTCCATCCACAACCACCGGTTGGCTGTACAACACGCCATAAGCGGCATCGTCCCACAGATATGTGCCCGCATGGGCGTCGAATGCCACGGCGCCTACGGTTGTTGAAGCGAAGACGACACCGTTCGCCACGGTCAGCGGCGCGGTCACGGTCCCGATTAGCGGCTGCATCCAGACTGTCTGTCCATTCGAGGGATCCATGGCGTAGACGGATCCGTTGATGGAGATGTCGTCCTGGGCGGGGTTGCCGGCCCCGACATACAAATATTTGCCATCGAAGGCGGGGGTGGAAAGCGAGCCGCAGCCGCACTCCGGACAGTTACACTGGTACGCGAGCTTGGCTGCCCAACGTAGCGAAAGATCGTCGCCGCTCAAAACGTACAGGATGCCATCTTTACCCGTGGCCGCAATCAGGCGGCTTCCGTCCGGCGCCTGGAAGATGGTTGGCGAGGAGCCCCACTCAATATCGTCCTCCGTGGAATTGGTGGGCAGAAAGAAGTAGGCTTTGGTGTCGAGCGTCGTGGCATCGAGCGCCATCAGAGCACCGCCCCAAACGCCTGCGTCCGCAGCCTGCTCTCCCGTACCTGTTGTGACGAACACGGTGCCGGTTGTTTCATCGATGGCCGGTGTGGACCAGATGCCCGCTCCCGTTGTGTCTTCCGGAACAAGGTAACGGAAAACCGAGTTCGCCGGATTCGCCAGATCGATGCGCACCAGGGCCCCGCGCACCAGTGGGCAGTCACCCAGGGAGGCGACTCCGATATACAGCGAGTTTCGCCACAGGGTGATCGACGACCATAAATAGGAACCGGAGGCCGGGTCGGCCAATGGCACACGCCACAAAATATTTCCGGAGGTGCGATCCAGCGCATAGAACGCCGAGTCACCACCCCCGGCGTAGACTGTATCGCCTGCCACTACGGGCTGAGAAGTGATTCCTATCGCAGGCTGACATTCGGGAAACTCGGGATCGGCGGCTCTGCCGAGCCATCGCTGCCACAGGATGGACCCGTCGCTTGCCCGAAGCGCATACAGATCGCCGTCCCAATCGCCGAAATACAGCACGCCATGGACGACGGTCACCCCGGAGGCCAGGCCCGTGCCGAGAGATAGCGTCCAATTCTGCCCGAGTCGCCGGACGTTTTTAGGACTAATCCGCGACTCGGCGGAATTCAAACTGGAGTGCGCGGGATCGTGCAGATACATGCGCCAGTCATCGCCTGAGCGGCGGCAACGAAGCCGAGACACGCTATAGTGGCACAGGCATTCTTGCCTGTGTTGCACTTCGACGAAGACCCCGATGTTTTCAATCCTGTCTTAGCCCGGCGCAAGCAAGAAGCACGCGTTTTTGGAAAACGCGCCTGACCGCCGGTGGGAGGCGTTAGCTTTTCAGCCAATGCAACCACAGCAGTAGAAGTAATTCGGGGAGCACTCATCCGATCGATCGGGAACTGATCCGGAGCGTCCAGATTCCTTTCGGTTTGTCGTAACAGCGGATTGCACCGGCCGGCTCGACTGCCGTTCCGATACGTGGAAAGCCGACAGCGTCAAGGTGATCTCTTTTATTTTAGCGAAGACGCGATCAACAGGAAACGATGTTGCTCATGCCCGCCTATTCCTGGATCCGAAGTGAACTCGGGACATTCTTCGCGGAGCCGTCTTCCCGGCAATTCTGGTCCGCCGAGCTACAGCTCGGGCGCGTCGCTTAACAACATCCATGCGTTACCAAAAAGACTCCATCGACATAAGCCCAACTCGAGATCTTCCGTTGCTGCGGCAGGTACTGCGTTCTGGTTTCGCGACCGGCGATCAGTTGTTCCAGTTCATGAGTTTGAATCAATGTGAACACTCGCGGGAGGCGTTCGATCACCGGCTTCGGCGCCTCGTCACGCACGACCTTGTTGACAAGCGTCAGAAATTTGCACGCGGACGAAGACAGGTCAATTCGATCAGCAGAGATGGTGCATCAGTTCTGATCGACACGGGAGAATTCTTTATCGGTCGCAAACGCGTCGACGTTGCTCAACAAAGCTGTATCCATTGGCTGGACATGAACGAATTGCATCTCGCGCTCTGGAGATCCCGGACCCTGATCCGGTGGACGGCTCAGTCCAAAATCTCGTCTCAGAATATGACCAGTTATCGGTACGCCAAGGATTACGATGCAGTCGTCTCTGTTAACTGTCAGGGACGCGAGACGCCGTTCGCCGTGGAATATGAGCGCACGCCGAAAACATACGGCGCCTATGTAGCAATGGCCAGGGAACTCGAAAACGAACGATTGGTGGAAACCGTTGTTTATCTGGTCTCGAACTTTCATTTGCTGAGCATTGTTCGCGACCATGTGACACCGCGAAAGGTGCGGGTGTGCGTGGCACTGTACCCGGAGTTCCTCAATGAGCTGCTCGCCACTACGGTTATGGTCGCCGGGACGAGTGAGCGAAACCTGCCATTCCAGGCTGTACTCGCGCAAACGCGCGAGTGAATTGGACCTCGTTGAACACACCGGGAACGGCGTCTTTGCCATCAAATTGAGCGGTTTGCCGCTTGTATTCATCACTTGAATACTTCCATACTGCTCGTTTGAAAGTGTTTATATGAAATCATGTTGAGCAAATATCTGGAAGAAGCGGCCCCGCTCATCCAGCGAGCGGCTGTCGAAGCGAAGGTCTGGGGCGTAATCGGCGGCGTGAAGCTTTATGGGTGTGTCGATCTGCTCGACGTCGAAGGGAGGATCATCGACTCAAAAAGCGCCCTGAAGCCTTTCAAGGGCATCTCTCACGATCACCGCTTTCAGCTCACCAGTTACGTCATGATGACTCCGGCCGCGACGGGGCAATGCCGGCTCGATATGATCACCAAGGATCACCAAGGGCAAGACCGTCAGCCTGGTCCAGAAGAGTCTGACGACCACCGATGCTGACCGGCAATACGCCGAAACCGTCTATCCGATGGTGCAAGATTCGATCAAGGAAGGCATCTTCCTGCCGAGGCGAAACGGGTCCCCGTGTTCACGCCGATATTGCGGCTTTTGGAAGAGCCGCGAAAAAGAGTTCCACGGCGTCGGCAAGGATTAGGGGCCAAGATTCGGAAGCCCGTCCTGAACGGCCCACATCTCCGCGATCGTGAACGCGAGCAAGCGAATCAATATCAATCCGACCTCTCTCTGAAATATGATGTCGCTATCCCGGCACTGTACATGTCCGAACAGTCAATCCGAACTGAACACAGCCCGCTGATGCTAAATGTCCGGCGTGAGGGCGTTTCCGCGTGACGCCGGAGATCGAAGCAGTTCTGGACAAAGCTCGCGAGAGCTTAAAGGGGGCGCACATTTTGTCGTCGGGAGGTCTTTTCGACTTCGCTGCATCCCGAGCATACTACGCTATGTTCCATGGAGCGGAGGCCCTTCTCTTCAGCAAGGGGCTGGCATTCTCGAAGGACGTAGAATCCTGCACTCCGATACTGGCTCAGCCGTCCGCCAGAAGAGCGTATTGCCGAAGTCGAACGACTACGGCGCGAATACGTGGGGTGTCCGCGTGACGCCGGAGATCCGGGGATCTTGCGGTGGACGAGTGCGGGATTTGATTGATTACTAACGGAATAAGGGGAACAAGCTAAAGCATGTTCTACTCTTCCCCTAGGAGCTTCCCGTAGCCCTGCAGGCCTGTCACGTTGTCGAACACGGCCTTGATTCCCGCGGTGATCGGGATCGCCAGCAGCAGCCCGATCCCGCCCCATAGCGTTCCCCAAAACATCAAGGCGATCGTCACGATCAGCGGGTTCAAATGCACACGCGATCCCACAATTTTCGGGTACAGCAGATTCAGCGCAGTCAAGTGCAGGATGGCCACCACCACGGCGATCATGATGTAGATCGCAGGTTGATCGTAGACCGCCAGGCCGGCGATCAGGGGTGGCACAATCGCCAAAGGCAACCCGGCATAGGGAACCAGGCTGAGAAACCCGCTGATCGGTCCGATAATCGGCCAGTAGGGAAGACGAATGATAAAGAAAAACAGGCAACTCAGGCCGCCCAGCAACAACCCGAGCAGGAAATTACCAATCACGTACCCGCGTGCAATGTGCGCGATGCCCTCCCACGCTTTTCCCACCACCTGCCGCTGCGTCCCGCTAAACAGATACAGAAAACTACGCCGCAAATGATCGCGCCAGCTCAGCATGAAGTACACGAGGAAGGGAATGAAACTGGCCATCAGCAGTACGTCGTAGAACGACACCAGGTACGCGTAAACATATGTCCACAGCGGTGCCGGCTCGGGATGAATACGTACTTCGGGGATCGGCTGGGGCTGCGCCGGGTCCAGCGGCTTTCCCTTCTTTTTGCGAACATTCGGTTGAGAATTGTTTTGGATCCGCGGGTCCTGTTGTTGAAAACGTTTGGGCACTACCAGCGCGATCGTGCTCTTCTCCATCCCATCGATCTTGGCCGCCGCCGAATCGACCAGGGTGTTCAGACGTTGGCTGTAAGCCGGGAGGTCCTCGGCCAGCCCTGCAAATTCCGTGTACATTCCCAGGCCGGCCAGGTAAACGGCGAACAGCGCGATGCTACAAACGATGAAGCTCGAAACTGGCCGGGGCAGCCGCAATTTCACGAAGATCATCACCACGGGATCGAGCAGGAAGGCGATGATGCCGGCCACCAGCAAAGTGATAAAGAATACCCGTCCAAAATAAAGCAGTACGATACAGGCGGCAAAGGCCAGGACGGTCACGCTCAGGTTGGCGGGTTTGCGAGCGGGCAAGGTTGGACTGAGTGTGGTCATTACTGCGCGCGCCTTCTTCTTATGATGAAATGAAACGATGGCCGCCAGCAATGCATTTCAGTTAATTCGCGTTCATTTGCGGCGCTATTTCTGATGCCGGCCGGCCGCATTCTCGCGCTGGATCTCGGGAAGCGCCGCATCGGCTTGGCTCTCAGCGATGAGCTTGGCATCACAGCCCAGGGCCTCGAGACTTTGCAGCGCACACGCGTTCGAGACGATTTGCTCAAACTGACGCAACTGATCCGCGACAAAAACGTCTCACTGATTCTGATGGGCAATCCCGTCAATATGAGTGGCCAGGAAGGACGCCAGAGCGAGTGGGCCCGCGATTTTGCCCACCGGCTGGAGGCAGTCACTGGTGTTGCGGTGAAACTCTGGGATGAGCGGCTCACCACCGTGGAGGCCCAGCGGGTCCTGCATGAAAGCGGTATCAGCCAGGAGAAGAGATCGCAGGCCGTGGACCGGCTCTCCGCTGTGATCCTGCTCGAGAGTTACCTGGATTCTTTACAGGTATGAGCAGGCGGCGAGGCGGTTGCGGCGGGTGTTTCTTCCGGTTGCTCCTGGCCGCTTTTGTTCTGGCCATGCTAGCAGCCGGCGGTCTTGCATATTTGATATACCAGCCCTACAAAGGATTCACCGAGCCGGCCGTGGTCGATATTCCACGAGGCACCTCCACCTCCTCCATCGGACAGCAACTCGCAGCCTCCAGGGTGATCCATTATCCCTGGCAATTTCAGATCCTGCGCGCTGTGCGGTCCAGCGCCAAGCTGCAGGCGGGTGAATACCAGTTCACACGTGCCGCGTCCGCGTGGACCGTATTCGACCGGCTGGTTCGCGGCGATGTCTTTTTTTACGAATTGACGATTCCCGAAGGGCACAACATGTTTGACATCGCCAAGAGCGTGGACCAGCTCAAATTCATCAAGGGTAGCGATTTCCTGCGAATTGCGCGGAGTCCGGCATTGATCCATGACCTCGCTCCCGATGCGCCCAGCCTCGAAGGTTATCTTTTCCCGTCCACCTACCGTCTGACGCGCCACACCACAGCCGCCCAGCTTTGCCGTCAAATGACCGATCTGTTCCGGCGGCGTTGGCAGGAGTTGCAACCGGTCGGCCGTGCCACCAAGAAGGTGAACGAAACGGTGACGCTGGCCTCCTTGATCGAGAAGGAAAGCGGGGTACCGGAAGAGCGGCCCAAGGTAGCCTCGGTTTACCTGAACCGATTGCGTCTGGGCATGGCTCTCGATTGCGATCCCACCACAATTTATGCGGCTTTGCTCGAGAATCGCTATCGTGGCACGATTCACAAGTCGGATCTCGAGAGCGCCAGCGCGTACAACACCTATCGCCACGGCGGATTGCCCCCGGGACCCATCGCAAGCCCGGGCCTTGCGTCGTTGCAAGCCGCGCTCACGCCGGCCAATACCGATTACCTATATTTCGTTGCGCGAGGCGACGGATCGGGCGGGCACAATTTCGCGAAGACACTCGCGGAACACAGCCGGAATGTTGCGCTATACCGCCGCGCCCAATAAGCCATGAAGTTGCCGGAATCCGCCCGCGAGTGGTTCGCGCAATTGGAAACGCGGCTCCAACGATTGGCACATCGGCCCCGTATTGTCTTCCCCGAGGGTGAAGATTCGCGGGTGCAAAAGGCCGCGGAGCGTCTCGCGAGAGATGGCTTGATCGAACCCATCTTGATCACGGCTGAAAGCGCCTGCCGTTCCGAACATGGGCGCTTCCTGTTCGAGCGGCGCAAGCATAAGGGCATCACCGAGGGCGAAGCCGATCAACTCGCGAATCACCCGTTGTATACCGCGGCCCTCATGGTCGCAATTGGCGATGCCGACGGCTTGGTCGGCGGGGCTGTCAACACCACGGCCGACACTGTACGGGCCGCGCTGCACTGTATCGGCGCGGCTGCGGGTATGCATACAATCTCTAGCTGCTTTGTTGTCGCGGGCCAGGATCGCTCTTTCGGTCACGATGGCATGCTCGTCTTTGCCGACTGCGCGGTCGTGATCGATCCATCAGCCCGCGAGTTAGCGGATATCGCTCTCGCCAGCGCCGGCACTACTCGCCGGTTGCTGAACACCGAGCCGCTTGTAGCTTTACTATCGTTCTCCACTCGCGGTAGTGGAAAGCACGTCTGCATCGACAAGATCGCTGAAGCTCTCAAGCTGCTTCGTCAACGGAATCCTGGGTTACAAGTGGATGGCGAGTTGCAAGTGGATGCGGCCCTGGTGCCGTCGGCCGGGCAGTTCAAAGCGCCTGGATCCGCTGTGGCCGGCCACGCCAATACGCTGATTTTTCCAGATATCACTTCCGGCAATATCGGAGTGAAACTGGTGGAGCGGCTGGCCGGAGCCTTGACATTGGGACCCTTTCTGCAAGGCCTTGCCAAACCCGCGAACGATCTATCTCGTGGGTGTTCCGCCGACGACATTTATGCGTCCGCCGTGATTACCGCGCTCCAATCGTACGATGCTGCCATTTAAACTCATTTATCATCCCGGCTACGACCTGAACCTGGGAAATCACGTTTTTCCGTCCCGGAAATACAGGATGATTCACGACCGCTTGCGCGAGGAAGGCTTCGCAGGCCCTGAAGATTTCGAAGAGCCGGAGCCCGCGACGGACGAGCAGGTACTGCTGGTTCACGGAGCGGGCTGGGTCGAGAGTCTCAAGAACGGAAAGCTCACCGTCGCCGAGTTGATGAAGCTCGAGATCCCGTATTCTCCCCAAATGGTGGAAGCCTTTTGGCTGGCGACCGGTGGAACCATTGCGGCTGGCCGCAATGCGCTGCGGGATCGCATTGGGTTCAACCTGTCAGGCGGCTTCCATCACGGCTTTTCCAATCACGGCGAAGGTTTTTGCGCGATCAATGACGTCGCGATCGCGATTCGGACACTCCAACACGAAAAGCGGATCCAGCGAGCCATGGTGCTCGACTGCGATGTGCACCATGGCAACGGAACTGCGGCGATCTTCGCCGGCGACAGCAGCGTGCTCACGTTTTCCATTCATCAATTCAATAACTATCCATCCGAGAAGCCGCCATCGGTCATCGACATTCACCTAAAGAATGGCGTTGGCGACGAGCGATATCTGGCGCGCCTGGGACAGGCCTGCCGTGTGGCCATGCAGGGCTTTCAGCCGGAGATTGTGTTCTACCTGGCTGGCGCAGATCCATACCAGCAGGACCAGCTCGGCGGGCTGGCGCTCACGATTCCAGGACTGCAACAGCGAGACCGGCTGGTGTTTGAGACAGCAAAAGCACACAACGTACCCGTTGCCGTGGTGCTCGCGGGAGGCTACGCCCGCGACATCAACGATACCGTGACCATTCACTGCAACACGGCGAGAGCAGCGTTGGAAGCGCTCCAATGATACAATTTCCTTCTGGAGGAGGAACTGTGAAATCACTAAGATGGCTTGTTCCGATGCTGGCCGCGGTCTGCTTGACGGTCGGCCCGCTGGCCGAAGCGGGCGCCGCCGCGAATCAGAAGGCGAAGACAGCAGCTAGCGCCAAGAAGCCCGCTGATGATGCGAAGGTCGTGGATATCAACTCCGCTTCCGCCGCGGATCTGGATGCTCTCCCTGGAATCGGTAAAGCGCGCGGAGCGGCAATCATCAAAGGCCGGCCTTATGCAAATAAAACCCAGCTCGTCTCGAAGGGCATCCTGACACAAGCTGTCTACGATAAGATCGCGGACAAGATTATCGCGAAGCAGAAATAGAGAAGCAAGCTGAACAGAGGCAGGAATGCGCTTGCGCATGAAATCGAGCCTGTGCAGGGGCTAGCGCGCAGACCGACGATGAGTATTACTGTCCACCCAGAGCCCGAAGCCAGGCTCCGCGTCCGCGCGGAGGAGGAAGGCGTTAGTGTTGATGCCTATCTAGCGCGGCTCGTGCAAGACGAGACTGCCGAGATTAACCACACCGAAGCGCTGTTGCGGGAAGCCGCCGAAAGTGGCGGCCACATCGAACTCACCGAAGAGGAGTGGGAACCGCATTGAGCAGGAAGCGCTCGCCGAGGTCCAAGCCAAATCACAGCGACGCGCGTAGATGCGCTTGCGCACGTAACCGTGGCTCGCGTCGTCGTTAGGGTGATTCACGCCTCCCAGGATTATCAGCGCGTTCTCAAGTGACAACCCGGCAGCGCTTAACCTGCATTTCTACCCAGGGTTGAAGCACAAGAGTCCACAAGAGTGTGGACTCGGCACGCCAGAGAGCGTGCGTCACAGCGGACACCGCACAGACTGTCTGAGACGAGGTGGCGCACGCACTCGTGCGTGCCGCGTCGAGACTCATCTCGACGCCCTGGACTTTGGCTTTTCACTAGATAAAAACCATTTTTGATGCTTCATGTTGCAATCAGGCGTGCCTTGTGGTATCTAGTTGTATAACTAGATACAATAAAGGAGCGTAGCCGCCCATGGGATTCC
>JBPCOQ010000241.1:0-12283 GCA_051000095.1 Bryobacteraceae bacterium | reverse complement strand
TTGGACTAGTCTCTTCAATGTGACTTGCGTATCGGAGTCGAACAGAACCGGAGCAGCCATTCGCGACATGCTTAAGCATATCAGAAAAACTCTCTTATTATAAAGAACTATTTGTACGATGTACTAGTTCTAATTTGGGTTAGCCGTCCGTGGCAAAAAGAGTTTGCACGAATTGCCGGTCCGCCTGGCATCCTGCGCGAAATCCGCCAGTTGCGCGAGTTGGTTACCATCCGCTACAGCATCGAGAAGGTAACCGGTCTCACCGAGAATAAGATCCCAGTTGGCTCCGAGTCGATCCTGATCATTGTGCAGGCGCGAGTGCACGCCGGTATCGATCTTACAGAACTCAAGGACGGGGATATCCGTATGGCCGATAGTCACGTCGATATTAAGCTGCCCAAGGCGAAAATCCTGCATGTGGAATTCTACGAGAAGAATACCAGGGTCTGGGACCGGAGCAAAACATGGTGGACCCCTTGGGTACCGTACGATGTTGACTTGGAGAAGAAGGCCCGCCTCTCGGCTCTGGATGCAGTAAAGCAGGAAGCCCTCGATATGGGAATCTTGTTGGATGCCCAGCTCAACGCCCAGGGGGCAATCCGGGCGCTCCTGCGGCCGCTCGGGTTCGAGCGGGTGACGTTCCGCGCCTCACAGAGTTGATCTGGTACACTGGGTTCATGAATCACTGATCTACTAACCTTCTAAGTTGCTCATTTGTAAATAGTTCCTTTCACCGCATCTAGAGGTGAAAATCTCCAATGAAAGAGGTGAATTCCAGTGAAAAAAATGGTTATGTTTGCAGGGCTGCTGAGCACGCCGCTTGCATTTAGCCTGGAACATCGAGCAGCGAGCTCGCTGGCCCAAGAGGACTCCAGGCTGGTTCGATTAAGGAAATTTTTTGAACGCTACCACTGCCCTTTAAGCAAGTATGCGGCAGACTTCGTTCTGGCCGCCGACGAAAATAACCTGGATTGGCGGCTGCTCCCCAGCATCTCCATGATGGAATCGGGCGGCGGAAAAAGCTACAGGAACAGGAACGTGTTCGGATGGGACTCCGGTCATCAACATTTCGCTTCCATTCAGGCCGGTATTCACGCTGTGGCTTCCCGGCTGGGGACGTCCCAGCTCTATCGCCACAAGCAATTGGACCAAATCCTGACGACCTATAATTCCCGTCCGGAATATGCCAGGCGCGTGAAGAACTGGATGCAAACGCTGTCACCGGCTAGACAAACATTCGCCTCGGCTTTCTACTAGTACTTTGCCGCCGGGACTTGCGCGATGAAACGAAGAACCTGCAGAAACCACTTTACTATTTACAAGCGAGAACAATTCCGGCAAAATTGTTCTTATTCATAGCGCTGAGTTAACAGGCTCGATGCGCTTTGGAAACGGCGAAGTTCTACATAGCGTCTTGTTGAGGTGAGGCGACCGATGGACATCCTGGGCGATCGAAGATTTCTTGAGGTGCCGGGCGGCAAAACGCATGAGCTTCCGCCGCTGCTGGTGCATGGGGCGCCGGAGCACAAGCGCATGGAGCGCGTGGTCAACATGGCCAGCAATATTGTCGAGACCGAAGACATGCTCGCGTCCGACGAGGATCTCGACCGGCGCAAGATGGACCTGGCGATGAATCTGGTGGATCAGTACTTGGGCCTGATGAAGCATTGGCGGTGGGGCGACAGCATCCTGGATTGGATCCGCCAATGCGAGATCACTTTCGGCGCCCGCCTGGAGTTGCGCAACCTGCTGCGCAACGACGTATGGCCCCATGCCGGCCGAAGCAGTTTTGTGACGCTACTCGAAGACAAGCACGTATCCGAGAAGGGCATCGATATCGAGAAGGCGGTAGGACTGCGGCTCACCTTCCGTCAGCCTCCACCGATCGCGTGCTTCTCGAATCAGTTTCTGTTCTATTTAAACTCGTCAGTTGCGAATACCGCGTACCAAACGTGGTCCCATATGAGCCCGGCCCCTGTCTCGTGCCTGCCACCGGAGCGGTTTACGTTTGAAGTAGTGCAGATGTCCCTGCAGTAGCGCCCAGACCATTACCTGAAGACTCCGGTGTGGCCCAGGGAATAGCGGCCTGGCTGCGGATATACACACAAGCCGTGCGGGCCTTTTCCTACCGGGATGCGGGCCAGCAGATGGCCGTCTGCGGTGTCGATCGCGTAAACTTCGTGGTTATATCGGCCCGCTAGCCATAGGACTTTTCCATTCGCCGAAACGCCGCCCATGTCCGGGCTGCCGCCGCCGGGGAGTTGCCACTTGTGGATTACCTTGCGAGTGGCGAAGTCGATCACACTCACGCTGCCCTCGCCGCGGTTTGAGACGTATAGGACCTTTGAATCGCGGCTGGCGTAAAGTCCATGCGCGCCGTGCCCGGTCGGGATGAAGCCGGTCTTTTCAAAGCGGTCTCCATCCACCATCCAGACGCCGTCCGACATCATGTCCGCCACGTAGAACACTTTGCCATCGGGCGAGGTCTTTACGTCCTGCGGCATGCCTCCTTTGCGAATGGGGAGGGTGCCCAGAAGCCGGCGCTCGGCCACGTCCACTTTGACCATGTCGCCTGAAAATTCGCAGCTCGCGATGAGATAGCGGCCGTTGGCGGAGAAGTCCATGTGGTCCACGCCGCGGCAGGGAAGCTGGAGCGAATAGTCGAGCCTCCAGGTCTTCGGATCGCGGAAGTCCAGCCGCTTTTTGCGCTCCGCGACCACGATTGCATACTTGCCATCGGGCGTGAAGTACAAGTTGTAGGGATCCTCCACCGCCCAGGTATCGCCTTTCCGGCCGGTCAGTGGATCCACGTGCGTGATGCTGTCCCCGAGATCGTTCAACACCCACAGGGACGTCAGGTCATAGGACGGCACGACGTGTTGCGGCTGGCGGCCGACCGCAAAATGATCGACGACTTTGTAGGTCTTGGGGTCGATCACGTCCACGGTGTTGCTGCCACTATTGGGCACATACACGCGCGGCGGAAAATCGCGCACCACCGGACTCAGCTTTCCGGCGTGGTCTTCGGAATAGATATCGAAGGGGTGAAGAACCGGGGGCATGCCCGGCAGCGGGCTGGGCTTGGAGACCGTTGCCGCAACCAGGGTGGCAGCGAAGAGGAGGGTACAAGCTTTCCAGAACCCCACCACTAAGTGGTTGATTCTGAGTGCGGCAGGCAATTTGCCTGCCCAGGGGCAAAGCAATGCCGAAGGGCGGGCGAAACGCCCACTCCACTCAGTTTCCGATACTTGTGACGAACCCGTCGCTCCCGCTAAAGCATGTACCACATCAACTCCAGTCGACCTTGGGATGCATGGTGTGCCATTTGGTTGCCTGCTCGTACGCCAAGGCCGCGCGCATGGGAGTGCCTTCCTGATAGAGCTTGCCCGTGAACAGCAGGCCGACGGGGTTGTTGTTTGGGAATCCGCAAGGCACGACGATCTGCGGATGGCCGGTCAGATTCGTAACCAGTAGGCTCCCGCTGAATGAAGGCGAGACCAGGACGTCCCAGTTGGACATGAACTTGTCCATTTCGCGAATCAGCAGCGTGCGGGCGCGTTGGGCCCGAATGTATTCGACCGCGGGGATGACGCGCGCGACACGAAACGAATTGGGCCAGTCGTTCGCGGCCTGGCCTTTGAGTTGATTCACGCCTCCGCTGCGAGTCAGGTCATCGAAGGCGGCCGCGGCCTCGGAATTCAGGATCACTCGCAGGGCGCCTGTATTGAAGGTGGGCAGAGAGACCGGCTCCAGCTTCGCGCCCGCGGTTCGCAAGTCCGATAGCGCCTGATCGTAGACAGCTTTGTTATCGCCGCGAACGCGATCGAAATCGGACTGAAGCACGCCGATCCGCAAATTGGCGAGCCCCAGCTTGGGTTGCCACTCCAATGGCGCATCGACGGCAGCCAGATCGCGGTTGTCCGGCCCGCGAATCGCGTTAAGCACCAGCGCGCAATCTTCTACCGAACGGCAGATCGGGCCGACTTTGTCCATGGTCCAGCTCAAACCCATGGCGCCGAAGCGGCTGACCCGGCCGTAGGTGGGACGAAGCCCGACGACGCCGCAGCGCGTGGACGGCGACACGATCGAGCCCAGAGTCTCGGTGCCGAGCGCAAAGCCGGTGAGTCCGGCTGAAGTTGCGGCGGCTGAGCCTGCCGAGGATCCGCTCGAGGTCTGCTCCAGATTCCACGGCGTCTTGGTCATGCCGCCGAACCACAAGCCGCCTTGCGCCAGAGCGCCCATGGATAACTTTGCGAGCAACACGGCGCCGGCTTTTTCGAGGCGCTCCACCACCGCGGAATCATAGTCGAAGACCTGGTTCTGGTATGGCTCGGCGCCCCAGGTTGTCTTGACGCCTTTGGTGGCGAACAGATCCTTAGCGCCCCATGGGATGCCGTGCAGCGGACCTCGATAGTGGCCATGGCGAATCTCGGAATCGGCGCGAGCGGCCTGCTCAAGCGCCAGGTCGTCGGTGAACGTAATCACGCAATTCAGCTTGGGTGAATACTTCTTCAGCCGCGCCATGTACATCTTCGTGAGATCCGTAGAAGAGATGCGGCGCGCTTTCACTAGAGGCGCGAGGCGAGTGACCGGCTCGAATGCCAGGTCTTCGATCGAGGGCGGCGGCTTGGCCGCTTTCACGCGCGTGGGGGCGAATTTGGCTTTGCCGGGGTTCGGCGCCGTGGGATAAAAGCGGACCGCCGGCTCGGTGTCGAGCGGCACGTCAATCTTACGCAGGGCTTCGTACTGGTCGAGGTTGCGATTGACATCCGGGAGCATCATCGCTTCCTGCTCGCCGGTGAATTCGAGACCGGCCAGCTTGAGGGCGAGATGCAAGGTTGGTTGGTCGATGCGTGGCGGAGTTGGGGGGGAAGTTGGTTGTTGAGCTGATGCGGTGGCTGATGCGAGGAGTGGAAATAGTTTTAGCCAAGTGCGGCGATCTAGCAGGCCGTGGGAAGACCGCTCCGTGGCGGTCGCGGCTCGGTCAGTCAGTAGAGTTTTGGGCATGAGTAATTAAAAGAGCAGCTTCATCGAGAACTGGAGGATTCTGGGGTCGCCTGCCGTTGTGATGCGGCCGAATGTAGTTGAGTTCAATACGGAGCTGAGCCCCGTGGCGATTCCCGGGATCTGGACTCCGATTTGTGACGGCGCGCTGAAGTTGGTGTGATTGATCACGTTGAATGCGTCCACGCGAACATCAAGCCGCCATCTCTCCGTCAGGCTGAAAATCCGGTCCGCTGACACATCGAAGGAGAGCAGGCCCGGACCACGGACAACATTCCGCCCCAGACTACCGAAAGTGCCCGGCGCATTTTGAGCAAAGGCTAACGGGTTGAGGTACTGCAGCGTCGGCCCCCAATTCGAGTTATAGATATTGCTGGATACCAGGTTCGGCCGGTCTGCATTCGTAACGGTATTGGTACCCATCAGCGAGTTATCGCGGCCGGTAGTGATGTTGATGGGCGCTCCACTCTGGGCACGCATCAGGGGAGCGATCTGCCAGTTTTTGAAAAACCTGCCCTTGGTGGGACTGATCGCAACGATGGACGCATTGAAGATGTGGCGGATGTCGAAATTGCAATTTCCGCGATCCATCGCGAGGTTATACGGATTCAGGAAACCGGTTCCATTCAGATCGGTGGTGAAGTCGTAATCGCTGATGCAGTGCGACCAGGTGTAGTTGGTGAGCAGAGTGAAGCCGCGACTAAACCGATGCTGCAACGATGCCAGCATGGCGTTATAAGAGGCATTGGCTCCGTCGTCGAGTATGCTCACATTTCCATAGAACTGTCCCTGACCGGGATTCAGTTTGTAGAGCAGCCGGTTGCGAAAAGTGACGCTGGTCTCGCCGGGCGTGTAGATTCCGGGATTCAGTTCTTGCGCGGAATAGAGATGGGTGGTCTTGTTACCGAGATAGCTGACGGAAGCCAGCCAATCTTTCGAGAACTGCCGTTGATAGCTGGCGTTCCACTGTGTGACTGACGTGGTATGCAGGTTCTGAGGAAGAACCGTGTAGAGGCCCTGGACCGGGAAGGGCGTGTCGCGCGGGGGCGGAACGGCGCCGGGAAATGGATTGCCGCCGGGATAGTTGTATCCGGTGGTCCAGGGATTACTGAAGCCGCCGGGCGCGCCGATGGTGAAATCGAGCTCATTGACCACGGGCGGATTGGATGTCAGATGTTGGGCCAGATAGACTTCGGCCGAGTCGTACATGATACCGGCGCCCACGCGAATGGTCTGCTTGCCGTCACCGTTTGGATCCCACACCAAGCCGAGGCGCGGCGAGAAGTTGTTCCAGCGATTGTGCGTAAAGGTGGAGGTCACGCCCGGGTCGCCGAAATAGAGAGAACCCGCGGGCGCGTTGGTGTAGACCTGGCTGTGCACGCCCGCGACGAAATTGGCTAGAGAAAAAGTGCTGCCGCGATGAAACAGGTCCGCCGGAAACAGCATTGGCTCCCAGCGTAGCCCGGCATTGATAACCAGCCGCGGTGTGAGATGGATGCTGTCCTGCGCATAAACACCGAGTATGGTTTCACGCATGGATACCAGTTGCGGGCGGCTCTGCTGGAATTGGCTCAAACTGCCAGTGAGGAAATCGAGGATCGGGTCGCCACTGGCCTGGCCGCTGAAAGCGAAGTTGCCATTCTGGATGTAGCCGGATAACAGATTGTTCTGGGTGCGTATCACGTCGACGCCGAAGGCCATATGGTGCTTGCCGCGGATGATATCGATGTCGTCCGCTTCCTGAAATGTGTTGACGTTGAAGTGGCCGGGCGAGCAGGTGCCGCAGCCTACGGCGAAGCCGCTGGAGCCGCTGCCAGCGCTAAGGCGCAGATCGTTGGGCACATTCGTGAAGATGTTCACGCCGAGGGTGTTGGCATTAATAAACTGCGCGTTCGGGCCTCGGTTGTCCCGGCGGCGAGTGAATGTGACGTGCAATGAATTCAGCACGTTCGGATTCCACGTGTAGGTGTCGCCGATAGTAATGGATTGAGCCCGCTCCAGATTGCCGGCGCTCGAGGTGACTAGGATATCGCGCGGATCCCAGTTGCCAGGGTTGCGATAGTCCGTGATGAAATACCGTCCAAAGATGGAGTGCTTGTCGCTGCGCACGAAATCGATACGTCCCACTTCCTGATCTTCATCGCCTGTTTGCGGGATCCCGAACGTGACGGTACCGCAGGGGCTGCTGGATTGCGGCAGATAGCCGAGGAGCTTGAGAGCGGCGGGATTGAATAGACTGACAGGAACCTGGGCGCCGGCGAACACCTGGCCGGTGTAGGGGTTCTTGATGGTGCGGGTTTGATGATTGGACTGGCAAGCGGCGGATTCGAGCGCGCTGAAATTGCCGGCCAAGGCGGCGGCGGTGGGAACGGTCGCGATGGATTGCGGCGGATTCGAGCGGTTGCGAGTACCTTGATATCCGGCAAAAAAGAAAAGCTTGTCGCGGAGAATACGGCCGCCTAAAGTGCCGCCGAACTGATTGCGTTTGAGGCTGTCGTGAGTAGGCGCGAAGAAGTTGCGCGCGTTCACGTCGCCATTGCGCAGAAACTCAAACAGATCGCCGTGCCAGGCATTCGATCCCGACTTTGTGACGATGTTGACGAGGCCTCCGGGTTGGGTACCGTTTCGGGCGGGCAGAGCGCTGGTCTCAATACTGAATTCCTGCAGAGCGTCAGGGAAAGGAAAAGGCAGGTTTACATTTGAAAAAGTATCGAGATTGTCGCCTCCGTCCAGGAGATAGTTTGTGGCATTGGCCTGGCCGCCGGCGACGGAGATGGTGATGGAACTGGGGTAATTCTTGCTCCCGGTCAAGTCGCCGGCGGGGGCGACGACCGCCGCGCCGGAGATGAGGATAAGCTGCGTAGGCTGGCGGCCATTCAGTGGGAGATCGACGATGCGCTTCTCATCGATGACCTGGGAGATCGCATTTTGCTGGGTCTCGACCAGGTTGGCGCCCGCGGTGACTTCCACGGTTTCGGCGACGCCGCCGATTTGCAAGCTCACGTTGAGCTGGACGTGATTGTTGACCTGGAGTTGGATGCCGGATTGGACGAAGGTCTTGAATCCGGGAGCCGAGGCTTCCAGGCGGTAAGCGCCTACAGCCAAGTTTGGCAATGTGTAGCGGCCCGCGGAATCGGTTGTCGTATCGTGAGACACGCCTTTTGCGGTTTCGATCATCTTCACGGCTGCGCCCGCGATGGCGCTGCCGGTTGGATCGGAGACCTGACCCGTTGCCTCGGCGGTGGCGACGGCTTGGGCCGGGAGATTGGCGATGGAGAACAGGAGCGCGAGAGTGACGAGAAGAGGATAGAGAAATTTCGAGATGGGAACGCGCATATGTTTTTTGAAGGAGGGCCCTTCGATTATTGTAAAGGGTGGATGCATGTCTAGCTGGCCGAAGAACCGCCGGGCAGGCGAAACCGCACGCCCCACTCAGCCACGTTAGAATGGAGTGGCGGCACAAATGCGCTTGCGCACGTAAACGTGGACCCCAACCTCACTACCGCGATCGTTAGCGCATCGGCCACGGCTCGAGTCGCCATCGTCGCCCGGGTCAAAACAGCATGCGCCTCGACCGCGTCGAAAAGCAACTCGATATGATCCAATCCGATCTCAAAGAGTTCTTCCGCACACTAGCGGAACTCGGTAAGCGCGTGCAGCGCCTAGAGGACAAGCCGTGACAATTCCGTCTCCGGCAGTACAGGCCTGGTGTGCTGTGTCGTCTCAGAACAACACAGGCAAGAATGCCTGTGCTACGTTCTTCTGTATTCTCGTTATCTTCAGCTCCGTAGCGCTCGCGCAAACCCGTGAGCGGGAGCCCGATGAGCAGCAAGCGGAACGCGAGCGCTGGTTCTATGAACAGCGCGCCTATCCGCTCGGCCAGATTCCAACCGGCGCGCGGTTGAAAGCCATTCAAGCTCTCGATCAAATGGATCGCGCACGCCCCAAGCTGCGCGCTGCCACCACCGATGCTGCCAACTGGGTACCGATCGGTCCCAGGCCAACTGACCAAGGCACTGCGTATGTCACCGCCGGCCGCGTGAATGCGATCGCAATCGATCCGCGCGACAACAACACGGTTTACATCGGCGCGGCGGAAGGCGGCGTGTGGAAAACCACGGATGGCGGAAACACGTGGACCCCTCTTACTGACGATCAACCATCGCTAGCGAACGGATCCATCGCCTTGGATCCGTCGAATCCCGACATAGTTTACGCCGGCACGGGCGAAGAGAACTTCGCTGGAGACAGCTACTACGGCGCCGGAATCCTAAAATCTACTGACGGCGGCGCAAGCTGGAAAAATATTGTCGGCCCGTTCCTGCGCGCCATGATCGGAACAATCGCGGTCCATCCTACCAACGGCCAGATCGTCTTATGCACCACGGCGTCGGGTGTATGGCGCTCGATCGATGGAGCTTCCAACTGGTCGCGCGTGCTCGGGACCGCCGGCTCCGGCTTTGCGGCCGGCACCTCGCTGGTTTTCGATCCGGTAACTCCCAACACGGTGTATGCGGCTCTCGGCAGCACCGGCGGAAGCTCGGCCAATGGCGTCTACAAATCCACCGACGCCGGCCTCACGTGGAAGTTATCCGGCGGCTCCGGAACCAATGCGATTCCAAGCTCAAATGTAGGCCGCATCGCCATGGCTCTCGCTCCCTCCAATCCGTCCACGCTCTATGTTGCAATTCAGGACTCCTCCACCATCGCCAACTCCGGACGTGGACCACTGTTGGGAATCTGGAAATCCACGGACAGCGGGGGCACTTGGAACCAACTGTCCAACGCTCCCGCAGCGGCTTTTGGCGACCTGCTTTGGTACAGCAATGTCCTGGCTGTCAGCCCGCAGGACCCGGATCTCCTGTTCGCCGGAGCGCTGGGCATTTATCGAACTCGGGACGGGGGCGCTACTTGGCAAATCCTTCCGCCAACTGGTCCGAACAACACGCAGATTCACGTCGATCAGCACGCGTTTGCCTTTACGCCCGACGGTACCAGGATCTATATCGGGAACGATGGCGGTGTGTACAGCACTACCAATGCCGGCAACACTATCGTCAACTGGACCACGCTCAACGACCAGTTGGCGATCACGCAGTTCTATCCGGGCATGAGCCTGGACCCGCTTCGTCCGGATTTCGCGCTGGGCGGCACGCAGGACAACGGCACGCAGCGTTATACCGGAAACCCAAGCTGGGAGAACATCGCCTGCGGTGACGGAAGTTGGGCAGCGATCGACCCTGCCGTTCCAACTAATTTGTACGGAGCTTGTCAGAAGATTAGCATCAACAAGACTCTGGATGGCGGCAACACATTCTTCCGGAGTATCTACGGTCTCGATCAAACTGACACTACCCAGTTCATCGCTCCCCTGGTGCTCGATCCGTCCAATCCACAAACGCTGTATTTCGGGACATTCCGCGTGTGGCAGACCAGGGATGGCGCGGGCCGCTGGGTGCCCATATCGCCCGATCTGACACGGGGCACAGGTGGCTCGATCAAGACCATCGCGATCGCTCCGAGCGACTCCAAGGTTCTCTATGCAGGCGCTTCGGATGGCCGAATTCAGGTTACTGAGAACGCTTCAGAGGGCACCGGTGCAACCTGGAGCATCAGAAGCACAGGACTTCCCCGCAGAGCTGTGACTCAGATCGCCGTGGATCCCACCGATTCGGCCACCGCTTACGCCACCTTCTCCGGTTTTTCGATCAACGGCGACGGCTTGGGGCATGTCTTCCGCACCACTGATCGCGGCGCAAGCTGGACCGCCATCAACGGCAATCTTCCGGACATCCCCGCGAACGACATCGTCGTCGACCCCGATGTTCCCGACACACTGTACCTGGCAACCGATGCCGGAGTCATGGTGACGAACAGCGGAGGCGGGACCTGGTCCAGCGTAGGATCGTTCCTTCCGAGGGTTGTGGTCAGCTCGCTTGTTCTACACCGGCAAAGCCGGATTCTACGGGCCGCCACGCATGGGCGCAGCGTGTGGGACATCGCCGTGCCGCTCCAGTCTGCATCGCTGCATCCGGCGCTCTCCGCAGTTTCACCGGCAACTGCCAATGCGGGGGCAGCAAGTCTCACCATTACCTTGACCGGCTCCGGTTTCGTACCGGGCGCGGTGGCGCGCTGGAACGGAACGGATCGTCCCACTACCTTCGTGGATAGCACACACCTTTCGGCTCAAATTCCGGCCAGCGATGTCGCGGCGGTGGGCCACGCCACTGTTTCGGTTTTCCTCGCTTCGCGAGGCGGCGGATTATCGAACCCGCTGAACTTCAGCATTGGCCCAGCCCCGGTCTCAAAACCGGAAGCGTTCGTCAGCGCGGCGAATCCCACCGGCGGAAGCGCGCTGGCCCCCCGCAGCATTGCTACTCTTTTTGGCATCAATCTCGCCGGTGGAACGTCCGTTTCCGATGTGGCTCCGCCTTTGCCGTTCTCACTCGGCGGCTTGTCACTGAACCTAGGTAACACTCCGGTTCCGTTGTTCTTCGTCTCACCGGGCCAAGTCAACTTCCAGGTGCCACTGCCGTCTACGATAACCAAGCCAACTCCGGAGCCGCTCGTGATTACCCAAGGAACATTCAGCACCACGATCATGGTCACGCTGGTTCCCTTTGCTCCAGCCTTGTTCACCAGCAATTCACAAGGAACCGGGCAAGCTTCCGCGCTGATTGCGGGCACGGCTTCGGTCGCGGCTCCCGTGGGCGCCTTTCCAGGCTCGCGGCCAGCCAGGAAGGGTGAGACAATTTCGCTTTATAGCACGGGACTAGGCGACGTGAAAAACCGTCCGCTACTCGGCGCTCCGTCGCCCGACAGTCCGCTCGCGACGACATTGACTCCGGCCACGGTAACAATCGGAGGCGTCGATGCACCGGTATCTTTCTCCGGCCTGGCGCCCGGCTTCGTAGGCCTGTATCAGGTCAATGCCAAGGTGCCGGACGCGGCAGCCGGCGGGTCCGCGGTCAAAGTAGTGTTAACGATCGGCGGAGTCGCATCGAACACCGCGACCATTGCATTGGAGCCCTAGCCCGTATTTCTCACCAGCTATTGGCAAAAGGCCGCCATTCATGGCATAACTGAGTTTCCAGACAGCAGTTAACGCCAAAAAGAGGACGGCCTTCGCTATGACAGAGTGTACCCAATCCGGATTCGGATTTGAAGCCTGCGGTTCACGAGAGATCGTGGCGCGATTCGACGGCGGCAGGATCAGTTCCGACGGAGGCGCGTTTCTGCTGCGGCAGACCGACAAGCGCCTGAACCTTTTGCCGCGACT
>JBPCOQ010000025.1:0-5772 GCA_051000095.1 Bryobacteraceae bacterium | reverse complement strand
TTTGAGGCAGTAACTCTCCGCTCGCATTGTGGCCAGCGGCCGCTCTCACTTGTCCCTGTTTCGCACCGGGATGCTTCCTGGCAGATCCTCGAACCGCATTGGACCGTTTCTGCTCTCACTTGCGACGATTTCGGCCCGCTATGCCGGCTACGTCCTGGCGGATCGCAATGCGGGTTCCGAGAATCAAGCCGTCGTGCGAAGTTCCTGCCCTGCCCCACGGCGAAGATTGACAACCCGGCGCGATTCCGGTAAGCTTGCGATAATCCTTGCTGAATTATCGCAAGGTTCTGTTTTGGGAGCTTCCGATGATGAATGTTACCCGCACCCGGGAAATCAGATTCACCGCCATGATCTTGTTGGCCGCGCTCGCGGTCCTCGTTCCGCTCGCAATGCATGGACAAACCACGGCCGGCCAACTGCAAGGCACCATCCAGGATCCGACAGGCGCGGTAATCCCCGATGCGGCAATTTCCGTGCGGAATGTGGAGACCGGGGTGGTCCGTACCACGAAGTCAAACGCGTCCGGCCTGTTCAGCCTTCCGGATCTGCAGCCGTCAACGTATGAGGTGACGATCTCGGCTCCAGGCTTCGCCACGCAGCACCGAACCAACATTGTCCTCACCGTTGGGGCGCAGCAAGTGCTCAACGTGGAACTTACCACGGCGCAAGTTAATTCAACGATCGAGGTGACCAGCGCCGCCCCAGCGATTGAACTGGCGAGCTCCAGCCTTGGAGGAGTTGAGGACTCGAGAACGACCCGCGAGCTGCCCCTGAACGGCCGCGACTGGACCCAGTTGGCTACACTTCAGCCCGGAGTCGCTGCCGTCCGAACCCAGAACACTTTAAACGGCAGTTCTTCCAACCGGGGGAGCCGTGGTTTCGGCACCGAGCTCAGCATCAATGGAGGACGTCCGACTCAGAATAATTATTTCCTCGACGGCATCAGCCAGAACGACTACGGGAATGCAACGCCGGGCAGCGTGACTGGTCTCACGCTGGGCGTGGATGCGATAGAGGAGTTCTCGGTTCTCACTTCCAATTACAACTCTTCCTATGGGCAGACTTCCGGCGGCGTTATTAACGCCGTGACTCGTTCCGGCACCAACCAATTGCATGGCGATGCCTATGAATTTCTCCGCAACGACAAACTGGACGCGCGCAATTTTTTTGACGCGCAGAAACCTCCCTTCCGCAGGAACCAGTTTGGAGCCGCAGCCGGTGGGCCCATCCGCCGCGATCGGACTTTTATCTTCGGCAACTACGAAGGATTGCGGCAAGCATTGACGACGACCTCACTGGCGACGGTACCCTCGGCGGCCGCGCGAGCCGGAAGGCTTTCGACCGGCGTGGTCACGGTCAGTCCGGCAGTGATACCTTTTCTCGCCCTCTGGCCGCAATCGAATGCCGGTCTTCTGGGCGCCGGAGATACGGGCCTTTATAGCTTCACCGCGAAAAGTCCGTCCAGCGAGAATTTCGGCTCGCTCAAAGTGGATCACCTGATTTCATCGAGCGATAATATTGCCGGAACGTACTCGATCGACGACGGAAACACCCAGGTTCCGGATTCGTTGAACTCGACATTTGTGAACAGCGCATTGCGGCGCAATACCGGGTCGATCCACGAGACGCATATCTTCAGCCCCACCCTGCTGAACGTGTTCCGCGTGGGCGTGAATCGTGTAACCGCGCACGCCTTAGTTTCTTCTCCGGGCAATAATCCCGCGGCGGACGATCCATCGCTTGGCGTTCTGCCTGGCCGCGCGGCGCCGTTCCTTTCAGTACCCGGAATTACCACGTATAGCGGAGGCCTGAACGGCCTTGCCACCACCAATTTCTGGTACACCACTTACCAGCTTTACAACGATCTCAGCATCCAGAAAAAGGCGCACTCCATGAAAGCGGGGTTCAACTTTGTGCGTTATATGAGCAATATGCAGGTGGCATCGGTTCCAAACGGCGAGTATGATTTCAACACGCTTTCCGACTTTCTCGTCAATAAACCGAACATCTTTTATGCGGACCTCTCGTATGCGCCGGGACAGACGAGCGGCGTGCCCACCGGAACGGGATTCCCTGAGCGTGGCTTCCGGCAGAATGTATTCGGACTGTACTTCCAGGACGATTGGCGGTTGCGGGATAACCTGAGCCTCAATCTGGGGCTCCGCTACGAGGCGTCCAGCGTTCCGGTGGAGCAGCATGGCAGGATTTCGAATCTTCGGGAGATCGGCAGTACCGATCTCAACCCAGGCAAACCGCTTTTTCAGAATCCGACTCACTTGAATTTTGAGCCGCGGGTGGGCCTGGTGTGGGATCCTTTCCGGACTGGTAAAACCTCACTGCGAGCCGGGTTTGGTATTTTCGATATCCTGCCTTTGATCTACGAGTATGGATTGCTCGATTCGTACTCCGCTCCATTTTCGAGCCTGGCACAGATCGGCGGCCTGTCAGCCGGATCTTTTCCGAACGGCGGTTACGCGTTTCTGCTTAGTGGCAAACCCGCCCCGTTGCGCGCTCCCAGCATTGAATACACACCCAGCCGCAACTATGTGATGCAGTGGAATGGCAGTATTCAGCGTTCGATCATGTCCAATTTGACGCTGCTCGCCGCTTACGCCGGTTCTCGCGGCGTCCACATGGCGGCGATCGGCAATGACGTCGATATCGTTCCGCCTACGCGCACGCCGCAAGGTTTTCTGTGGCCCACGCCGATTGGAAGTGGAACCAAAATTAATCCTGCATTTGGAGGAATCCGGCAACTGACTTGGGGCGATAATTCCTTCTACCATAGCCTTCAGACCAGGATTCAGAAGCGATTCAGCCATGGCTTTCAAGCGCAAGGCTCGTTCACCTGGTCGAAAAGCATCGACGGCTATTCTTCCAGTAGCTTTCCAACGAGCTTCCAAAATTCCGTGTCGACGCTGTTCCTTGACCGCAGGCTGAATCGCGGGCCATCCGATTTCAACGTCGGACGAATTCTTGTGATTACCGGGCTCTGGGAACTGCCCAAGACCCAAACGGCTCCAGCAGCGGTGAAAGCTTTGACGAACGGCTGGCAGCTTGGTGGCGTGTTCCAGGCGAGCGATGGGCTTCCGTTCACTCCCTTGATCAGCGGCGATGCGACCGGCCAGAACAGCGGTGGAACCTTTGACGTTCCGAATCGAGTGGTTGGCCCGGCGTGCACGAACCTGGTGAATGCGGGACAACCCACCCACTACATCAACACGGCGTGCTACAGTTTCCCGGTCCCGGCCAATCTGTTGGGGAATGCCGGTCGCAATTCATTGGTTGGCCCTGGATTGGCGGAGTTGGACGCTTCAATCACCAGGAATTTCGCCCTGCCTTTCATCTCCGAAAATAGCCGGCTGCAATTCCGGGCAGAGGCCTTCAATTTGGTGAACCGGGCGAATTTCCAGCCTCCGATTCCGAACAACAAGCTGTTTAGCGCGAAGGGAGCGCCAATCGCGGCCGCGGGAGTGATCACCTCCACTTCCACCACCTCGCGGCAGATGCAGCTCGCGTTGAAGCTGATCTGGTGAGCGCCGGCAAACCTGCCTCAGTATGCTGGTGTGTGCTGTGTCCTCGAAAAACCAACACAGGCAAGAATGGCTGTGCCACAAGCTTGTCTACCTCGCCGCTTTGTTTGTTTCCGCCGCGCCCGGGTTTCAGAACCCTGCCGACCTGGTCCTGTACAACGGCAAGGTCTGGACGGTGGACCCGATGCGGCCGCAGGCTCAGGCGGTGGCCGTCAGCGGATCGAAGCTCGTCCGGGTAGGCACAAATAGTGAAGTGCTTGCCCTGAAGGGCGCCGCAACGCGAGTAATTGACTTGCAAGGCAAGACCGTACTGCCAGGCTTTAACGACGCCCATACCCACTTCGAGAACGCGACGCAGTGGTTTTTCGAAGTCCGCTTGATCGATGTCGACGATCCGGCTGAGTTACTCAAACGGCTGCGGGAAGCCGTGCAGCGGGTTCCCAAGGGCATGTGGATCACCGCTACGGATTGGAGCGCGTTCGCCGCCTGGGACGCTGAGAAGAAGAGTAAAGGGCCATTCCATCCTCACCAGCCCGATCTTGCGGCCGTGGATGCGGTCGCGCCGGACCACCCGGTGCTGTTCCGGCGCTACGATCACAATTATTTCGCGAACTCGAGAGCGTTGAAGCTGGCCCGGGTCACAGAGAATACTCCGGATCCGAAAGGCGGCCGCTATGAGAAAGATCCAGCCACGGGCAAGTTGACCGGCATGCTCATCGGCAGGGCGGGTGAGCAGATGGAACAGATGCTCCCTCCCGTTTCGATGGCCGAGAAGCTGATTGGCGCCCGCGGCGTCATGAAGGAACTGAACCGGTACGGGATTACTTCGATTCATGACATCGCCCGGCTCGACGCCATTTCGCAAGCACGCGTTTTCCCGTCGAACATCGAGCGAAGTTATTCCGACGTGAACATTTTCCGCTCGCTGAAGGCCGGGGGCGATCTGTCCGTGCGCGTATATGCTTTTATGCCGCTGGCAGTGTGGCCCGATTTGGCGAAGAATGGAATCCGGCCGGGATCCGGAGATGAAATGATCCGGTACGGCATCCTCAAAGATTTCGCGGATGCCAGTTTGATGTTTGAGCCATTCGCCAATAATCCGAAGTTCTCCGGCAGCCGCACATTTCGTTTCGTGGACGAGGAAACGGAACAACGCGAGATCGTCGCGGCGGACAAGGCGGGCTTCGACATCGGTATTCACGTGATCGGCGACAAGGCGCTGCACATACTCCTGAACTGGTACGAAGCCGCCATGGCGAAGAATGGCCCGCGAGACCGGAGGTTTCGGCTCATCCACGTGGAATACGCGAGGGAAGAGGATCTAAAGCGCGCCGGTCGAATGCACCTCATTGCGGACGTCACCCCCTATCACCTAATGAGCGAGCCGGATTCCATAGAGCGCACAATCGGCCCGGAGCGCGCCAAGATGGCCTTCGCCTGGCGCACCATGATCGACAGTGGAGTGAAACTGGACATTGTTTCAGACCTGCCCGGCTTGTTCAACAAGCAGGATGTGGGGCCGTTCAATCCGCTCCAGAACATTTATTACGCGATCACGCGGAAAAACCTTTCCGGTTATCCACCGAACGGCTGGCATCCGGAGCAGTGCATGACGATGCAGGAGGCTATCCAGGCGTACACGCTTAACCCTGCGTTCGCATCCCACGAAGAGAATTTGAAGGGATCGATTACCGAAGGAAAGCTGGCCGATCTCGTCGTACTCTCGAAGGATATTCTTTCGGTTAAGCCGGCGGAGTTGATGTCGACCGAGGTTGTGTATACGATTCTGGGGGGCAAGATCGTGTGGCAAAGGCAGTAGGCACGTTTACGTGAAGGCGATGAAAAGTAGTGAGTGGAGCAGGCGGTTTCGCCTGCTCGGCAGGCCAACGGCCTGCTCGACTCTACCTCGCACTACGGGAGAGTTTTCGAGAGTGTATGTGGAGTTTCTACATTCTCAAAGTGGGGGCAGGTTGGCTAACCTGCAGGCCGATTGGCAATCGGCCTCCTTCCAGAAACGGAGAATTCTCATACTGAAGAGCCACTGCCGTTCCGTGGCGACCTTCGTTCACCGCCGTTTGCCGCATCGGTACGAGATCGGACGGCCTACGTTTTTCACTTGGCGCCTACACGGCAGTCTGCCGCCCAACCGCCCTTTCCCCGGCCATCTGACGTCTGGAAGGCATCAGTATGGATCGTATTCTGGATAGCGCCCGCACCGGCCCACTGTACCTTCGACGTC
>JBPCOQ010000188.1:0-45524 GCA_051000095.1 Bryobacteraceae bacterium | reverse complement strand
GACGAGATCAGATTTTGCGATCAAAAGGAAGCGCGATGGGCCGGCGCAAGAAGGACGCCGGGCTCATGCCGCACAACAATGCGAAGACGAGATCCTCACAACTGCCGCTTGCGGCTTAGTTCAACGGCATTGACGATACTGAAGAGAGCCGTATTTGCGCCCGAGCCCAGCGCCAGAGTGAGCACCGCGATGATAGTAAATCCGGGCCGTTTGAGCAGAGTGCGAGCCGCGATCCGAATCTCGTGAAGAATAGCCATCTGACCTCCTGTTTGGTCTCTTGATCAGATTAGACCAAGTCAGCAGCCTATGAGGCGCGGCCCGCCAATTTGTTGGGGTGAAGCGGAGAACATGACCGCCGGGAAAGAGTTCAACCAAAACTTCTAAATAAGCTTACAAGCAATTGAAATAGCAGGGCCATGGGGCTTAGCGGCTACGCGAGGACGCTTCCAGCTGGGTAACGCGATGGTCAATAGAATCAGGCTTGTCCATGTGACGTGCTAGCGGGCATTCTCTTCAGCAACGCGCGCATGCCCTTCGTGTTTGCATCCATCAGCCAGGAATTGTTGGTTGCTCATGGTTTGGCTCTTGTTATTGTTTTAAACTCTCTATCCATCGTACTTCAGTCTGCTACTGCGTAATTATTGCGGCCAATACGTAAAGAATCAACATCTCTGCCGCGCCATTGGGTTGGTACTCATTGAAGGAATAGCCACCCGAAGGATGGAAGACCGAATGCAAGGCTGTAAAGGCTAAGGAACTTTCACGATCGCAGGAGGAATCATGGCGGGCAAGAATACTGCAGCATTTGGGATCTATACGACACAAGCGGGTGCCGAGGCGGCTGTGGACTCGCTGAAAAACGCGGGTTACCGCAATACGGATATTTCCGTCCTATTCCCCGAAAATCAGGGGAGCAAGGATTTCGCTATCAATAAAGACACCAAGGCCCCCGAAGGAACTACAACAGGCGTAATTTCAGGTGGCGTCATCGGAGGCGCCCTAGGGTGGCTTGCCGGCATTGGCGCCTTGGCTATTCCTGGCGTTGGACCGTTTATCGCGGCTGGTCCGATTATGGGGTTGCTGGGCGGCATGGGAGTTGGTGGCGCCGTGGGTGGGCTGGCCGGGGCTCTGATCGGCATGGGAATTCCGGAATACGAAGCCAAACGTTATGAGGGACGAGTGAAGAAAGGCGGTATCCTCCTTTCTGTGCATTGTGATAGCCCGGACTGGACAAAGCGCGCCAAGCAGATACTCGAGCAAACCGGTGCTGAAGATGTCGCGTCGGCAGGCGAGGCATCCGCGGACTACGGTACCACCGACACGCCAACGCAGCGCTCGGCAGGTGCGACAGACTATGTGGAGCGCGGAAGCGACTACGTGGAACGTGGTGCGGACTACGTGGAAGAGGGTGTTGAGCGGTCCGGCAGGGAAGTACCGGTCAAGGGCAGGGACTATTAAAAGCGGCTGTCCAGTTTTCAAACTTTGGGGCTGCTTCGGCAGCCCTTAAACTTTTTGTGGTGGGAGGAGGCAACATGTCAAGTAAGAATACAGCCGCATTTGGTATCTACGCGGATCAGGTATCGGTCAGCGAAGCAGTTGACGCGCTCAAGCACGCCGGATTTCGCAACACCGACATTTCAGTACTCTTTCCGGAGAACACCGGTTCGAAAGATTTCGCTCATGAGAAGCACACCAAAGCCCCTGAGGGGGCGGTAGCGGGAGCGAGCTCCGGCGCAATCATCGGCGGCGCCTTAGGTTGGCTGGCGGGAATCGGAGCGCTTGCGATTCCGGGCATCGGGCCATTTGTCGCCGCCGGTCCGATCGTAGCCATGCTCAGCGGCATTGGAGTGGGCGGTACCGTTGGTGGGTTGACTGGTTCGTTGATCGGGGTCGGTATTCCGGAGTATGAAGCGAAACGCTATGAAGGGCGCATTCGAAGCGGCGGCATTCTCCTGTCTGTGCACTGCGACAACTCCGACTGGGTGAAGCGGGCCAAAGAAGTGCTGGAGCACACCGGTGCCGCTGACATGTCGACCGCGGGCGAAGCGAAGGCGGATTACGGGATCACTGAGAAACCGCTGCCGCGAACGCCTGGCAGTCATTCGGGCATTCTTGAGTCCTGAAGAATCCAATCCTCATTCAATCGCACGTGCTTAATGGCTTTGCCCGTGGGCACAAAGTAGCTGTACGTGATGTGAATCGACCCATCCTTCGCCTGGATCACGGACGGGTAATGGAACTGGCTGTTGATCTTCTTCGCAGGATCGCCATCCAAATGTCGCTTCCATTTCCAGGTTGCTCCCTCATCATCGGACAGAGCGGCCAGCAGCGAATAACGGCCTTGCTCAAGATCGTTGTAGACGGCGATCCAATGATCGTTTGATAGCCGGATCACCTCTAGACTTGTCCCCGGGTTGGGAATTTCCGTATCTCGCGCCGGTGTCCACGAAACACCGTCATTTTTTGAATAGCTGATATGTGCCCGCTTCGGAGGTGGACCGTTATCGCGTAAGTAGGCCACCAGCGTTCCGTCCTTCTTGCGAACGACCGAGGGCTGGATGCATCCATAACCGATGATCGGCTCGCTTGCGGTCCAGGTATAGCCGCCGTCATCGCTGATCCCCATGATGCCGAATGAGAACCCGTCGGAGTACATGGGTACCAGAATCCGTCCCGAAGGCAATTGCAGTGGATGCGTTCTGGTGAACCATCCCATACGCGTGAAATACTCGTCGCCTGCACGCTCGATCATTTTGGCGGCGTATTCAGCTTGACGCCCACTCCCCGCGGCATCTTTGCCCAGCACCTCTTTCGTGCGTTCCGCGATGTACTTCGGGATCAAAATGATGTTGTCCTGATGCTCCCAACGAGGCGGCCCGGAAGCCTGCTGGTAATCGGTCGAGATCCGGTACTTCATCAACGCGGTCTCCCATCTGTGCGCGATGATGACGGGCCAAAACAGAAACAGCCGCTGCCGGGAATCAATAAACATCGTGGGATTGGTGTCTGGAAAGCCGGGGGTATCGGCAATCGTGAACGGCTGGCTCCACTTGCCTGTGGATTTGTTCCAGCGGGCGGCCTGAATGACGACATCGTCCGCCGTGCGCTCGCCTGAGCCGTGGAACCAGCAGACCAGCAAATCACCATTCGGCAACTCGACGATCGAAGATGAGTGGTTGTGCCAATGCTCCAAAGGAAAGATCAACTCGCCGCTGTATTGGGGAGCAGCCGCTAACGAAACTGCGAAAAGACAGAGAATCGGAATGCGCACTGCGAGTGATTGTATTACGATAGGCCCTTGCCACGTTGGGAGATTGTTTCATGACCTTACGAATTTCGCTTACTTTCGCGGTGCTCCTGTTGGCTGCATCGAGAGTGGGTGCACAAGCGGTGCAACTCGAAAAACTCGAGAAGAAGACTATCCTGCTGTTCACGCCGCATCCCGATGACGATACGTTCTGCTGCGCCGGCACGCTCGCGCTGCTGGCCAAGCGCGGCAACAACATTCAGATTGTCATTTACACCAACGACGATAAAGGCTCTTACGATCCCGATATGACCAGCGAGCGCCTGGCCCGCATTCGCAAAGGGGAGGAAGAAGAAGCGTGCCGCATCATTGGCATCCCGAAAGAGAATATTCACTGGTTGCAATTCCATGACGGCATGCTCGAATACGCCAACCCAAAGGACCTGGTCGAACAAGTAACCAAGATCATCCGTACCTACAGGCCTGGTGTGGTGATGACGATCGACCCTGGCTCCGAATACGTGCGGTGGCACAAGACCGACCACCGCATGGCGGCCAACAACACCATCGATGCGATTCGCGCGTCCGAGTGGCATCTCTATTTTCCAAACCAGATCCTGCATGACGGTTTGCAGCCCTGGAGCGTACCTGTGGAGGCGTATTTTTACGTCACGCCGAAAGATGCAAACTACTGGGTCAACATCGATGATGTAGTGGATCTCAAGCTCGCTTCCGCCGCCGCGCACGTGAGCCAATTCGACCCATCCATCCGCAAGTACCGCGCCGATTGGGATGCCAGGGATCTGGATAAACTGAAGCAGGGGCTGCGTGCACGGGCCATCAGGAAAGACGGCCACATCGTGGAAGGCTTCCGCATCGCCGCCCAGTTCAACCAGCAGTAAGCGCCGCTTCAGCCTTTAATCCGGCGCCGCCGCATAGCGCCGAGTTCCCGGTTCACTTCGTCGATTGAAAAAGCCGTGGGATCAAAATAGCCGCCAACCCACTCCCGCATCGCGGCGTGTTCCTCGTGCTTGGGATCGTTCAGAATGTCCAGCAGATCATAGAAGCCCGGGATACCACCGCAATCCTCGGGAGGGGCTTTACCTGCTCCGCCCGTACAGACCGGATAAGCCGCGCCCGGTTCCGGAGCTCGCACTTTTTCGATGCTGATGCTATGTTCCCAACTATCCCCGAAATCGTATGTGTACCGGCCCTTCGCTCCCACCTTGTCAAGTACGCTAAACAGCCGCACCGTGCGTTCGTTGCGAAGGGGCGGCATATCCATGAAATCGTCCTCTGGACCGGGTACTCCGATTCGCTGTTTGCCGATTTCGAACTCATGCAGATGGTAGTTCGCCCATCCCATAGCAACTTGCAACACATTGTGCAATTGGGCGAACGTCATACCGGAAGGAACTAATAACCGGCGCCAGATCGGCGGCTTGGCGCCCCGCAAAGTCATTTTGAGTTGGTAGATGGTGTGGGATGTATCGGTCTTCTTAGCAGGCATGGCTGCGTTTCCAGTCGTAATGTAACAGTACCAGACCAACTGCCGCCGTGCCAGAACAGGAGTGAGGCACGCGCAAACACCCACACAGGCAGGAATGCCGAATGCCACTTACTTTGTGGTAAGGCGCGATTTATCAGCGGCTTACGTTCGGTTTGCCAGCGTGGAGCAGGTCCCCGGCCTGCTTGCCGAAGGCGGTGTTTTAGGGATTCGCCACTGGAACGCGAGCCGCTCGGAGACTTGCTCCACATTTTTGCAAAGACGTAAGTGCTTAAGTAAGTCGCATTGGGCTGGAATGCCTGTACTACACTCTTGTTGGATGAGTGAACTGGCAATTCTCGGCGGCAACGCGGTTCGCAGCAGAAAATTCTCTCCCTGGCCGTGGTATCTACCAGCCGATGGGCAACGCTTGCAGCAAGTCCTCGAGAGCAGGCATTGGGGAGGATACCCCGTACCCAGCCGCTATGCCGGCGAGTTTGCCGACAAATTCGCCGCGATGCACGGCGCCCGCTATGGGTTGTGCGTCGCCAACGGAACAATTGCTCTCGTCGCCGCATTGCAAGCCGCCGGAATTCACTTCGGCGATGAAGTAATCGTGCCGGCTTATACCTGGGATGGCACTGCCACGGCGGTTCTGTTTGCCGGAGGTGTTCCCGTTTTCGCGGATATCGATCCGGACACCTACTGCCTGGATCCAGAAGCCGCGCGCCGTGCGATCACCCCGCGAACTCGCGCAATTCTGCCCGTGCATCTGGCCATGCGATTTGCCGGAATGGACGCTCTGCTCGACCTCGCCCGCGAGAATAATCTGAAGGTGATCGAGGACTGTGCTCATGTACACGGAGGCCAGTATCGCGGACGCGGAGCCGGATCGATGGGAGATCTGGGGTGCTTTAGCTTTCAGGAAAGCAAGCTGATGACTTCAGGCGAGGGTGGGATTGTCATCACGTCCAATCTTCGGTATTTCGAGCACCTGCAATCGCAGGTCAACTGCGGGCGCGCCAGTTTGACGGATCAATACCAACAGCGCGTCCTCGGCTCCAATTACCGGATTACGGAGTTACAGGCATGCCTGCTCATAGGACAGCTCGAGATGCTGCCCGAACTTGCAGCCAAACGCGCGCACGCGTCCGCCAGGCTGAACAACGCGATTGCCGGGATCACAGGTCTCCGCCCGCTTCCGCCGCAACCCGAGATCACCCGCGAAGCCATTTACTGCTACGTCTTCCAATACCGTCCTGAGCGCTCCGGCGTCAGTCGCGACCTGTTTGTAGCGGCGCTCGATGCCGAAGGAATCCCCAGCGATGGACGTTTCTACGAGCCGGTTTATCGCAGCGATCTGTTCTATGCGACTCCGGAAATCTGCCCGCAGCTTTGCGTCGATCGCGATAAGCCGGTGGACTACTCGACCGTCAAATGTCCGGTATCCGAACGCGCCGCTTATGAAGAGAGCGTATGGCTGCCGCAATTCCTGCTGATCGGCGACGACCAGGATGTGGACGACATCGCGGCCGCTCTCAACAAAGTGATGCGCAATCTGGAGGACTTGGCTGCGGCAGATGCTTCGCTTGCCGGATTAAAAGCGGTCAGCCGGGCGGAGCGTCCCAGGCACGAGCGCCAGAAGAATTACTGAGACCGGGCCGGCTTCGGTATATACTCCAAGATATAGATCACTCCTGGAGATATCCGCATGAAGACAGCCAAATTGTTCCGCAACGGCCGCAGCCAGGGTGTCCGGCTTCCGCGCGAATTTCGTTTTGATGGCGACCATGTATTCATCAAAAGGGTTGGCAAAGGGGTCTTGCTTCTGCCCGCCAAGCGGGTGGGATTCACTCGTACATAGCCTGGGCAAGTTCTCTGACGGCTTCATGGCGGAGCGCGAACAACCCTCGCAACAACGGCGTTCAGAACTGTTTCCATGAAGGTCTTCCTCGAGACGGACACCTGCATCAACCTGATCCGCCGCAGGACGCCGGAGATGCTGAGACGTCTAAAGCGCTATACTCCCGGTGACGTCGGCAACTCTTCGATCACTTTGGCTGAGCTAGCTTTCGGTGTTTCGAAAAGCCAACATCCGCAAGAGAATCAGGCCGCACTCTATGAGTTCGCTACGCCTCTCGAAGTTGCTCCGTTTGACAATGTAGCGGCAACGACATACGGCGCGATACGAGCGAACCTGAAAGAAGCGGCCAGTTAATCGGAGCGCTTGATATGTCGATTGGCGCGCACGCGCTCACCCTGGACGCAACTATGGTCACACATAAAACTCGCGAATTCTCCCGCATCTCCGGACTTCGGCTGGTCGACTGGATTGTAGGTGTAGACGTTTGATCCGCCCTCCGATCTCAGTAATTGGACTATCCGTTCTCACGCTCTTCGTTGCGACCGCTCAGACTCAAACGGCAACGCTTCCAACCCACATTCCGCCCAAGCGGTCGTCCCAAATCCACGCTGGGTTTGGTATCAATTCGGACCTCCCGCGCGACCCCTACTTGCCCTGGAATCGCTGGTGGTGGACGCGCATGTTCGACGCCGGAGTGAGTTGGATCCGCATCGGCCAATACGAAAACAGCTCCGACCCGACTAGCTGGGATTGGGTGGAACAGAAACGTGGCGTGTTTGCAGTCGCGCCGGAAGTGGACGACTACGTCGATTCACTCGCAGACAACGGCGTCCAGATTCAGGTGCAACTGATGTACGGGAATCCGATGTATACATCGCCGTCCGGTCATCGCCCCGATCAGATCACGCCCAAGCCGGGTGGCTTCCACAATGACGACCGCGGCATCGATTCCATCTTCTGGCCGCCCAAAACACCCGATCAGATCGAGGCGTTTCTGCGCTACGTCAAGTGGATGGTGAATCACTTCCGCGGGCGAATCCATTATTATGCGCTCTGGAACGAACAGGACATCGGGTACTGGAATCCGTATGGCAATCCCGAAGAATATGGACGCCTCCTAGCTGCTTTTGCGCCCGTCGTGCATTCTACCGATCCGCAAGCCAAGGTGATTTACGGCGGCCAGGCCGACCCGCACAGCGATTGGGCCAAGCGCGCGCTCGATACCTGCCAGTGTGCCGCGCAGATCGATATCTTCGCTTATCACACTTATCCCGGCTACGGACAAAATCTCAATCCGGAATCGATGGATTCGGGCGCCTACGGAGCCGACACCACCATAAAGCTGCGCGAGTTGGTGCGAACCTATCCGGGCATTCGCAAAGATATTGAGTTCTGGGATGACGAGTTCAACTCGATTCCCTCCTGGCGCGGGTCGGATGAAAGCGTGCAGACCAAGTACGTTCCGCGCGGAATGATTTACAATCATGCGGCGGGTGTCCGGACCTTCGTGTGGCTGCTGGCCGCGGGCGTGGATGGAAACGAGTACGATGACTTCGGCTTCATCCACGGCAAACGGGATCTGCCGGATGACTTTACGCCGCGCCCGGTCTTTCATGCCCTGCAAAACACGAATGCCGTATTTTCCGATACCAAGTTTGATAAAGATATTGGTATCGAGGCTTCCGATATTCCAGCTTTGCGCCGCCAGGGCAGCGCGCCCTTCCTCCGTTACGGATTCCGCAACAGCAATGGTAAAACAGTGATTGCCTACTGGATTGCCGCGCATAGCGTGCCGGGGAATATCTTTCCGCCGCTCGCGGTGACTCTCAAGCTGAAAAACTCGGGGATTCGCAATCCCGTGCTAATCGACATTTACTCCGGCGAGATCACAGCGCTACAATGGAGGCCGCGCACCACCGATACGCTGGAAGCGCTTCCCGTTCGCGACAGCGTACTCGCGATCGCCGACGCCAGCTATTTCGATTGGCCGGTATTGCCGGAAGCGCCCAGCGGCGTTTCAGCACAGGCATCCGGAGTAGACGTGTCGCTTCGCTGGGAGTTGCACGGAGGCGGCCCTTCCAAAGTCGCAATCGAGCGCCGCGCGGGAAGCACCGGGCCCTGGCAACGCATCGCCACTCTGTCCGCCGCACCACAATCCGCCGTTTCCCAATTCGGCGTTTCCCAATTCAACGACACGAGCGCGCCTCACGGATCCCTATTGTGCTACCGAGTACGCGCCATTAATGATGCTGGTGAGTCCGCTTACTCAAATGTCGCGCGCCTGAATCGGTGAACCTAAGGTCCGTCACTCTGCACGTAACGCTTTCTTCAGTCCTGCATCTAATCCGTATTAGGGATGAATCAGGGATCAGGCGTTACCGGCAGCTTTCGTGTGTTGCTGGTGGAAGACGATGCGGCCGACGCGCGGCTCACCCGCGAGGCTCTTGATGAGAGCAAGACACCGTACCAGCTTCACGTAATGCGTGATGGGCTTCAGGCGCTTGCGTACCTTACACAGATGAAGACGTCATCGGAGGTATCGCGTCCGGACGTTATTCTGCTGGACTGGAACCTGCCTGGCATGGATGGGCGCGAAGTCCTGCGCGCCATCAAGAGCGATGAACAACTCCGGAACATCCCGGTTCTGGTTCTGACCACTTCCAGCGCCCGGGATGACGTGCGCCAGGCTTACGATCTCCACGCCAATTGCTTCATCACCAAACCAACAAACATACACCGTTTTTTTGAAATTATCGGCGAGGTAGAAAAGTTCTGGGTTCACACCGCGACGCTTCCCCCCTCGCCGTAGCACAGCGCGGCTTCGCCGCAAACCGTGGGGCAGGCAGTCGGGGTTTGCCGCCTGCCCGGCGACCCGGTGTTTGGGCCGCCTGCAACCGCGGCCGGACGCAGACAGCCAGATTGTCCGCGCAACAGTTGCGAAATCATCGCGCAGCGCAAAGAAATAAAGATTCGGTAGTACAGGCTTTCCAATCCGTGCCGGGGCGATCTTCGGTCGCCCGGGCAGGCGAAACCGCCTGCTCCACTCAGAATATGCCACGCTAAGGTCAAGTGAACCGTCTAAAAATCTTTTGGCGAAGCATGTTCGACGTCCGTCCTGGCGAATATCTTCGTATTACCTGCCTGACCTTCTATTTGATGTTGGTGCTGTTTGCATACTACATCCTGAAGCCCGTTTCGCGCTCCATTTTTCTCAATAAGTTTGATATCGACAAACTGCCCTGGTTATATGTACTGATCGCCGCCGTGGGCGGTGTGCTGGCTTACTTCTACACCAAGCTGGCAGTCAATTCATCACTGCGGCGCGCCGTCACAGTCTGCACGATCTTCTCGGTACTAGTCTTGGTCGTTTTCTGGTGGTTCATTGCCCTGAATATCGGCTGGATCGTGTATGCATTCAATATCTGGGTGAGCTTATTCAGCATTATCCTGGTGTCGCAAGGATGGTTGATCGCAGCCAACATCTTCACCTCGCGGGAAGCCAAACGGCTGTACGGAATCCTGGGTGTTGGCTCGGTGATCGGCGCCGCATTCGGCGGCGAATTCACGGCGTTAATGGTACGGAGCACCGGTACCACAAATCTGATACTGGCTTGCGCCGGGATGGTGGTGCTCTCGTACATCCCGTTCTGGGTTCTGATCTCGCGAGATAAGACGACTCTGTTGCACGCCAAAGCGGCCAAGGAAGACGAGCAAGAGTTCAGCTTCCAGGAAATCCTCGGCAACTTGACCCGTCAGCGGCACCTGCAAGTGATCATGGCGATCATGATGGTCACGTTCATCATCGACGTGATGGTGGAATTCCAGTTCAACGTAATGGCCAAGCTGGCCTATCCTAATAAGAACGATCTCACCGCGTTTCTAGGCAGTTTCTACGGTCCGTGGCTGAACCTGATCACCTTTGTCTGCCAATTTTTTCTCACCAGCTTTGTAGTGACCCGGTTCGGCGTGGGTGGCACGCTCCAGATCATGCCGGCTTGCATCACGCTGGCGTCCATTGCTTCCTTAGTTTCGCCCACCGTGCTTTCCACCTCGGCGGCCCGGCTTACCGAAGCATCTACCCGGTACTCGTTCAACAAAACCGGCATGGAGCTGCTCTATCTGCCCTTGCCGCTGGATCTTCGGAATCGGACCAAAGCCTTTGTAGACGTGTTCGTGGATCGTTTTTCGCGCGGAGTGGGCGGCATGATCCTGGTCCTGGTGACCTCGGTGTTCGCGCTTCCCGTGCGTTACGTCGCGGTGATCGTGATGGCGTTCGGAGTGGCCTGGATTCTGTTGTCGATTTACGCCAAAAAGGAGTACATCGCCACGGTTCGGAAGCGAGTGGAATCAAGGCGGTTCGATATCGAAAGCGCGCGGGTTTCCATGGACGATCCCGCAACCATAGCCCTGCTGGCGCAGACCGCCGGCAGCCCCAATGCCCGGCAAGCCACCTACGCGCTGTCGCTGCTGAGTGAAGTCAAGGGCTACAAAATGAAGCCACTGCTGGGTAAGTTATTGACCGGTACCATACCCGAGGTGCGGGCCAAGGCGTTCGAGATAGCCGCCTCAGCAAAGATCCCGGATTTCATCGATACAGCCAACCAGGATATCCGGGCTTCGCGCCCCGGCGTCGATCGCGAGCTGGTATTGAACGCGGTGCAATATGTTTTGGCAGTGACTCCCGACAGCCGTTCCGTCGCGGCGCTGCTGTTGAACCATCCAAACCCGGTGGTGGTGGAGGCCGCGCTCGGTGCGTTAGCGGAAAATCCGGCTTTGGCTCAGGAACTGATTCGGCCCGAATGGCTCGAAGACGGCGTTCAGGCTGCTGACCCGAGCCGCCGGCGCCTGGCTGCGCTGGCCATACGAGCTCACGGGGATCAAGGCACCGAGGTGTTGCACCGGCTCCTGGATGATGAAGATCCGGGAGTAATCTTGGCTGCTTTTGGCTCGGCTGCGAAGTCGCAGAACCGCGAGTATCTGGCGCCTATCATACGCCGTCTTTCGGATCCAAAACTTCGCGGAGCGGCAATCGAAGCACTGGCCGCCTATGGAGAACGGATTGTGGGAACGTTGGGCGACCTGATGCACGACGAGAAGGTTCCGCTCGCGGTACGCCGGCAAATTCCGCGCGCCCTACGCCTGATCCCATCGCAAAGGTCCGCCGATGTACTGCTCAGCTTTATCGGAGATCCCAACCTGACGATCCGCGCCGCGGTGTTGCGCGCCCTGAACCGGTTGCGCGAGAACGCGCCCAACCTGGATTACGCCGTGAAGTCGATCACAGACCAGTTGGACAAGGAAGCACGCTATTACTTCGAGATCAACGCCGCGCTGGAGGCGTTCCGTGAGCAAGGCAAGCCGCGCACGCCGGCTGGTCTGCTCGCCAGTACGCTCGAAGAGCGGTTGAAGGGTACGATCGAGCGGCTGTTCCGGCTGCTTGGGCTGCGCTATCCTCCCCGCCAGATTTATTCGGCGTACCTGGCATTGAGCCGCGGACAGCGTGATGAGCACGCCGCGGCGCTCGAATTTCTGGACAATGTTTTGGAGCGCGAGCACAAGCGCATCCTGGTCCCGATGCTGGACGACCCCGGCATGCTGGCGCAACGCGGGCGGGATCTCTTCGGCATCGGCCAGAAAGATCCGGAAACTTCACTGCGGGAGTTGCTCGCGTCCGGCGACGAGTGGTTGGTGTCGTGTGCCATCGCTACCGCGGCGCAACTGCACTTGACCACGCTGTTACCGGAAATCAATCGGGTTTCTTCTGAAGCCGGCGGCCACACCACGCCGATGTCGCAAGTCGCGCGCGACGCGATTGCGGTGTTAGCATGACTTCGACCATGTCCGAACTCAACATCATCGAGAAGGTGATCGCGCTGGAGGCCGTCGAGCTGTTCAAAAACCTGACCGCGGATCAACTGTCCCGTATTGCGACCATCGCTAGCGAGGTACAGTATCCGCCCGGCAAGATAGTTCTGCAGCCCGACAAGAGCCTCGATACGTTGTACGTCATTCTGGATGGGTCGGTCGAGATCAGCCAGAGCGACAGCCCGCTCACCGTGGCCAGGCAGAACGACGTCCTGGGAGCCTGGGCTCTGTTCGATCCCGATCCGATGCCAATCACGGCACGCACCGTAGAGGACACCCGGCTACTGCGAATCGGCCGGGACGAGTTTTTCGACCTGCTGTCCGACAACATGGAAATCACTGCTTCGATCTTCTCCACTCTGGTACGGCGGTTCCGCCAGATCGTTCAGCCGGCTTGATGGAATGATGCCCGGGATGTCCCATAGTCGAGTGGCACAGGCATTCTTGCTTGTGTTGCACTTAGACGAAGACCAAGATGTTTTCAATCCGTCTTGGCCCGGCTGCCGGGCAGAGACACATTCTTGCCTGGGTTGGTTATGATGCCCGAAATGTCCCACAGTCCGGATGAGCTATCGAGGCTTCAGGAAGAAATGGACCTGGCCAACCGCAAGCTGGCCGAGGCTCATAAGATGGCGGCTCTGGGACGCCTCTCCGCGGGCATTGTGCACGAGATCAACACTCCCATTGGGTCTATCTTTTCGAATAACGACGTCATCATCCGGTCGCTCGATAAAATGAAGGACTCGCTGGCCGGCGCTCAAGCGGCTGGGGCCCCTCCTCCTCAGAAAGTAATCGACACCTTGGATGTGATCATTGGCCTGGCCGCGGTCGATAAGATAGCGTGCGAGCGAATTTCGGGCATCATCCGAAGCCTGAAAACCTTTGCCCGCGTGAATGAAAGCGATCTCGAGAGAGTAGATATCAACGATCTGTTGCGGAATATGATCAAGCTGACCAGCACTGTTTTCCGGGGGCGCATTCAGATCCAAACCGATTACGGCGAGCTTCCTAAGGTGGAATGCTTTCCCGGTCTACTCAATCAGGTGTTCCTTAACTTGATCGTGAATGCAGGACAGGCTATCCCGGACGAGGGCATCATTACCATCCGTACTCTGGCCGAAGATAAGTACGTCCATATTTCCGTGGCTGACAATGGGACGGGAATACCTGACGCCGTACGGCCCAAGATCTTCGCAGCCGGGTTTACTACCAAACCGATTGGCGAAGGAACCGGCCTTGGCCTGACCATCACTCGGGAGATCGTGGAAGATACGCATGGCGGCACGATCGGCTTTGAAAGCGAAATGGGCAAAGGCACCAGGTTTGACGTTCGCATTCCGATAGAACAATCCGGATCGACCGGCAAAGCCGGACAGGAGTTAACAATTGGCTGAAAACGGACAACCGCACATTCTGATCGTCGATGACGAAGAGATGGTGATCACCAGTATCCGGGCATTCCTGCAGTTGGAAACCGAATACTCGATTCACGGATTCAACGAGCCGCAGACGGCCATCCAGCATTTGCAAACCAATCCGGTGGACGTCGTGATCAGCGACTATCTGATGCCGCGGATGAACGGAATCCAGATGCTGGCCAAGGCCAAGGAGTTGCAGCCGGAAGCGGCGCGCGTGCTGCTCACCGGCCATGCCGACAAGCAGAGCGCCATTCAGGCCATCAACGACGTAGGGTTGTATCAGTATCTCGAAAAGCCCTGGGACAACTCGCAGCTCCTGCTGGTAATCAACAGCGCCATTGAGCGCACCCAGCTCCTGCGCAAGCTTCGGGACAAAGTGAACGAGCTGGACGCCGCGCACGGGAATCTGAAAGACGTGCAGAGCCGGCTTCTGCGCGCGTTCCTGTAGCACAGGCTTTCTTGCCTGTTTTTATGGGCGCGGGATCGCCCACCAAAGGCGATGAAAAGCAGTGAGTGGAGTAGGCGATTTCGCCTGCTCGGCAGGCCAACGGCCTGCTCCACTCTACCTCGCACCACGGGAGGGTTTTCGAGAGTGTGTGGTCCTGAGAAAGAGACGCGCTTCGTCTCGGTGCAACACAGGCAGGAAGGCCTGTGCCACGATAGAGCTTCCACATGGACCCCGTCCCGGCGATCGCCGTTCACGATCTTCGCAAGCTGTACGGCGCCAAGGCGGCCGTGGACGGCCTTACGCTCGAAGTTCCGCGCGGCTGCTTCTTCGGCTTCCTCGGACCCAACGGCGCCGGAAAAACGACAACCATCCGCATGCTAATGGGACTCGCGCCACCCACTTCCGGCACCATTGAATTGCTTGGCCTGCCAATGCCAGGACAAGCGATCGAGATCAAGAAGCGAATCGGCGTTGTCCCGGACGATTCCCTGCTCTTCGATCACCTCACCGGGTATGAATTCACCGAATTCGTGGGCCGGATGTATGGTCTTCCCCGCCCTATCGCTCAGGAACGCGCCCGCGAGCTGCTGAGCTTTTTCGAGCTGGACGGCGATCGCGGAAAGCTGATCGGCGAATACTCAAAGGGCATGCGAAAGCGGCTGGCCATGGCCGCTGCCCTGATTCACCGGCCCGAGCTTTTTCTCATGGATGAGCCCTTTGAGGGCGTTGACGTCGTGGGCGCGCGATTGATGAAGGATCTCTTGCTGGAGCAGGTCCGGCATGGCGCCACCATCTTCCTGACCACGCATGTTCTCGAAGTGGTAGAGCGTTTGTGTGACCGCGTCGCGATTATCCATGAAGGACGGCTGGCCGTGGAGGGAACACTGGCGGAGCTTCGTACCGGCTCCGAGACATTAGAGGATATGTTCGTTCGTGTCGTGGGCGCCGGCCGCGCCTCGGAAGCGCTCGACTGGCTCTAACATCGACTGGCTATCACATGGGAAACCGCGCGCTCGCCATTCTGTGGGCTCAATGGCGCACCTTTCGCAATTACTTGCCTCGTTCCAACTGGGTGGGTGTCGCGTTCAGCACCGTGCTGATGATCGTGTGGTACGGCGGGTTTGCATTCCTCGCCACAGCAGCCGCGGTTCTGATCTCGAACCCAGGTCAGATGGATTGGATCGCGAAAATCCTCCCGGGCGGCTTACTGATCTGCTTTCTGTATTGGCAAGTGATGCCGCTGCTGATGGCCTCCATGGGATCGGCCCTCGACATCAAAAAACTGATCGTCTATCCGATTCCCCATCGTGAGCTGTTCGCGCTCGAGGTCCTGTTGCGCATCTCCACGGGAATTGAGGTACTGATGGTCCTGCTGGGTACCGGCGCCGGCCTGCTCTTCAATCCCAAGATTCCAGTTTGGGCTCCCCTCGGTCTCTTGCCTTTCATACTCTTCAATCTGTTCCTTTCGGCCGGCGTTCGGGAGCTGCTCAAACGCGTGCTGGCGCGCAAATATTTCCGGGAATGCGCGGCCCTTCTGTTCGTCCTCGCGGCCGCGCTGCCTCAGGCGCTAATGATGAGCGGGAATGCGCGGCTGATGCGCCGGTTCTTCAGCGGCCAGCCTGCTGCTTTTTGGCCGTGGAACGCTACCGCGCAGTGGCTCCAGGGCCGGTTCTCTCAGTCTGTTTTTTGGCTTTGCCTAGCATGGACGGCGCTGGCCTATTTCTTTGGCCGGTGGCAGTTTGGGCGCAGCCTCCGATTCGATACGGGCGAGCAGACGGCTGGCTCTGGCAGCCGCCGCAAGGGCCTCGGACTGCTCGAAGCTTTCTACCGGTTACCGGGCCAATTTCTGCCGGACCCACTAAGCGCGGTCATCGAAAAAGAGTTGCGCTTCCTGACCCGTTCTGCCCGATTTCGTCTCGTGTTCCTCATGGGCTTCTCGTTTGGCCTTTTGATTTGGATTCCAGTCACCATCGGACGGACCGGCAGTCCGGATTCCTTTATGGGGCGGAACTATCTGACCTGCGTCAGTATCTACGCCCTGCTGCTGCTCAGCGATGTCCTGTTTTGGAATGCGTTCGGGTTCGATCGTTCCGCGGCGCAAATCTACTTTCTCTTTCCTGTCAGACTCTCGCGCATACTCGTCGCGAAGAATGTGGCGGCGATGTTGTTTGTACTCATCGAGATCACCGCTATCGTGACCGTCTGCGCGATCATCCGCCTCCCCATGACCGCTGGAAAACTGGTGGAGGCGTATCTGGTCCCGGCCATCGTTTCGCTCTACCTAATGTCGATCGGCAACTTGACTTCGATCTACAGTCCGCGCTCGATCAATCCGGCGAGATCCTTCCGGTCGAGCGCTGGCGGCCGTACCCAGGCCGCTCTGATTCTGCTATTTCCAGCCGCCATGCTGCCCGTGGCGCTCGCCTACATGGCGCGCTACGCATTCGACAGCAGCATCGCCTTTTACGTAGTGCTCTCCATAGCGGGCGTGTTCGGCGGCGTAGTCTACTCGATTGCGATGGACTCGGCGGTCTCAGCGGCCGAGCGCCGGAAAGAGCTCATGCTGACGGCCCTCAGCATCGGATCGGGACCCGTGGAAGCCTGAGCAGTTCAGTCAGCCCGTTCTCCACGCTTGCGTGCGTAAACGCATCACCCCGGCATTCAGGAATGCCCGAATGAGTTTCAGCACCCGCTTGTCAGAAATCCGCTTCGCCACCTGTCCCATCAGTTTGTCGTGATTGACCCGGTCGAAAAATTTCTCGAGGCAGGTGACACGATCACCCGCCCCACGGATTATTATCGTCCGGGGCCAACCTGCTTTCACCCCAGGGTCGGCACCACATACGGCTTCCGGTACTCCGGCCGGGTTTTCATTGCATTCGCCTGCGCGTCGTTCTTGAACGACAGAGTTGTGGCATCCTCAAGCTCCAGCTTGCGGCCTAGCCGGTAGCTGATATTCGCCATATGCACCAGGTACACCGACGCCACGCCTTCCGCCACATCGCCGTGCAGACCTTCGATGTGGCGGCTCTTCACCGCTTCGAGGAAATTCTGCATATGCGGGCCCGTATCGCCCTTCTCGGCTAGCCCGGAGGGGCCCGGCGTGTGCTTGTCGCCGAGGAAAATTTGATAACCCTTGTGATCGACCGAAAGATAGCCTTTGTCGCCGAAGAAAGTATTGCCCACCGAATTGATTCCACCCATGTGGATGTCATCCTCGGTACCGGTGGGTAGTCCGCGCACTTCGAAAACCAGCTCAGCGTCCCCGTAATCAAAGCTTGCGAGCTGCGTATTCGGTGTCTCCTGATCGTCGTCGTAGACGTACTTGCCGCCGGTGGAAACGACACCCTTGGGGACCTCGCGATTCAAGCCCCAGCGCGCGATATCCATCTCGTGAATGCCCTGATTGCCGATGTCCCCGTTGCCGGTGTCCCAGAACCAATGCCAGTTGTAATGGAAGCGATTCCTGGTGTACGGCACCATGGGCGCGGGCCCCAGAAAGATATCCCAGTTGAGACCGGTGGGTACCGGCTCCACCGGTGTGCGGCCGATCGAAGGACGGCGTTTGAAACAGATTCCGCGGGCCATGTAGACCTTGCCGATGGCGCCATCGTGCACCAGTTGAATCGCCTGCCTCTTGTGCGCGGTGCTGCGGCTCTGCATGCCGATCTGCACCATGCGGTTATACTTGCGCGCCGCGTTCAACATCTGCTGGCCTTCGAAGATGTTGTAGCTGGCCGGCTTCTCGCAGTACACGTCTTTGCCGGCCTGACATGCCCAGATCGTCGCCAGGGCGTGCCAGTGGTTGGGCGTCGCGATCGACACCGCGTCGATATCTTTGTCCTCGTACAGCTTGCGCAAGTCCTGGTAGACCTTCGGCTTCGCGCCGCCGGCGTCCACCACCATCTGAGAGCCGCGCTCCGTTTGCGCGGTATCAACATCGCAGAGCGCCGCGACGCGCGCGCCCGGCAGTTGCAGATACTGCTTCACGTGCTCTTTGCCGCGGCCGCCGATTCCGACTACCGCTACATTTACCTTGTCGTTCGCGCCGAAAGCTCGCATCGCGAGCGCGCCGCCCGCTGCGCCTGCCATCAGAAAGGTTCTGCGTTCCATAGTGACTTTTATTCTACTCCTCGGATTGGCGAGAAGCGGCCGTCGGAGTGGAGATAGTAGCGGCGGCCGCGCCATACGATTGTGTTGCCGAAGAATCCGCCGATCCAGAATAGAAAACTCAAGAGGTCCTGCACGGGAAGCAAGTGCCAGCGGACTTGTTGACGCAGGACAGACCGCGAGACGGCCCACGCCGCCATAGAGCGGACTACTAAAGCCAGGACAAGCACCGGCCACCAGACTGGCTGAATCAAACAGAGCAACAGAGCAATCGGCAGCGGGTTCGTGAACACTTGGCCCACATAGCCGAGCGGCCGCGATCGCCGCGTGCTGCGGGCCCAGCGTAGCCGATGCGCCATGTTTGTTGCGAAACCCTGGCTGCCGATGCGATGGTCGACGATGGTGCGGGACAGGATCACGCGAAAGCCTGCTTCCGAGGCGATCTTGCCCATTACGAAATCCTCAGCCAGATATTCCCGCAGGCGCTCGAACCTAATCGCGTCGAGCACCCGGCGTCGCGCCACGATGGTTGGACCGACTGCAAAATCCACGCCCAGCAACATTCGCGCAACCAGCAGGCCGCCCAGAAATTCGGTGTTCATACCCACGGCTTCCAGACGCGACCAGAGGCTGCGGCCCGCAATCGCGCGATACGGACAAGTCGCGAGAGCGACAGTAGGATCGGCGAACTCGGCGGCGACATCGGAGAGGAAATTCGGAGTGACGCGGATATCGCTATCGCTCATTACGATCAGATCGTGGCGCGCGGATGGGAGCATGCGTGCCAGGCTGAAGACTTTGGCGTTCGCATATGGCGGTTCGCCGGTTATGACTAATTGGCAGGGGATACGGGGAAATTCGCGTTGTAGCGTTTCTACGATGGGGACCGCGGGGTCCGCGGCGCTTCGCGCTGCGAAGACGATTTCGAATGTTAGATACTGCTGCTCGAAGAAGCTACGGAGGTTTTCTTCAAGGCCTTCGTCGGCGCCCGAGAGAGGTTTGAGGATGGTTATAGGAGGAACGGCCTCATAAGGACAAGCTAAAGCATGTCCCACATAGCTGTGGACCGCTGCCAGGATCAGGATGCAGTACACCAGCGATCCCGCTAGCAGGAATGCGAGCAATAGGGACATGCCTATTCGGAAGGCGTTTTGGCCGCGATCAACTGCTGAATGCCAGCCAGGAATTCATCGAAGGTCTTCACGCCCTGGTCGCCATGCTTGCGGTTGCGAACGGACACCGATTCGTTCTGCGCCTCGCGATCTCCCACTACCAGCATGTACGGGATCTTCTGTAACTGCGCCTCGCGAATCTTGAGGTTCACCTTCTCTTTTCGATCGTCTACTGTAGCGCGAATGCCCGCTTCGACTAACCGCTTTCCGATCTGATTCGCGTAGTCGAGTTGACGGTCGGTGATGGGCAGCACGATGGCCTGGACCGGCGCCAGCCATACCGGAAATGCCCCCGCGTAGTGCTCCACCAAAATACCGAAGAAGCGCTCCACCGATCCGAACAGAGCGCGATGCACCATTAGCGGCTGGTGTTTCCGTCCGTCGTCGGAAACGTACTCGAGATCGAAGCGCCGGGGCAGCGTGAAATCGAACTGCACCGTCGAAAGCTGCCACGGACGGCCGATTGCATCCACCAGTTTCACGTCGATCTTCGGCCCATAAAAAGCAGCCTCGTCCGGCATCGTCTTAACTTTTATATTCAGCCGCTCGACAGCGCGCGCCAGCGCTTTTTCGGCAAGCTCCCACTGATCGGGCGTGCCGTCGTATTTGCCACTGGCTCCGCCATCCCAGGTAGAGAGCTCGGCTTCGTACTTGTCGAATCCGAAAGTGGTGAGCACGTCCAGCGCGAACTCCAGGCAGTTCACCACTTCATCTTCGATCTGGTCCGGCGTGCAGAAGATGTGTGCATCGTCTTGCGTGAATCCGCGCACGCGCAGCAGGCCATGCAGCACGCCCGCGCGCTCGTAACGATAGACCGTTCCCAGCTCACCCAAGCGGACCGGCAGATCGCGATAGCTGTGCATCTTATCCCGATAGATCAGGATGTGGCCAGGGCAGTTCATCGGTTTGAGCTGGTATTCGGCGTCGTCCAGCTCCATCGGCGTGAACATGTTCTGGCTGAAGTAATTGGCATGGCCGGAAGTCTTCCACAGATCGAGCCGCATGACGTGGGGCGTGAAGACGATCGAGTAACCGCGCGCCAGGTACTGGTCGCGCATCCAGTCCTCAATCAACTTGCGAACCAGGCCGCCTTTCGGGTGAAAGAAGATCAGGCCCGGACCGGCCAGCTCTTGAATGCTGAACAGATCAAGCTCCTGCCCAAGCTTGCGATGATCGCGCTTCTTGGCTTCTTCCAAGCGCTCCAGATATTCCGTCAGCTCTTTCTTGCTAAAGAATGCCGTGCCGTAAATCCGCTGCAGGCGCGGGTTGTGCTCGTTACCTTTCCAGTAAGCGCCTGCTACCGAAAGCAGCTTGAACGCTTTGATTCTGGAGCTCGAAGGCACGTGAGGTCCCCGGCAGAAGTCGATGAAATTCGGCCCGAGAGTATATTCCGAGAAGACGTCGCCGGCCTTTTCTTCGATCAGCTCACGCTTCATCCAATCGTTTCCGTACTTTTGCAGCCCTTCGGCTTTCGGCGTCATCTTACGCTCGAACGGCAGGTTTTTGGCCTGCAACTCCGTCATGCGCGCTTCGATTTTCGCGAGGTCTTCCGGAGTGAAGGGAGTGGCGCGCTCGAAATCGTAATAGAATCCAGTGTCGGTAGGCGGCCCGATGCCGAGCTTGGCTTCGGGAAACAATTCGAGCACGGCAGCCGCGAGCAAATGGGCGGAAGAGTGACGGTAGACCTGCAGCGCCTCAGGATTTCGGGACGTCAGAATTTCGAGGGCCGCGTCGGTTTCGAGTGGCCGCGTAAGATCGTACAATTCGCCGTTGACGCGCGCGACGACCGCGTCATCAGCAAGCCGGTTGCTGATCGATTTGGCCACATCGAGTGGCTTGCTGCCGGACAGAACAGCCCTCTGGCTGCCATCGGGCAGAGTAATGCTGATGCTCTCGTTCATTTAAACCTCAGGTTACACGAAACCGCTCCCTACCCGCCTTCGGGGAAGGCTGGTCGCGGCTCAGTTTGCTGTCAAATATTTATCGCGGCACTGCGCCGAGCAGAAGTAGAACGTCTGGCCGTGCACAGTTTGTTGGATCGAAGTGGCAGCCGCGGTATAGGTTCCGCATACCGGATCTTTCTTTAACTCGCCTGTCAGCGGAACACTTGGGGGAACACTCGGGCCGGTACCATTTTGGGCGGTGCGCGAGTTCATCATCTGTGAAAACCCGCGCAGAATTACCCCGACGATGTTCCTGAGGATTGTGACCAGGAACAGACTGATCAAGAGGTAAGTGAGAAGCCGGAGCATCGCCGCACCTCCATTTTACCGCTACGGTTCACCGAACAGCAGCGCGGCCAGGCCCGTGCCAATCTTCTCGACGATATTGCTGTTCAAGTTAGACAACACGACCACCAGAACCTTGTCGCCAGGATAGCGGCTGATGACGGTGTTGAAGCCGTTGATCCCGCCGCCGTGCTCCATGTGCGACCGGTTGAAACGCTGGTCGATGAACCAGCCATAGCCGTAATTGCTCAGCCCGGGCGTGAACATCTTTTTCCTGGAATCGGCGGTCAGTACCTTATCCGTGTACAAGGCCCGATCCCAGGTGGACAAATCGTCCACGGTCGAGTACAGCGATCCGGCGGCGTAAGGCAGAGTCATATCGAGGTACGGCGAATTGATCATGCTGGCGCCGCTCATGCTGTAGCCGGACGCCCGATGTTTCAAGATCGCTTCGTACACGTCGTAGCCGGTGTCCTTCATCCCAAGAGGATCGAAAATTGCCTGGCGCAGGTAGCCGGCATAGGGCTTGCCGGTGATCTTTTCTATCACGTATCCAAGCAGAATATAACCCGTATTGTCGTAGGCGAACTTGGCGCCCGGCTCGAATTCCAATGGCTTGTCCTGGGTGAGTTTTACAATCTGCGCAGGCGTGAGCGGGAGCTTGGAACCCGTGCCGAAGAAATTCGGAATGCCTGTGTAGCTCGGGATGCCGGAGGTGTGATTGAGCAGATTGTGGATGGTGACCTTTTCCCAGGTCTTGGGCGCGTCCGCGTAGTACTTGGAGATGGGATCGTCTAACCGAAGCTTGCCCTGTTCGACCAATTGCAATATTGCCGTGGCCGTGAATTGTTTGGTGATCGAACCCAGCCGGAACTTGGTATCGGGAGTATTCGCAACGTCCCACTCCGCATTGGCGAAGCCGTAGCTCTTGCGGAAAAGGGGCTTCCCTGCCCGTGCGACCAGGACGGAGCCCATGAATTTCTTCTGTTCAACGAAGCCGCTGCAAAGGCGGTCGGCCCGGCTGGCGAAGTCCGCGGGAACGGAGGTCTGGGAGCGCAGGATGGCCGCGGTAGTCAGCAGCGCATATAAGAGGACACGTCTTGGAATCGGGCTCATTTCTTTCGAGTTTAGCGGAGTGGGTTGGCCCGCATCGACTGGCGGACGGCATTCGGCGGATTTTCGCTTTGAGCCCTTAGGCTGTGGGGCGGATTTTCGAATCATGGAGTTACCGGGAGTGCTCCTGTGCCGCGGACGGTAGTTGAAGAGAATGCCGTCCGCCTGGCGGTTTGCGGCGCATCGGCGCATCTTTCGCGCGAGTGCGCGAATTTTAGCGGTCCGATTCGAAGGCGGAGTTGGCATGACACGGGATTCAGATCCTTTCTTGAGATTCGCTTTGATTGTAGGGGAGGATGGTGCGGGACAGCCCTGTGGGTTAGCTGGAGGTTGTTGTAGGGTATGGAGATCTTTATTTTTGATTTTTGTGATTGACTTTTCGGGACTCTAGCCAGGCGGGAGTGCTGTCCATCCTTGACGCGCTGAAACCCGTCAAATCGAAGTCTTGCAGCCCCAGGGAACGGCTAGCGCAACGTCTAATCCCCGAAGGCGGTGGTTTCAGAAACCCGACATAGTGCGTCAGGGCGGACTTCGGAAAGCTCACCAGGTTCGTCGTAAGGAACGCTCGACTCTCTTTCAGGACCCTAGGTGGTGCCAATTCCGACCTGCGTGCCCGCCGTCATGACGTGGACTACATCGGTGCACAAAACAGCGTTGAGATTCGGACCCAATTAGCGCCCGCCGGCTTACGATGACGAGAAAGCGCTGTTTGCGCGGGTCCTGAGAACCCGGCTTGGAGACGAGATAAAGCTCACCTCGCTTCACGACAGTTTCTGGTACTCCCCAGTGTCCATCGCTTCTCGATTCGAGCGGTCGGCATTAAGGTCAGATTTCGATATGTTTTCAGTTCCGTCCTGTTTTTTTGGTTTCGCGAGGTACGCCAGCGCAGCCCCGTCGATCAGCGCGGAACGGTTGTTGTCCATCAGTCCGGTCATTCGGCTATACGGTCAACGGGAAAATTGCTATGGGCGAACTCAAGCGCGTTTTGGGGGAATAACCGGCAAGCTTCCCACAACCGGACCTAGGGACCGTGCCGGGGATTTTTGGTAGCAGCACCGGCCTCGTCCTGGTGTCGGCAGGTACTGCCCACGACGATAGCGAGTTCGCCGACGGGTTGGACTAGAAACTCACCGGCCCAGCGCCAAGACTACTTCAGACGCCTGGGCCACTTCGCGCGGTTGACAGCGCCTATTGCACAGACACTGTGGCGCTTGTCGAACTGCTATTGTTGCCAACGGTCAAGCTCACGGGAATAGCCTCGCCGGCAGAAGCGGTCGTCGGTATTTGTACATTGATCTGCATGAGCCCGGCAATCGCGCCCGGTGCCGCACCGTAGTAGAGGATGTTCGCACGCATGCCACCGATTGTCGTCGATACTGGCAAGATCGGCTCGGGTAGTGGAGTCGAGGTGGCAAGCGCGCCGTCTATTCCAGAAGGGCTCGTCTGTCCCTCTCCCGTGGCAAACAATACGAGTACATTCCCGCGCCTTTCAGGATTAGAGGGGGAGTTGTAGCTCCCATCTTGATTGAGCCCAGCCACTTGAGTAGGACTCAAGCCGGGCGCGAGAAAGAACGCCGGGTTGGACTGCGCGACCGAAACCGACACTGGGGCCGAAGCAACGCCCTCGTACCTTCGGCCCTGTTGGCAGGTGACAAGATCACCTGCCCCACAGCGCGGCTGGCAACCGCGGCTATAGTTGCGAAATCGTCGTACCGGGGGAATTCCAAAAAAAAGCCGGGCGCAATTTGTACGCCCGGCTGAAGAACACCCGTGGGCGGATTCGGAGGAGAAGACCGCCGGCGGGTGTGGAGGAGTCTATTGGAAGAGTCCGCCATGCCCTAGGCAGGCGATTTCCCAACTCGAAACTCGATACCTGGCCAGCATAGGGGGCAACACCAGGTCCACCACGTTCGGTTTGGCGGACCGGAAACACCCCGGCGCCGAAACGATTGGAATATCGTCCTTATATCCCATCAAAAACAGGTTGCCCGGTTCGACCGGCGCCATAAAGCGTTCGATGTGACAGCCCACTTGCAGCATGGCCCGGCCGACCACGTCTTCCGGCCCGGCCGGTGCCGTGGTGGACGCCACTAGAATGACGGTCGGCCGGGCTCGCAGTAGATGCTGCAGAGATCGCGATATAGGTGCATCCTGCTCGATCGCCGCCAAAGAGAACGAGGGCGTAACGCCAAGCCGGTCCAATCGTTGACGAACGACGCTTTCGAACAGTTGTCTGGCCCGGTCGCCGTTTACCGGGTCGGAATATAATACCCCGATCACCGGATTCCGAATCGGGCGAGCCTGTAGGATTGGTCCTCTTTCAGCAAGTATCGATACCACTGCCTCAAGTTGTGACTGCGCAACCGCAAACGGCGCGCTTTTGACTGTAGCGATTTTTTGACCCGCCTTGGCGTGCGAAAAATTCAGTACCGTGGAGATGGCCAGAATCGCCGTACAGTTAATCTGCTTTAGCAGTTCTTCGTCAACCAGGGCGGAACAATCCTCGGTTGCGATGAGATTTGCACGGCCGCCGGCAGCCAGCCGGATCTCGAGAGCGCCGCAAGCCATTTCCCGGGCGACGATGGTGACGGCCTCGTCTTCCCCGATTTCTCCTTCCTCCAGTTCCGTCACCCACACCTTCTCCATGCCTTCGGTCGCAAGCAGGTGCACGTCCTCTTCGCTAATGATGTGCCCCTTGGCCAGCAATTTCTTGCCGCAAGACCGGAAAATCGTGCAACACAGAATGCGCCCGGTGGACTCTTTTATGCTCACGGTTTGCGCTTTCATGGGCCTCCTGCTAGGAAAATAAGGACTATTTCGCTTCCATCGACAGTCGAATAGTATAGTAAATTTCACACATTCTCAAGTTATTTAATTTATTTTTCCGGAGCTTGTTCAGCGCAAAAACTGTGCAGCCGAGCGGTCCCTTCCAGGAAACATCTAAGTCCTGGGGGGGCTTGATCGCTTAAAGTACTGATAATACTAGAACGTTAGCGACCCAACTCAATCTGCAAAAGTTTTTCTCAGAATTTATGGGGAATATTTTCCTTCTCGAAGCGCGTTCCTGAAATAATTAATTTTCATTTATCTGAATGCCACCAGACCCGTTGCACTCTCTTCGGATATCTTGTACTGTCACTCCTATGATGTATTCGAAACCAAAGATCACGGCCATCCTTGCACTGCTGGCGGCCCTAGCCCCAGCCATCGCTCAGATCGAAAGCACCGGCACAGTGTTGGGCCTGCTCACCGACCCCGCGGGAGCGGTGATTCCGGGCGTCTCCGTCGAATTGCTTGACACCAAGACCGGGATTGCCCGGACGGCGACTACCAACGCCAGCGGCCGGTATACGTTTGTGGGCGTGGCGCCGGGCCGCTACTCGGTGAAAGCGACCGCGCCCGGCTTTCAGGAGTCGCTGGTGCCCGCCGTGGACGTGGAAGTTGGAAAATCGTACACCGTGAATCTGGCGCTGCAAATCGGCCAGGAAAAGCAGGTGATTGAAGTACATTCAGCGCCCGGCGCGGAATTGCAGACGCTGGATGCGACAGTAGGCAGCACCATCGGCGGAGAAACGCTCATGATGTTGCCCACTCTGCAGCGCAATGTCACGAGCCTGCTGCTTTTGCAGCCGACCGCGATGCCGCAGCAAGGTTCCAGCCAGAACAGCACGCTCGGTGGACAGGTGGCCGGGGCGCGCAGCGACCAGAATGTCTTTGTGCTCGACGGGGGCAATATTACGAACGGCACTTCCGGCAACTCCGACTACTTCACCAATTTTCAAGGTGGACCCGAAGGTCCCATTCCTACACCGGTCGAAAGCATTCAGGAATTCCGGGTGGCCACCAGCAATCCCGGCGCGAGTTTTACAGGGGCTTCCGGTGGAGAGACGGTTCTCGTCACCAAGCGCGGGGGTAGCGCCTTCCATGGCTCGGGCTACGAGTATTATCAGAACGCTATCTTGAACGCGAACCGCTGGGATCGCAATCGCCTCGGCCAACGGCGGCCCGACAGCACCGATCACCGGTTCGGCGGAAGCATCGGCGGGTACACACCACACTTGCCGGATGCCTGGAAGACTTACTTCTATGCCAATTACGAAGGCCGCCGGTTTGATAACAATGTTCAGCTTACCCGCCTGGTCCCCACCGGCACATTACGGCAGGGAATTTTGCGATTCCGCGACGCCACCGGCAATATCATTTCGTACAATCTCGCCAATGCGCGCCAGTGCGGCGCCCAAGGCAACGCCGCTTGCGATCCACGCGCCACGGGTATCAATCCGCTGGTCTCGAAATTGTGGAACCAGTATCTGCCCGCCGGGAACGATTTCAGCCAGGGCGATCAGCTCAACACGATCGGATTCAGCGGACCGGTTCCTACTCCCGTTACCAGCGATTTCGGAGTGGTCCGATTAGACCACTCCTTTACCTCAAACTGGCAATTGATGGGCAGCTATCGTTTCTATAGAGAAGACGCCGCCGTCACTCGCCAGACAGACCTGGGTGGTTTCCTGCCAGGCGACAAGAGCGGCACATTCGCCTCCACGGCCAGCATCCCGCGGCAGCCGCGCTTCGCGGTGATCGGCCTTACGGGCGTGATCACTCCGACACTGACGACCGAAACCAACGTGAACTACCTGCGCGATTGGTGGACCTGGCACACGGCCGGCGCGCCGCCGCAGGTTCCAGGAACGGCGGCCGCTCTCGAGATCGGGGGCGAAACTGACAATGCGCTCATTCCAGTGAACATTCGCACACAGGCCGCGCGCACGCGCACCTGGGATGGCCACAACTACGGGCTGCGCGAAAACCTTTCGTGGCAGAAAGGCACGCACCTGATGCGCTTCGGCGGCCAGTTCAATCGTTCGCGCGTGGCATTTAACCGCGACGATGGCCAAACCGGTTCGCTGACCGCGCTGGTGTATCAACTAAATGCGTCCGCGGGCATCAACGTTCCGGGCGCATACCGGCCGCCCACCTGTGGTACTGGCGTGACCACCAACTGCCTGCTGTCCAGTCAGCTCACTACCTGGAACCAGCTCTACGCACAGGTCCTCGGGATGGTGGATCAAGCGACGCTGTTGGGCACGCGCAGCGCGGATCTGAGCGCGAATCCACCGGGCACTCCACTCTTCAATAACGTTATTTACGACGGCTTCAGTTTCTATGCGACCGATTCGTGGCACATACGGCCATCGCTCACGGTCAGCTACGGATTGAACTGGTCGGTGGATCTTCCGCCGACCGAAACCACGGGCAAGCAGGCCTTAGCTGTCGACGAAAGCGGCAAAGTGATCATCCCCGAAGACTATCTCGCCAGACGCGAGCAAGCCGCCCGCAACGGGCAGGTTTACAACCCATCCATCGGTTTCGAGCCGATCAAAGCGACGGGGCGAAAATATCCGTACGATCCCCGCTATAACGATTTCGCGCCGCGCATCTCGGTTGCCTGGAATCCTAAATTCGGCGACGGATGGCTGGGCCGTTTGGCTGGTCAGAACAAGACGGTAATCCGAGGAGGCTACTCGCGCCTGTTCGACCGGCTCAACGGCGTCCAAAAGGTGATCAACGGCCTGCAAGGATTTGGCTTCGGACAAACTCTGCTGTGCCTCGGACCTTCGCTGAATGGCCAATGCCTGGGCAGCCTGGGCGCGGACCCAACCAACGCATTCCGCGTCGGCATCGACGGCAACTCGGTTCCCGTGCCGACGCTGTCAACATCCGTTACTGTGCCGCTACGGCCAGGTACGGCGGCCTTCCCCGGCGCCAACCAGGCCTTCACGGCGAGCAGCTATCAGATTGATCCACATTACCAGCCTGCTCCGAACAATCAGTGGGACCTCACTATTCAACGCGAGCTGCCCGGCAACTCCGTCCTGGAGATCGGATACATTCGCCGGACTGCAACGCACATCTACTCGCCGCTCGATTTGAACCAGGTTCCGTTCTTCATGACATTGAATGGCCAGTCGTACGCGCAAGCTTTCGACGCGGTAGCGGCGCAGATCCGGGCAGGCTCCGCGATTATCCCGCAGCCGTTCTTCGAGAGCGCTCTGGCCGGCAGCGCGCTTTGCAAAGCCCCGAACACGAGCTGCACCGCGGGCGTGGTCTCACGCTTCAGCGGGTCCTTCTCGACGCAACAGGTCACCAATGTCTGGAACGGCATTCAACCTTCGTTCGCTTTCGGACAGGCGACTGCTTCCGTGCAGCAGATCGGGACTCTGTTCTTCTGGGCGAGCCAGGGGTGGTCGAGATACAACGCCGGTTTCGTTTCCTACCGTACCCGGCATAAGGGCCTGTCGCTGGACGCCAACTTCACCTTTGGACATTCGCTCGATACGGCTGGCTTGAATCAGGATTTCGATACGTCGGCATCGAATTCGTACAATCTGCGCTACGACTACGGGACCTCGTTATTCGATCGCAAGTTCGTATTCAACCTGCTGGGCCTGTACCAGTTGCCATTCGGAAAAGGAAGCGGGTGGTGGAACTACGCCGCGCGTGGTTGGTCCGTCGCGCCCATCTTTAGCGCGTATAGCGGGCTTCCGTTACGCGTGTTGGATGGCTCCAGCCAGGAGTTTGGCCAAACCACTACCGGGCGAAGTGGCAGCGCGGTTCCGATTGCGAAGGACACGTTTGGCAATAGCGTGCATTCCGGCGTTGCGGGTAATACCTCTACGCAGGTGGGAACCGCGGGCGACCCAGGCAAAGGAGGCAGCGGGTTGAACCTGTTTGCGAATCCCGACGCGGTATTCAATTCGTTCCGCCCGACGCTGGTCAGCGCCGACACGAGCACTTTTGGCGGCGGCCAGCTCCGAGGCCAAAACCGCTGGAACCTGGACCTTTCGATCGCCCGCACGTTCAAATTCAATGAACGCTGGAGCACTACGTTTACAGGGCAGATTTTCAACGTGTTTAACGTGGTTCAGTTCGATGATCCAGTGGTCAACTTACAGCGGCCAACCACGTTCGGCGTGATCAGCACGCAACTGAATACGCCGCGGATTGTGGAGTTGGGGATTCATATCGACTTCTGAGGACTGCGATCCAACCGAGTTGCACGATGCGTGTCTCGTGCGCGATACAATCAGCCTTATGGTTCGCGTTACGGTGGAGTTAATTCCCGACTTGGAGCATGGCGGATTCACCGCCCGGGTTCCCGACATTCCAGCATACGGCGAGGGTGGCAGCGAGGACGATGCCATTGCGGATCTTCGGGAGGCAATTCTCGCTTATGTGGATGCCTTTGGTGTGGAGGACGCGCTGGCGCTGAACGAACCCAGTTCCTTGCGCAAATTGGACCTCGAACTGGGCGATCCAATTCATGCCTAGGCTGCCCCGGCCGCCGGGGGGAAGAAATGATTGGATTTTTGGGATCGCAGGGATTCACGATCATCCGCATCCACGGGAGCCACCATGTATTACAGAAAGGCGTGTTTAGGACGACAGTACTCGTTCACGGCAAACAGATACTGCGCATCGGCACACTCCGGGGTATTCTCCGCGACGTCGATATGGCCCCATCCGTTTTCGGGGGTCTGTGGAAAGACTAAATATTGGGTCCGCTCGCCGGTCGGCTTCTTTCTAGTGAACGCGCCGCATTCGACCACCTGAAAAGAGCCTGGAACGGCGTTGTCGATCGCGGCGGCGATCGCCGGAAGGTTGCCCTTGATGAACGGCAATTGAAGGGCAGATAGGCCACAATCGCGAGGCATCGCTCTGCCAAGTTCCTGAAGCAACTCTTTTCGTCGAGCAAGACCTTCAAGGGCGCCGGTGCTCGCGTTGACCGTGCGCAAATTCGATGAAGCGCTCAATCTGGGTAACCGAAAGGGTAGGAAACCCGTCGCATAGCTCCTCGATGGTTTCTCCGAGGTCGTAGCTGCCAACAATGGCCTCGGGCATAATGCGCGTGCCGCGCACGACGGCCCTGCCCGATACCTTGCCAGGGACGCGTTCGATCAACTCGCATTGCGTCCAGTCGATATCTGAAGTTGTGTCGATCTTCGCCATGTTCTCGCCCTCCTTTCATGGTACTTTTACCACGGCTTTTTTTATTATGTGGTACTCTGGCATGGCTGTTCTGAAAACTCATCGTGGCATAGGTCTGCATGGAGCTGGCTAGCGCAAAGATCAGCTCCGCGCGTATCGTCGCTTTCGACGTCCTGCGCCGCGTGGATGGCGGTGGCTATGCCTCCGATCTGCTGCTCAGCGGCTCCGCCAAGCTCGCATCGAGAGATGCGGGCCTAGCCTCCGAAATCGTGTTCGGGTGCCTGCGCTACCAGAAGCAGCTCGACTATTTGATCGACCAGCTCACTCGGAGCCGTCCGCTCGATCTGGAAGTCCGGCTCGCGCTGCGCATGGGCGTTTATCAGCTCCGCTACCTGGATCGCATACCGCCTCATGCGGCCGTCGGCGAGAGCGTTGAGTTGACCAAGCGCGCCGGCAAGAAGTGGGCCGGAGGACTCGTGAACGCGGTATTGCGCAAAGTCAACCGGCAGCCCATTCACTGGCCGGACCGCGCTACGGAACTGTCCTGCCCGGAGTGGCTGCTCACGCGCTGGGACCAGCAGTTTGGTCCTGAAGCCGCTGCCGCGATCGCCCGAGCCGCCTTGCAGGCGCCGGAAACTTACATCGCGAGCACGGGCCGGGTGCAGGACATCGGCTCCCAAGCGATCGTTCCCATGCTCAATCTGCAGCCTGGCCAGAGCTTCCTCGATCTCTGCGCCGCACCGGGCAACAAGACCGCGCAGGCTCTCGAAACCGGTGTCGAGGCGATTGCCTGCGATCTTCACTGGCATCGCCTAAAGCAACTTGCGGATCTACAGTGCCGCCGAGTAGTTTTGGACGGTACGGAACCTCTGCCGTTCAGCCGGCAATTTGATCGAATTCTGGTGGATGCTCCCTGTTCCGGGACAGGCACCCTGGGCCGCAACCCGGAGATCAAGTGGCGTCTTCACCCTTATGATTTAATAGACTTACAAATCCGCCAGACGGCTCTGCTGCGGAACGCGCTGGCACATTTGAAGCCGGATGGAACCCTGGTTTATGCCACCTGTTCGCTGGAAACGGAAGAGAACGAGCGAGTGATCGAGTCGGTTCCCCTTCCCCAGCCTCATGCCAGATGGCGAACCGAGCGTCGACTTCCCGGCGTGGATTTGGGGGATGGGTTCTTTTCTGCTGTGTTAACATCGGATTAGCCCCAACATGATCGAGGTACTACCCTCTATCCTCGCCGCCGATTTCGCGCGGCTAGGTGAGCAGATCGCGGCCGTCGAGCGCGGCGGAGCCACCATGCTCCACGTGGACATCATGGATGGCCATTTCGTGCCGAACCTGACGCTCGGGCCGCCGGTACTTGCCTCCATCCGCAAAGTGACCAAGGCGAAGCTGGATTGCCACCTGATGATCACCGATCCGGACAAGTACGCGCCGATCTTCATCGAAGCGGGGGCCGACCAGATTCTGGTACACCAAGAAGTTTGCCCGCACCTGGACCGCACGATCCGCATGATCCAGTCCGAAGGCGCGCTCGCGGGAGTCGTGTTAAATCCCGCCACCCCGGTGCACACTCTGGAGGACGTGCTGGGATTGGTGGACCACGTGCTAATTATGAGCGTAAATCCTGGATTTGGCGGCCAGACGTTCATACCGAATGCCTTGAACAAAGTGCGGTCACTGGCATGGAAACGCAGGGAGTTAGGTCTGCAGTTCGCGATTGAAATTGACGGCGGCATCACTCTCCAGAACGTAGACGATGCGGTGCGCGCCGGGTGTGACTGGATTGTCACAGGTTCTTCGATTTTTCACACGCCCGATCCGGAGGCGGCGTTCCGGGAAATGCAGAATACCGCTCGCGAGGCGGCTTTGGTCAAAATCTAACTTAAAGGTTAAATATGTTGCGTTATCTTATTGTTTTCACGTTGATTGCCGGACTACTCACGTCCTGCGGGTTCCGCCGTAAGAAGTACGAGAACCCGATTACCAAGGATACCAAGCAGCCCGATAAAGTTTTGTTCGATCGTTCCATTAACGATATCGAGCATGGCCGCTACGAGGTGGCCCGCATCACGCTGAATACACTGATCAACACCTACGATCAGAGCGAGTACCTGGCGAAGGCGAAGCTTGCCGTGGCGGACTCCTGGTACCGGGAGGGCGGCGCGCACGGGTTGGCGCAGGCGGAAGCTGAGTACAAGGATTTTATTCTGTTCTACCCGACTCTGCCGGAAGCGGCCGAATCGCAACAGAAGATCTGTCAAATTCACTACCGGCAGATGGAGAAAGCGGACCGCGATCCCAGCCAGGCGTATCGCGCCGAAGACGAATGCCGCGCGCTGGTGGTACAGTTTCCCAACAGCCAGTTTGTACCCGAAACACAGCAGCTTCTTCGCGATATTCAGGAAGCGATCGCGGACGGCGAGTTCCGCGTCGGAGCGTTCTATTTGAAGAAGGGCAGCAATCCAGCGGCGGCCAATCGGCTGAATCACCTGGTGGATTCTTACCCGCTGTATAGCAAGGCGGACGAGGCTCTCTTTGACATGGGTGATGCGTATGGAAAAATGGGCACGCGGTTTCGGAATAAAACCGGTGAGGCGTATGCCCGGATCGTGCGCGACTATCCGTTGAGCGCTTATGTCGATAACGCCAAGAAGAGACTGACGGCGCTTGAGCTGCCAATTCCACAAGCCGATCGCGCCGCCTATGATCGCATGAAGTGGGAACTCGAGAACCGGCAGAAGGCCGGAATGATATCGAAGTCCACTGGTTTTCTGAAGCGCGGGCCGGATGTGCATGGCGCCGCACGCTCTGGGACTCCGGCCATGACAGCGTTGCGACCGACGATCCCGGCCAGCGTACCGGTCCCGGCAGGCGCCGCGACGGGTGTAACCGACGTGAGCGTGGGCTTGGCAGGCGATTCGAATGCGCTTGCTACCCAGCCGGAAGCACGGACGAATCCACCTGTAGCACAGCGCGTAGCACAGCCGGTTGCACAGCCCGCGGCGTCCGGTGAAACGGGCCAACCCGCGGCCGCTGCTAAGCCCGCCGATGCCTCACAGCAGAATCAACCGTTGCCCACGAACTATCAGCAGAAACCGCAGAAGAGCAAGAAGAAAAAGAAGAGCAAGGAGCAGGTTTCACCGGCGCAGGCCGCGCAGCCTGTTACGTCTCAACCAGGCCAGTCGCCCACGCAGCCCGCGCCAACTCAGCCGCCAGCACCGGCGCCGGCACAGACTCCGCCCGTTCCCACTCCGCCTCCGGCCAGTTGATGGCCCGCATCCTGCTGGCGGATGACAGCCCTCATGCGCAGCGGATGGGCGAACGGATTTTGCGCGAGGAGGGCTTTGAAGTAGTCAGCTTGACGGACGGCGAGAACGCGTTGTTGCGTCTGGTTGACGTGGACCCAGACCTGGTGCTTGCGGATGTGTTTCTGCCGAACCGGTCCGGCTTGGAAGTGTGCCGTTACATCAAATCGCACCCGCGCCATCGCCATGCGCGCGTGGTTCTGACGGCGGGCTTGCTGGAGCCCTTCGATGAGGAAGAGGCCAAGCGCGCCGGCTGCGATGCCATCCTGAAAAAGCCGTTCGAAGCCTCCGCCGTGATGGCCACCATACGACCGCTGTTGGTTGAGGCGCAATTGGCCCGAGGCTTGTTCGCCGAGCAAATCGAGGCGGCAAAACAACCAGAGGTTATCGCACCGGCAGAAGCCAGCAGCATCACGGAAACGGCGCCGGAACTCGATCCCGAACGAGTGCACGCGGCCATTACGATTGCGCTCGACGCCGCCTTGCCGGCCTTGATCAAGGAGATCACCGAGCGCGTTTTGGTAGCATTGGGACATTGAATGCCTGAGAATACTTTCGACGTCGTTTCTAAAATCGATATGGCTGAAGTGAACAATGCCATCCAGCAGGCGCGCAAGGAATTGACCACGCGCTACGATCTCAAGAACAGCAAATCGGAGATCGAGTTAAACGAGAAGGACCACAAGATCGTGTTGGCCAGCGAGGATGAGTTCAAGCTGAAAGCGGTCACTGAGATTCTGGAACTGAAGCTGGTGAAGCGGCAGGTGCCTCTAAAAGGTCTGGTGTTTGGGACCATCAGTTCGGCGGCGGGCTCGTCGGTACGCCAGGAAATCACGCTCCAACAGGGCATTCCAATCGAGAAAGCCCGCGACATCGTCAAAACGATCAAGGACAGTAAGAAGAAGGTGCAAGCCTCCATCCAGAGCGACTTGGTACGAATCAGCGGCAAAGACCGCGATACGCTGCAAGAAGTGATGGCCCTGTTACGATCCCGCGATTTCGGGATCGATATGCAGTTCACCAACTATCGATCCAACTGATGCCGCGGCGAATCGAGTCGCTCTCGATCGCGGGTCCCGCGGGAAAATTGGAAGCGCTGCTCGAGGAACCTGAAGCCCAAGCGCCCGGCGCGGCCGTTCTGGTGTGCCACCCCCATCCACAACATGGCGGCACCATGCACAACAAAGTGGTCTACCGGATCGCGCGCGGATTGCGGCGTGCCGGAGCGGTAGTGCTGCGCTTCAACTATCGCGGTGTCAACCTGAGCGAGGGCGCCTATGACAGCGGCGAGGGCGAAACGGAAGACGCGCGGGTGGCGCTCGCGTTCCTGCGTGCGCGTTATCCCGAGCTGCCGTTTGCGCTCGCGGGCTTCTCGTTCGGATCGCGAATCATCCTGCGAATCGGCTGCGAGTTGGTCGAAGAACCGTTGCGCCTGATCGCGGTAGGCTTCCCTGCCCGGCAGACCGAAAGCCTGCACCTGGGCAGTTGTGAACGGCCGAGGGTCTTTATCCAAAGCACCAACGACGAATTCGGCCCGGCGCCAGCGATGCAGGCTTACTTCGACCAGCTCACCGGACCGAAAGAGCTGCTGTGGGTTCCGGCGCGTGACCACTTCTTTGCGGACGCGCTGGACCAGTTCGAAGAAATAGTAGAACATGCTTTAGCTTGTTCACTTCCCCTAGCTTCGTAGATTGTCTCCAGTATTTGCAAAACTGTTGCGCCAAGAAGTATCTTCAACCCGTGCGGCGCATATCGGCAACTCTGCTGCTGGGCATTATCAGTTTCTCGCTGATCGGTCCAGCGTTCGCGGGTGCCGATTCGAAGCTGCCAGCCTGCTGCCGGCGCGATGGTAAACATCGCTGCGCGATGATGAACATGGCCGGCCAGGAGGAATCCTCATCTGGTCTCGCGGTGAACGCGGCCCGGCAGAAGTGCCCGAATTATCCGAAGGCTGGCGCTGTTCAGGCTTATTCGAAAACAGTTCTGCTGACGAGTTTTCAGACGATGTCAGCGCTGACTCTCCGCCATCCGGCGATCCAGAAGCAAACGGAAACACACTACCCAATCTCATTCAGCCGCTCCCGCCAGAAACGCGGTCCTCCCATCGTTCTCACATAAGGTGGCACAGGCACGAGTTCGTGCGCAAGCATATTCTTGCCTGTTTTTATGGGCGCGGGATCGCCCACTAAAAGCGATGAAAAACAGTGAGTGGAGCAGGCGGTTTCGCCTGCTCGGCAGGCCAACGGCTTGCCCCACTCTTCCTCGCACCACAGGAGGATTTTCGAGAGTGTGTCGTTGTGCTTAGAAAAACCACACAGCCTTGATTGTTGACGAAGGAGAAATAGGCGATTTTGCTCTCTCGCGTTGAACTCATGCGACGGTCCATTGCAGTCGGGCTCCTGTGCCTGTTCAATACCCTGTGGATCGCTCCGCTCGTCTGTTCCGATCCTCAATCGAGTCTTCCGGCTTGCTGCCGCCGTGACGGGAAGCATCACTGCAGCATGATGCCGATGGCCGAGCAGTCTGCCGACGGGCCCGGCTTCAGGGTTGTGGCCCCGAAGTGTCCACTATTTCCGAAGACTGTCCCCGTGGTCCATGGGATTCAGCTTTATCCCTTCGCGACCCGGAGCTTCCTTGAAGGCCGAGTCAACCCGCCAGCATCCCTCGCACAGGCTGAAAACCAGTATCGCGCTTCCTCGCCGCGAGCCCACCAAACACGTGGTCCTCCGCAGTTCTCCTCTCCCAATTAAACGCGCACACCGAAGCATGAGCGGTGCGTGCAAGGAGTAAGACCCAGGTCATTTTGACCGGTCCGGTACGCCGCGTGTGTACTCAGGCGCTCCGGCATACCTCACCGTGGAGGCGAACTATTATGAGGAAATTCAGTTTCAAAGAATGTGCTCTTATCTTCCCGCTGCTGCTCAGTTCTGTCGCGAGTGCAGCCGACATCACAGGCCAAATCAGCGATCCGGCTGGGGCTTCGCTTCCGCACGCCCGAATTACGGTTTCCAGTGCGCGTGGCGAAAAGCTACGGACGACAGTGACCGACGAAAGCGGTCGATTCGCGTTCACCGGCCTTGCTCCTGGAAAGTATATTTTACAAGCCGAAAGCGATCTCTTTGAGACCGCACCCGTAGATGTTGCGGTGACTGACAGCACGCCCTCGGCGCCAGTTGCCATATCGCTGAAACTGAAACAGGTCAAGCAACAAATAGACGTCAGCGCGCGCCTCGACAGCTTGACCTTGCCGGGCGCAGCGGCCGCGCAGGAGAAGCTTGAGACCATCCCCGGCAACGTGTCGAAGATACCATCCGACGCGTACCAGGGAGGCGCAGTCACCAGCATGGACGATGCCCTGTCGCTGACGCCGGGCGTGTTCGCGCAACCCAAAGAAGGTAGCGAGGAGGTGCGCCTCTCGATCCGCGGCTCGGGCCTGAATGTACCGTTCGGCCTGCGGGGTGTTCGCCTGCTGCGAAATGGTATTCCACTCACACAGGCCGACGGATTCATCAATCCTGAACTGGCCGACGCCTCGAACGCCGATTACATCGAGGTCTATCGCGGGGCCGACGCCCTGGAATTCGGCGCGGCGACTCTGGGCGGCGCAATTAACTTTGTGTCCCCGAACGGCCGCTCCCGGCCCGGCTCCGATGCGCGCATGGAGTTCGGATCGTTTGGATATCGCCGCGGGCAGATCCGCTACGGCGCAGCTACAGAGGATGGCCGACTGGACGCGTTCATTGCGCTTTCCGGCTTCTTCGCGGACGGATTTCGCGAGAATTCAAAAGAATCCGGCTACCGCTTCTCGGGAAACACAGGTTATCGTTTCACTCCGAAATCCGAGGGCCGCTTGTTTCTCGATTACGAGCGCGTGGACCTGAGACGGCCGGACGGAATCACCCTGAGTCAACTGCAACGCGATCCATTCGTGGCGGGGACGGGCGCCGTTCGTTCCAACGCACGCATCGACCTGAACCCGACCATACAGGTTGCGTACCAACACACGTTGCTGCTCGGAGACGACGACCGGCTCTCGTTAGGCGCGCAATACATCAAATCCAACTTCGATAATCCCTATCCTTTCGCACACTCCAGGGGCAAGAACCACGACTATGGTCTTTCTCTGCGGCACGAAGCTAACCGCGGGCTTTGGACCCACAAGAACCGCTTTGCGTGGGGCGGAAACTGGGTGCGCGGAGGGGATGACGGCACGACAAGCGGCCCGGTATATTTCGGCAACTTCCTCGCCGAACCCAATAGCGGGATTTTGCAATCTATCCGCGATCGCAGAGGCCTGATGGAGTTTTTCGCGCAGGACTCATACAGCCTAACCTCCACCATTACCGTCGTGGCGGGCGGCCAAATCGCTTACGCGCAGCGAGATCTTGTGGCGGGCATACCCGCCCCTCCAACCTTTTTCCCCATCTTTTCCCTAAACGGGCATCCCGGAATTACCTCGCGGTCAACCCCAAAGCGGGTTTGCTCTGGGCTCCGCGGCGGAAAACGCAGATATTTGCGAATGTGAGCCGCAGCTTTGAGCCTCCCGATCAATTTGAGTTTTCCCCCGCTAGCAACCTGGCCAACCTTGACGCCCAACGAGCCACTACGGTTGAAGCGGGCACGCGTGGAGGCGATCATAGCTTCGGTTGGGATTTCGCCGGCTACTATAGCTGGGTCGACAAAGAAATCTTCAGCATTCAGACGCCGCCGAATTCCGGCCAATTTGTGACCTTTAATCGCTACCGCACGCGCCACGCGGGTATCGAGGCCGGTGTGCACGGCAAGTTGCCGGCGGAACTGGCTCGCGGTTCGGTCACCTGGAATCTCGCGTATACGTGGAGCCGCTTCCGCTTCGCAAATGATCCCGACTTTGGCAACAACCGTCTTCCGATCGTTCCGAAACACTTCGCCCGGCTGGACGTGTCCTGGCGTCACCCGTCGGGGTTCTACGTGGGACCAAAGCTCGAGGTGGCGTCCGACCTTTTCGTCGATCTCGCCAACACGCTCAGGAGTCCCGGCTATGCCGTCGTCGGCGCAACAATTGGCTACTCGCATGAAGGGAGATATCGAATTTTTATGGATTTCCGCAATCTCGGCGACAGGTACTACGCCGCCTCCACCGAGTATGTGGTGAACGCCGGCGGCAGGGACGCGGAGGCTTTCAATCCGGGACTCACGCGCTCGGTATTCGGGGGAGTGGAGGTGAAACTATGGTGAACGCAAGAATCCCGTGGGCGATCCCTGCCGCGGCGCTGCTGATGATCTCATGCGACACCTCATGCAATCGGCGCTCCCCGGCGCCCTGGTCCTTTGAGCCGCGTCCGCGAGCGGTATTCAGCGCGGACAAGGCCGCCGGCACGCGCGACCCCAAGTTGGCCATCTCATCCTCCGGCATGCTCTCGATGCTGGTCGTAAACGAGGATGGCGGAAAGTCTCGCCTGGGCTACACAATGTCGCACGATGGCGGCGATAGTTTCATGCCATTGATTCCCGTGAGCGAACCCGGCGCGGCTGTCCGGTCCCATGGAGAGAACAGCCCTACGTTGACAACGGTTCCGACGGCGATTTATGCATTGTGGGAACAAGCGGGCTTGCACGGTGGGAGCGACCTGATGCTGGCTCGCTCCCTAAGCTACGGACAAAACTTTGACAAGCCCGTGCGCGTGACGGACAACGAGACTGCATTCCACGGGTTCTCGTCCGTATCCGCCGCGCCCAACGGCGATGTGTACGCGGTCTGGCTGGACGGGCGCGAGGAGGGTCGGTCCTCGGAAACGTTCGCGGTCTATCTCGCCCGTTCGAAGAATCACGGCGCGAGCTTTGAGAGGAATCGCCGGGTTGCGCTGTCCGCCTGCCCGTGCTGCCGTCCGCGAATCGCTTTCGGCGCGCACGGCGAGGTGTTTGTCGCCTGGCGGAAAGTATTCGCCGGTGAAGTTCGCGACATGGCCGTCTCGACCTCGCGCGACGGTGGTAACACATTTGCGCCCGAAGTACGAGTGGCCGATGATGGTTGGCAATTGCGCGGCTGCCCGGATTCGGGACCTACCCTGATTCAGAGCGGCGAGCGGTTATATATTGCCTGGCTGACGGAGGGCCGCGAGCGCCGGCCGCGCATTCAGCTTGCATGGTCGGTTGATCAAGGAAGCCATTTCCATGCTCCTATTGCTGTTTCTTCGGATAGCCTCGATCCCAATCACCCTGTGTTGACCGCTTCTGAAGATGGACGAGTCCTCCTCACCTTCCAGGCCCGCAACAAAAAAACAGACGGCACGTGGGAATCCTCCACCATCTTCGTGGCGGAAGTGACGGGCGATCAGGTATCGATTCCCAAGGCATTGTCGAATGGTGGAGCCCCAGCCAGCTATCCGCACGCGGTAGCTGGAACAGGCGGCAGAGTCTATGTGACCTGGACGCAGCGTACAGATCAAGGCAGCAGCGCTGTTTTGTTGCGAGGGCGGCGCGATCAGGTGAATTAAAGCGCATTTCTCACCGGAGTTGACAAAACAAGAGTCCGCAAGAGTGTTTCTCTGCCCGGCAGCCGGGCAAAGACCGGATGGAAAACGTCAGGGTCTCCGGCTAAGTGCAACACAGGCAAGAATGCCTGTGCCACTTACTTTGTGAAGGCCCGATTTATCAGCGGTTTTACGTTCGGTTTGCCAGCGTGGAGCAGGTCCCCGACCTGCTCGCCGAAGGCGGTGTTTTAGGGATTCGCCACAGGAACGCGAGCCGGTCGGAGACCTGCTCCACATTTTTGCAAAGACGTAAGTTATTGAAAAAGTTTTGGTTCCGCTTAAGTAAGTGGCATTGGGCAAGAATGCCTGTGCCCATTATCCTTCGCGCAGCGCCACCAATGGATCGACGCGGCTGGCCCAGCGTGCCGGCAGGTAACACGCTAACAGGGCGACTGCCAATAACACCAACGCCGCTCCGGCTACACTGACTGGATCGCTCGCGCTTACGCCGTACAGCATTCTGCTCAGCAAGCGTCCCGCAAGCAGCGCCGCCGCCAAGCCAATCAGCACGCCTGTCAACACCAGGGACATGCCTTGTTTCAGAATCAGCCGAAGCACGCTGGCCTGGGCCGCGCCCAAGGCCATGCGCAACCCGATCTCCCGTTTTCGCTGGCTCACGGAATAGGCCATGATCCCGTACAATCCGATGCATGCCAGGCCGAGCGCCAGCACCCCGAAGACGCTCAAGAGCGCCACGCCCATTTTCGCCTGAAACAAACCCCCATCGACGATCTCGCGCCCAGTCCGTGTGCCGATGCCGCCAACCAGAATTTGCGGCCCGGCAGCGTGTACCTCGCGCTGAACGGGGATCACGATTTGTTTCGGATCTCCCTTGCTTCGCACGTACAACGTCATGGCATCCGAATAGTTTTGTTCCAGAGGCACATAAACGCACAGTTGTGGCGGCTCCCCCCAAGTTGAGTAGTTAGCGGTTCTGGCAATCCCCACAACTTGCCGCATCTCTTTCTCGCCCGGCAACTGAAGGCGTTTTCCCAAGGAGTCTCCAGCCGACCAATAATCGTGCGCCATCTTCTCGTTAACGATGGCTACCGGAGCCGAGGTCTCCTGGTCCACATTCGTAAACTCGCGCCCCTTATCGATCGGCACCCCCGCTGTCTCGAAATAATTGGCGTCCACTGTGTTGACTATCGTCGTAATTTTGTCCGCTTGCGACCGTTGTTGCCGCCCTTCCACCCGCAGCCCATTCACGCTTCGCGCCCACAGCGGGATGTTGGAGGCCCACGACACAGACTCGACCTCTGGAATCCTCGCCACGCGCTCGCGGACGTCCTTGTAGAACGCTCGAGTTTGCGGCTTTCGGTACCCGGCCTGTCCGGGATTTGTCATGAAGATCGCAAGGTGGGTTGTCTGAAATCCGGGATCGATCTGGTACGCCCGCCCAATACTTCGCAAGAACAAAGCCGCCGTCACCAGCAACAGAAACGAAAACGCTACCTGGCCCACCAGCAGAGCGTTTGCAAGCGTAACCTTGGTCCGGCTCCTCCCCGTCGTGCGAGCCTCTTCCTTCAGCGTCTCCGCCACACTCGCGCGGGAGGCCTTGAGAGCCGGAATGATGCCGAATAGGAAGCCGGTTGCGAGAGAGATGAGCAGCGCAAAAACAAATACCGTCGCATCGAACTTCGGCGCCACGAAATTTGCGGCCGCTGGTAACGCCCCGAACAAGAGCTGCAGCCCCGCATAGCCGGCGAACAGTCCCGCTACGCCGCTGAGCAATCCGAGAAACACGCTCTCGGTGAGAAGTTGACGCGTCAGTCTTGGGCGGCTTGCACCCAACGCCAAGCGGACCGCCATCTCCTGTTGCCGGGCCGCTGAGCGCGCCAACATCAGGTTCGCCACATTCGAGCACGCGATCAGCAAAACGATGCCCACAACGATCAACAAACCGGCGCTGGCGAACAGAATCGGCGTGGACCCGGTGCTGGCGCTCGCGAACAGGGCCTCACGGATGGGCCGCACCGCAGCCGTGCGGCCCTCATCGGCTACCGGATATTCGCGCGCCAAATCCGCCGCGATGGTTGCCATATCAGTTTGCGCCTGCGTTTGGCTGGCTCCCGGCTTGAATCGCCCCACTCCCTGGAAAACCGCTTTGCCGCGATCGCTGAACGCAGACTGCATCTCGTTGGGCAACAACTGTTCCGCCATGGTTGCCGGTATCCACAAGTCGGGGCCGAAGATGGAATTCACTCCAATGAATTGGGGCGGAGCAACGCCTACAACGGTGAAGACCACATTATTGAGCCGCAGTGTTTTGCCTACCATGTCATCGGCGCCACCGAAGTGGGCCTGCCATGTGCCGTAGTTCATCACGGCGACGGCGTGCCCGCCAGGAGTGCTGTCTTCGTCCGGTAAAAAGAAGCGGCCCTTGGCAGGCCTGATTCCCAGTGTCGAGAAGTAGTTGCCTGTCACGAGCTCGCCAAACATCCGCTGCGAAGCGCTACTCGCTTGCCAGGTCACCATGCGAGGGGATGTGTAACCCGCCAGCGAGCGGAAAACTCCGTTCCTGGCCTGATAATCCTTGAGATCCGCGTATGAGACCGCTAGGAGCGCGCCCGACTTCGACGTACTCTCCGTTTTCACTGCGCCAACCGCGGCCAACCCTGAGGAATCCGGAACCGGTAATGGGTTCAAAATCAACGTGTTGATCAATGTAAAGACGGTGGTGTTCGCGCCAATCCCCAAAGCCAGCGTGAGGACCACAACCAGAACGAACATGGGGCTTTTCCGCATTGTTCGGACGGAATAACGGAGATCTCGCCACAGATCCTCCATGAAATTGCCCGGTCTTACGTCTCCGGCCGGCACTGCGTCATGTTTCACCATGCGCTCACTCCTTTGCAACTCTGCCCGCAGCGGATACATGTCATCCAACTCCGAGATGGCATTTCGGTACGCTTCTTCCTGGCTTGCTCCGCCGCTCAGTAATTCGCGGTGGCGATCCTCCAAGTGCTGCGCGAGCTCCTCTGTGAGGTCCACTTCGGCGCTACCCTCGAGTCGCGAAGCAGCGATGCGGTCTCTAACGATACGCTTCCAATCAGGCATAATCGACTCCTGAAACCCGGCCGATCGCGGCCACGAATTCCTTCCAGCTCTTGCGTTGAGAGCGAAGCACTTTCCGGCCTTCGGGCGTCAGGCTGTAATAACGCCTTCTTCGCTGCTCAGGCTTTTCCACCCATCGTCCGGCGATCCAGCCCCGCTTCTCCAGCCTGTACAGGAGCGGGTAAAGGGAGGTGACGTGAAACCGCAAAGCGCCACCCGATCGGATCTCGATCAGCTTTGATATGTCATACCCGTGGCGAGGTTGATCCTCGAGTAACGACAACGCCAGAAGCTCCGCGCTCCCTTTCTTCCATTCCTGATCCGGTGATGTTTCTGTCATATTGTTCAGTCTCGTATATGGGACGCACCCATGTGTACGCCCGATTCAAAGAATTTGTTCCGTCGAACCGCGGAATTGAAGCACAAGAGTCCAAGAGCGTTTCTGCGCGGTGGCCCGGCAAGGACCGGATTAAAAAGATCAGGGTTTTCATCTAGGTGCAACATAGGCAAGAATGCCTGTGCCACTTGCGATTCCTTACGATATAAGGTTTCGAGCGCCAAATATCTACATTTATGCATGGATTCTGTTTGGTCGTTCCTTTAGCATCTAAAGACAGTAACCATCGTGGGAGAAGGAGCTTCCGATGCTCGCGACTAAACAATTCCGCACTTACATTTCAGGCGGACTGGCGCTTGGCCTACTCTTCGCCGTTGCGATTTCAGAACTGCGGGCTCAAACCGCCAGTTCTTCGACCGTGCTGGGAATCGTTACGGACCCGACCGGCGCGGTCGTTCCCGAAGCCGAAGTGCAGTTGCGGAACCTTGCGACCAATGCGGCCAGCGCAAAGCTCACCAACTCTGTCGGCCAATACGTATTTCCCGGGGTCACTCCGGGGCGTTACACACTCGTGGTTCGCAAGACGGGGTTCGCCGCTGGGGCTGTTTCCGCCATTACCGTCGATGTCGCCAAAAGCTATAACATCGATGTCGTTCTCCAGCTCGGCGCGGCCTCCCAAACAGTCGAAGTAACCACCGCGCGGGGCGAGCTCCAAACCACGGACGCGGAGATTGGAAACGTGATTGGTAGCGAGCCCTTGTTGCGCCTCCCTTCGGTGCAAAGGAGCGCGATCGAGTTTCTCACTCTGCAGCCGGGCGTGACCCCCTCGTCCATCGGTTCGACACAACAGTTCAGCATGAACAGCGGCGCTTCGGTTAGCGGAGCCCGCAGCGATCAGACTACGATTACTTTGGACGGCATCGATATCACGGACAACATCGTCGGTGGCGAAGGTTTCAAAGCCGCGGTGCCGGTTCCCGTCGATAGCGTTGAAGAGTTCCGCGTCGGGGTAAGCAATCCGAACGCGACGTTTAGCCGGGCTTCGGGCGGGCAGGTGTCGTTATTCGGCCGCCACGGAACCAATGCATTCCACGGGGCTGCCTTTTGGTATCACCAGAACGACAATCTGAACGCGAATAGCTGGACCAACAACCGGCTCGGCATCCCCGAAGCGGAGACGAAGGATAACCGCTTTGGAGCCCGCCTGGGCGGTCCCCTCTGGCGAGACAAATCTTTCTTTGGCTCGTCTGGGGAATCTGTGGGTAAGTGTGCCCCTCAGCGCTGGGGCTGAGTGAGGAAACGGTGGAACTTCCGGCAGGTGGAATCGAAGGAGCGTTGTTCGTCTTCCCAGCCGTTGTGGATTA
>JBPCOQ010000147.1:0-71065 GCA_051000095.1 Bryobacteraceae bacterium | reverse complement strand
CTGCGGAGTCGAAGACCCCACGCATGCAGAGAAACTTCATGCGCGAGAACCGGGAGACCCCGTGGCTGCCCGTGTGCAGTGAGGCACGGGCCGGAGGGAGAACGTGATGAGCGATAAGTCCCTCACGTACGGCCGTGGGGAGTCGTACAGCGGCGTAGTACCAACGAAGCAGCCGAACAAAGGCGGGCAACCGCGGGCGGAGGCTGTGGAGGGAAGGCCTGCCCGTCCCGGGGCCGCTGACCAAGGAGAACACGCAGCAGTCTAACTCGCACCGGACACCGAGTCGGGAAAGCGGGCCAAGCGGGCTGGAGCGTGTGCGCGAAGCAGCCAAGAAAGATAAGAAGCAGAAGTTCACAGCTCTGTTGCACCACGTGAGCATCGACCTGCTGCGGGACGGTTACCACAGCCTGAAGAAACAGGCAGCGCCCGGAGTGGATGGGATGACGTGGGCAGAGTATGCGTTTACGCACGCAAGCGTGGAGGAGACCTGGAGGCGCGCTTAAGTGACCTACACGGGCGAATCCATCGCGGAGCATATCGAGCGCGACCGTCGCGAAGAGTCTGGATCCCCAAACCCGATGCGTTTACGCACGCAAGCGTGGCCGGCAACGACCATTGGGAATCGCGGCATTGGAGGATAAAATCGTCCAGTACGCGGTAGGGATGGTTCTCAACCAGATCTGGGAAGAGGACTTTCTGGGCTTCAGCTACGGTTTCCGGCCAGGGCGCAGTCAGCATGACGCATTGGATGCGCTGTGGGTCGGGGTGGTGCGCAAGAAGGTGAACTGGATCGTTGATTTAGACATTCGATCCTTTTTCGATAAACTCCAGCACGAATGGCTGGTCCAGTTTGTCGAACATCGGATAGGAGATCGACGAGTAGTCCGCTTGATCCAGAAATGGCTGAAAGCGGGCGTGGTGGAAGACGGTCAATGGTTCGAGACTAGGGAAGGGAGTCCGCAAGGCTCGGTCATATCGCCGCTGCTTGCGAATCTCTACCTGCATTATGTCTTGGATCTCTGGGTGGAGGCATGGCGTAAGAAGCAAGCTCACGGTGACATGATCGTGGTGCGGTATGCGGACGATGCTGTGTTGGGGTTCGAGCACCGAGCTGAAGCCGAGCGGTTCCTGGAGCAATTGCGGGAGCGGCTGCGGAAGTTCGGGCTGGAACTGCACCCGGAGAAGACGCGCTTGATGGAATTCGGGCGCTATGCCATTGAGCGGCGGAACCAGCGGGGAGAAGGGAAGCCGGAGACCTTCAATTTCCTAGGTTTCACCCACATATGTGGGTCGAGCCATAAGACGGGCTATTTTACGGTGCATCGCCGGACCATTGGCAAGCGCATGGCAGCCAAGCTCAAGGATGTGCGGGCAAAGCTGCGAACGCGCATGCATGTGGTGCCTGGCACCACCGGGAAGTGGCTTGCACAAGTGGTGCGGGGGTATTTCCAATATCACGCGGTTCCGGGCAACTGGGCGCGGCTGAGGGCGTTTCGCAATGACGTTCTGCGCATGTGGTATCACACGCTTCGGCGGAGGAGCCAGCGCAGTCGGCTAACATGGGAACGCTTCCGGGAGGGCTTGGGCGCTATGCTTCCACCGGTCCACATTCTGCATGCTTATCCCACTGTTCGCTTCGACGTTAAACATCCGCATATCCGAGGTAAGAACCGTGTGCGTTAGGAGCGCCAGCACGGGTCTGTGCGGGGGGTGTCGGGTTAACCGGCATCCCTACCGCGACCCCTTTTGGAGGGGCAAGCTAGAAGCATGCCCCACGCGAAAACGATCTCTCGCCTCGGCGTAGTTCCTCGATTGCAGAACACTGGGTGAGGTATCGCCGCCGTCCGTGCCGCAGGTGTAATAAACTGATCTACGTCATGAAGAAGATTGCTGCGATTTCGATCCTTGTATTATGCGCAGTACTCGTGCTAACCGAGCGAACGCGTTCCGCTCCGTTCCAGGCCACCGGCGCGCAGCCGCAAGCTCGTTCCGGCAACATACTCACTTTCCGGATTACGTTTGGAGACAAACAGGAGCGTACCAGCGACTATTCGGGAAACATCACCATGAGTGACGGCAAGGTGGTCCGCATACTGCCTTGGCGCTTTGGTCCCGAGGATCGCTTGGAAGGCACCTCGAGTTGGAGCCTTAAGTTGCGCCGAATTAATTTCGAGAACCAGCCCGACGTTCCCACGCCGATTGGTCAATCCTTGGCGCAGAACATCGTGCCGGCGGGCGTGGATGTTACAGTGGACGCGCCCGCCTCCGCTACAGCGCAGGTTCGAACCGCGTCCGCAAATTTCTCGATTGCTCTGCGCGATATGCGATTGGGCCGCAAGCTTTCCTTCGACGACGGGGATGTCGTGGTGCAGTCGACTCTCACTCCCCAGCAGATCTCGCCGGCACAGACGGCCACGGAACGCGAGGAGCACGACTATCCGTCCCTCGCACTGGCTAAAGATGGCTCGGTGTGGGTTGCCTGGCAGGCCTATCGGGACAATGGCGACAACGTCTACGTCCGGCACTCGATGTCCGGCGGATGGTCAGCGCCTTTCCGGCTCACGACGCAGAAGGGCGATGTGTTCCAAACGGCAATCGCCGAAGATGGACGTGGCCGCATTTGGGTGGTCTGGTCGCAACGGGCGAATGAGGACTGGAACTTGTGGGCGCGAGTTTACTCCGGTAATGCTTGGTCACCGCCACGCCAGATTACGTCCGGCAATAGCCCAAATATGTTTCACAAGCTGATAGCCGATTCTACGGGAAACGTGCACCTGATTTGGACCGGGTATCAAGACGGAACATCCCACTTGTACTGGAGCAAGTTGAGCGGCGACCAGTGGTCCGGCGCAACCGAGATTAGCGGACCGAGCGCCTGGTCACCTGAGGGAGCCTGCGATTCCCACGGCAATCTCTACATCGTGTGGGACAGTTACCGCAACGGAAATTACGACATCTTCTTGCGGCGCATCGCGGCGGACGGTACGCAGGGGCAGGTCAGTCAGGTGACGCGCTCGGTACGCTTTCAGGCCCATCCCACAGTCGCGACCGACAAACAGGATCGGGTTTGGGTCGCTTGGGATGAATCGGGCGCGAACTGGGGCAAGGACTGGAATCGCGATGATATGTGGCGCGGCACGACCTTGTATTTCGATCGCCACCCGCGCGTGGCGGTGTTCGACAACAGTCAGTGGAAGCAGCCTGCCGCCGGCTTGTCCGCTTCGATGCCCTCCCGCTACAACCGGTACGTGGAACTGCCGCGCGTGTTGAGCGACTCTTCCGGGCGCATTTGGATCGAGCTTGAGATTCGCACGGTGGCGAATATCAATCGATCCGATCACTGGGCTAACGGTGGACGTTGGGAACGCTTCCTCACAACTTTAGAAGGCGGCCGCTGGACTCCGCTAACCCCGATTCCCGAAACCAGCTCGCGACCGGAAAGCCCGATCCAGATCCGTTCGGGAGCCGCCGGCAATTGGCTCACATGGGTGAATGACAACCGTACAACTCTCATGGGAGGTCCGCCCGGAGTAAACCGGGCAGGTCCGAATAACATGATTTTCGGCGCGGAGATTCCGTCGCTCGAAGGCGCGCCGCAAGCGCTTCTGAGCGATTTCACCGATGGACCAGGGAACGCCGTTCCCATTCATCGCAATGAAACGGCTGACGTGCAACGTATACGCTCCTATCGAGTCAATCTCGGGGGAACCGAGCTTCGCATCTTGCGCGGCGATTTCCACCGCCATACCGAAATTTCACAGGATGGGGCTGGCGATGGTTCCGTTGAAGACTACTGGCGTTACATGCTGGATGCAGCGTCGATGGATACCGGCATCATTTCCGATCACAATGCCGGACAGGATAACGAATACACCTGGTGGCGCACGGAAAAGGCCATCGATCTGTTTCACATTCGAGGGCGCATGACGCCGTTGTTCGGCTACGAGAGAAGCGTCAATTTTCCGAACGGGCATCGCAATGTGGTGTTTGCCGAGCGAGGCGTGAGAACGCTGCCGGTCCGTCCGGAAGAGAACCAGGGAAAGGTGAACACCGGGCCGATTCTGTACCCGTACCTCCGGCAAAATCGCGGGATTTGTATGCTCCACTCACTCGCCACCGATCAGGGTAGCGACTACCGCGACAACGATCCGGTGCTCGAACCACTGGTGGAGCTTTACCAGGGTTATCACACCAGCGGCGAATACGTAGGAGCGCCTCGGGCCGAAGACGCCAACTACACGGTGCCCGTCCACGGAAAGTATCAGCCCTCCGGCATGTACTGGAACGCGCTCGCAAAAGGCTACAAGCTGGGCGTGCAGTCGAGCTCGGACCACGTGTCAACACACTCTTCGTACACGCTGATTTATACGCCCACCACTCGCCGCGCGGACATCGTGGAGAGCATGCGCAAACGGCACGCCTACGGCGCTACGGACAACATCGTGCTCGATTTTGAAGCGCGCGATGCCGCGGGCCGCCAGTACCTGATGGGCGATGCATTTTCCGCCTCCGCCGCCCCCCAGTTCTCTATAAAAGCGATGGGCACCGGCGATATCGAAAAACTCGAAATCGTGAAAGACGGCAAGTTTGTGTTTGAGACGCCCGGCACAAGCAATCGGGCCGAGTTCACGTATGTCGATAGCAGCCCTGGCCGTAAAGAAAGCTATTACTATGTCCGCGTGATGCAGAAAGACCGTAACCTCGCATGGTCGAGCCCGATCTGGGTGAACTACGGGAAATAAAAGTTACTGCACCGGCGTTCCATACGGAACCACGGTTTTGACGCGCTCCGCATTGTCGATGTGGGCGATTTTCCACGCGTTCCCGCTCTTTTCGAGATAGAAGATCTGGGCCTCATTGCGGTCCTGGTAGACATACTCGACGCGCAACGCAACTTCATTCTCAGAGACGCGCTTCGGCTCGAATACAGCCAGGCCTTTGATTTCGGAGTTGCTGGATTGCAAATATCTTTTGAAGCCTTGCTCTCCTTTTTCCGCGATGGCCTGGCTCAGCGTGCTTCGCATCTGCCCGGTGTAGTGGTCCAGGTAGGCGGCGGTGTTGCCTGTTCGCGCCGTCTCGAGCATCTGATAGATAGCGTCCCGCGGGGCGGGTTCCGGAGCCGGCCTTGTCCTGTGAATCACGATAAATCCAAGCAGACCCAGCACGACGGCAGCCGTCGCTATTTTTGCTATTCGATCGCGTTTCACGGCTTGGGCGCTGGTTCGCCCCTGCGGATGATCGAGAGATCCAGGTTGCCATTCGGATCGATAATCATCTTGCGGATCTTCGGGAGTATCTGCTCCATCGCTTCAATGTAGAGCCGTGTCGCGGTGACCTGCGCCGCCTTGGAATACTCGGCCGCAACCGCCGCGAACCGTGCGGCTTCGCCCGAGGCCTCATTCACTTTTGACGCCCTGTACGCTAGGGCGGCCTCTGTCATTTGTTTCGCTTCGCCGCGCGCCCGCGGGACCAGATCGTTCGCGTAACCCCGAGCTTCATCGATAATTCGAGCGGTATCGGCGTGCGCGCTGGCCACGTCGCGAAACGCGTCGGCCGCTTCCGGCGGAGGAGTAACGCTTTCGATGTTTACCGTGGAAAGCTTCACCCCGATCCGGTACTGGTTCAGACGTGTCTGGGCGGAAGAGAGAGCCTCGTCCTGGATCGCCACCTTCGCGGTTGTCAGTACGGCGTCCACAGTGCTGCGTGCCATCCGGCGCGCGAGTTCGGCTTCTACCGCCACACTGACGCACTTCGCGACATCGAGCGCGGAGAAAAGATACTCCACCGGCACCGCGACCGAATATTGCACGACTACTCGCATGTTGATAATGTTTTTGTCGCCAGTCAAAAACTGGGAAGCGAGGGGCTGCGCGCGCCCGAGCACCGCATCCGCCACATCGCCGCCAATCGACAATCGCCGCGATTGGTGAACCTTGACTTTGAAAACGCGGTCCACTGGCCAGGGCAAAGCGTAGTGAATGCCCGGATAAACCCGGGAATCAACAACGCCGCCGAAACGTGTAACCACAGCCTGCTGATCAGGGCGTACGAGATACACGCCGGAAGCAACCCAGAGGAGCAAAATGATCTCGCTTATGCGGCGCCGCCGCCGTGCAGGAACGCTCGGGACTGGCTCCGCAATACGGGGTTGCTGTTCGAGCGTTGCCGGCTCGACAAGCAGCGTGCTCATTTCGCGCCGGCCTCTCCGTGGACTAATATTTTCAAGAGCTCGGAATCGGAGCTGAGAATAGCGGTGGTTTTGTCGTCGAATATTTTCTTATACGATTCCAGAGTGCGGAGAAGCTTGTACAATCGCGGGTTCTTCGAATACGCCTGGCCATAGATCCGCGTCGAATCGGCATCACCCTGCCCGCGGACTGTTTCCGCCTGCTTGTATGCGACGGATAGGATCTCTTCTTTTTGACGATCGGCATCCGCCCGGATCGCGAGCGCCTGTTCTTCGCCTTCGGCGCGGTATTGCCGCGCAATTCGCTCGCGCTCGGCTCGCATGCGCGCGTACACACTCTGCTTGTTCTGTTCAGGCAGGTTCAGCCGCTTGATGCGAACGTCCACGATGTTGATGCCGTATTGCTCGAGCGCGGCGCGGCCGGTAGCGGATGTGAGCTGGTCCAGGAGGTTGCCAGCCTGGACTTTAGAATCGTCCGCGGAGACCAGCGACTCCAGATCGCGCGTCCCGAGCGCCGCGGAGAGGCCCGACCAGATGATATCGTGTAAGCGCATCTCGGCGGCCACTGGATCGCCGACAGTCTGGACGAAGCGGTTTGGATCTTCTATTTTCCACGCCACGTAATTGTCGATCACGATATTCTTCTTATCGCGCGTCAGAAATTCGGAGGGCCGCGGATTATAGATGCGCAGCCGGCGGTCGAAAGGCGTCGCGCTTTGGAACGGCCATTTGACATGCAGCCCCGCGTCGGCCACCGTGTACAGCGGGCGCCCGAACTGCGTCACGAGAACGAATTCACTCTCTTTCACGGTGAAGAATGTGAGATAGCAAAGCAGGACGGCAATCCCTGCCGGGATTGCAAAGTACTTCGGGTGTAAGTAATGCATTTCAGTTCTTATGGTTCTTCTGGTATCTTTGTGCCCTGTGCCGGAGGAGCGAACAGCGGACTTGCCGGTGACGCACCGATTTCAACGCCGTCCTCCAGCAGGAATAGCCGGCGCGCTGACTTGGTGTGATCCCCCGTGCGATCAATGATGAGCTTTCGTTTGCCTGGCAGCACCTGCTCGATGGTCTCGAGATACAGGCGCGTCTCGGTCGGCCCCGGGGTCGCGCGGAATGCGATCTCGCGCTGTTCAAAACGGCTCGCGTCGCCGGCGGCCCGGTTCACGCGGCCTATGGTGTAGGCGTTTGCATTCTCGATGCGGCCCCGCGCATTGCCGCGCGCCAAGGCGATCTGCTCGTTGCGATAACCTTCCGCTTCATTTACCAGCCGGCTCTTCTCTTCGTAGGCTCCAGAGACGTCGCGAAACGCATCCACGACTTCGACGGACGGATGCACGTCTTCCAGGCGCAAGCTGAGCACCCGGATTCCGGATCCGTAGCGATCCAGCCTGCTTTGCAGTTCGCGACATGCCTTCTGCTCGATCGCTATCCTCCCGGCCGTCAGAACAGCGTCCAGCCCGGTGGCTGTGACAACGGACTGGATGGCGGATTCGGCCGCGGCGCGCAGACTCGCCTCGCCATCCAACTGGCGGAACAGGAAATCATCCGGATGGAGCAGATCGTAGTGAACCGTTGCGTTCAGCTCAATCATGTTCAGGTCGCCGGTTAACATCAGAGACTCTTCCGGCTTGCGCTGAAACCGCCCCCCGCCATGCTGGACGTTCCATTCGTAAGCGGCCGGCTCGGCATCGGGAGAATTTGAATTCGATCGGAACCCGATCTCCAGTCGGCGTACACGCCGCGACTGTATGCGCGTCAGGCGCTCCACTGGCCACGGCAGCTTGTAATGCAAGCCCGGTTGGCTGTAGGGCAGCAGCTTTCTGCCAAAGCGTTGGACGATGCCGACCTCATCGGGACGGATCACGTAGGCGCCGTTCAGCACGATGAACAAGCCGAGCAAGGCCAGTACGGGACGTGCCAGCACATTCCGGCGCGCCATCAGCCAGCGGGCGCCTGCAGGGACGTCAATTCGCCCGGTGACATTCCGCAGCCGGTCCCACGCTTGTGGAAGCGCTGTCCGCGCGAACAGGCCCGACACGAGACGCGACTCAGATCGCTCCACTCGCAGCAGCCGCAGCGAGTTCATCATCACAAGAAACGAGGAGAGCTGGTGCGTGAGCGCGGCCCCGATGGGCCCGATCACACCCGTAGCGGCGCACACGACGGCGGCCACATTCACGACGCCGGCGAACAGGATGATGTTCTGCCATGCTGTTGACACGGCACGCCGGCTGACGTCGAACAGCTTCGGGAGCTTCTCCAGATTGCGCGGCAGGTAGACGACATCCGCGGCTTCGGCGGTGATGTCGCTTGCGCCCGAGACTGCGATTCCCACGCTCGAGCTGGCCAGCGCCGGCGCGTCGTTGATGCCATCTCCGGCCATCGCCACCGGGCCCTGTGACATCAGCGCTCGAATGCGCTCGACCTTCTGTTCAGGCAGCAGCTCCGCTTCCAGCTCGGAGATTCCCGCTTCGCGCGCGATCACCTCGGCCGCGCGGCGACGGTCTCCGGTGAGCATCACCTTACGCGTGATGCCGAGCTGATCAAAGCCCGCCATCGATTCGCGCACTCCTTCGCGCAGCCGGTCACGCAGCAGGATACCGCCGGCCAGCCGGTCGCCGTCTGACACCAGGACAGCCGACGCGCCGAGCCGGTCCGCTTCCTCGAGTAACGCCGCGGTATTGCGAATGCCCGCCTGCTCCAGAAAAGCGGCATTACCGGCTCGAACCGTGCGGCCCGCGAAGGTGCATTCCACGCCGCGGCCCGGAAGCGCCTGCGCGCGATCCGGGACAGAAAAGGAGACACCCCGCCGTTCGGCCTCCGCCACAATGACCCGCGCCAGAGCATGGTCCGAAGCCCGCTCAGCTCCCGCCGCCAGCTCGAGCAACTGCTGCTCGCCACGATCGAGAGCGATGATCTGGATGATTTCGAACTGCCCTTCCGTGATGGTGCCGGTCTTGTCGAAAACCATTGTGCCGACGCGCGCCGCCCGCTGTAGAACCGCCGCGCCGCGGACCAGAATGCCTCTTCGGGCCAGGCCACCAATCGCGGCCACCATGGCTGTTGGCGTGGCCAGGATGAGCGCGCATGGGCACGCAACAATCAGGACGGAAACTGTTCGAAGCCAGTCCCGCGTGAAATAGAACGTCAACGCGCCCGCAAGCAACAAGGCTGGGAGGAAGTACTTCGCCACGCGATCCGCCAGGCGTTCCACGGGGGCGCGCTTTTGTTGCGCTTCTTCCACCAGCTTGATGACGCGCGCAAGAGTTGTATCCGATCCCGCCCGGGAGACTCGCACATGCAGGAGCCCCGCGCCATTTAACGCGCCGGAAAAAACTTCATCGCCGGGCTGCTTCTCTCGTGGCAGTGGCTCGCCCGTGATGGAGCTTTCATCCACGGCGGAGAAACCATCCTGAATCACGCCGTCGGCGGAGATCCGTTCGCCCGCTCGTACCAGGATCAGGTCATCCACCACCAGCGATTCGGCGCTTACTTCTTCTTCACGATCATTGCGAAGGACTCGGGCCGTGCGAGGTAACTGCTGGACGAATCGCTCGATGGCGGCCGCGGTCCGGCCGGCTGCATACGATTCCAGACCTTCTCCCACCAGCACAATGAACATCGCTTCCGCGGCGGCCAGATATTGGCCGACGGCCAGCGCTGCGATCACCGCAACACAAAGGGCGATATCAGCGGATATGCGCTTCTCCATAAGCGCCGAGATCGAGTTGTAGAAGGTCTTGTAACCGGCCAGGAGCGTGACGAACACAGCCGTGTCGATCCCCAGAAATGTCCGGAAGATTCCGAGCCAGTTCAACGCCAGCAGGATGCCGACTAGTGCCGCAAAGGCGTAATAGCGAATTCGTTCCTGGCGTTCTTCATCCATGGATGGAATGCGATTTTAGTTTCCGGTGTAGGTGATCCACATAGGTGAAACCCACACGATCTCGCCGTTGTCCTGCTCACCTCGAACGTAGTAGTAGCTGGTCTTGGACGGCTCGGCGGCGTTATCGATCCAGGAGAAAGCCACCGTGGGGGAATGAGGCTCGATCGAATAAACGTAATTGTTGTCCTTCACGACGTACACCTTGGCGAAATTCGAAGTGCCGGTCAGGCTGACCTGCAATGCCGGCCGCGAAGGCGAGCGAAAAACGTCGCCCATCATGTGAGTTCCGCTACGCACATCGGCCAGAATGTTGTCGGTGGCGCCGTACACGTGCCGCTTCTTCAGACCATCGATGACAGATTCGCGCGTGGCGTCTTTCACAAAGATATTACAGTAGCTCAAATGCGTGGACACGTGATCGGAGCTCGCCTGAAAGCCCAGCCGGTACCCCTTCGCAAGCGCGAGATTGACGAAGCCCTTGGGACGATAGCCGCCGATAGCGTCCTTCTCCGCCATCGATCTCGGAGCATCCGGCATCTCGTAATTCTGGCGGTCGCCTTGGTAGATCTCGACCACCGGCTCCAGATCGGGATCGTTGTCACGCCAGTCGGTCCCCATGTTGGTTCCACTGGTGTGAGAGCCCACAATCCCGTTGAAGCGCCTGAGATACGCGTAGAGCATTTGCGTGTCGGGTGCATGCCCGGGCGCGTCCTGCGCTGAAATAGGAAGGCGCGGCAGAGTGCGGATACCACGCTGGGCGAAGATCACATTGCGGTGCCCTTCGGGATAGGGAACGCTGCGTTCATAACTGAACATAGGCACAAATCGACCCGGCGCATAATAGATGTCCGTCAGCTTTTGGGCAAGCCACCACGTGTACTCGCGGCCACCGCCGTTATCGTGATCGCAACAGCCCACCCAGTCCAGCGCGGCCGCATCCAGTATGTAGCGCCACTGATCGACAAGCGCACCGTCGAAGCCCCCATCATGCGACAGTTCACTATGGCGGTGGAATTCGCCGCGAACGATGCGCATCCCCGTGGATGTCGTGCGATATTCGCGCATCCTGTCGATTGCCGCGGACTCTATCCGATTTACAGAGGAAGACGGACTCGCCTGGCGCGCCGCGGAGACCGTCTGGATTTGTCCCCCTGCGCCAAGCACGATCTCGCTTGCGAACAGATCGTTATTGTAGGGATCGCGCCCGCGCTGCTGCCCCAACTGGAAATTGCCGCGCCCATCGGACGAGCGGATTACCGTTAGCTGCCCGGCTTTGCTTGAGACTAGCGCAGGCCGGTTGTCGAGCAGATTGTCGCTGTGCGTCAGCACGATCGGCGCGGTCCAACTCTTGCCGTCAAACGAAACGACGTGTTCGGTCCACACCGTGCCGATCGGGTTCCACCGGATCGGATGGGCACTGCGGAAAACCAGCCACATGCGCCCGGAGCCATCGATGAGGAGGCGCGGCGTTGTATTTTTTGGATTCTGCTTGTTCAAGACGGGCCGGTTCGGAACCCGCTCCGTGGCCGCCGCGGGATTCGGGTCGAGCGACTCGCTCCCGTTGGGCGCGCCATTGGTTTCAGCCCGCACCGTCGGAACACCGGGCAACACGGTTGCGACGTCGCTTGGCAGTTCGACCGCGCGCCCATCCGGCTCGAACCCGCGAATGCGGATCACCCGGCCCTGATAAACCGCTACACCGGTTGTGTTGTAAGCCCCGAAATCCTTGCCCCAACCGCTGCCGCCTTCTTCGAATGCGACCCACAGCCGTCCGGTATCGTCATAGGCAATCGACGGATAGGCCTCGTATCGCGCCGTTGCCGCGACTGCCGTTTCAGCGTCCCAGTTGTTTGGAGCGGAGGCGCTCCGCATGTAAACGTCGTAGTTTCCGGCACGATAGGAGTCCCACGCAAGCGTCACGCGGCCCTGCTTCCCTGCGGCAATCGTAGGATTCCACTCGTTGGCCGAAGACTTCGAAACTTGGACGGGCGGCGTGAAGGACTCGCCTTTTTGAACAGCGGCGAAGATCGCAGCGCGACCGTTTCTCCAGCCCTGCCAGGCCACCCAGACGGCGCCATTCGAATCCGTTGACGCGACCGCGTCCACATCGGATCCGGCCGCGCGGGAAAGCTGAACCTGCGCTCCGGGCTTTCCGTTTTCGATAACACGCCCAAAGATGTCGAAGTTGCCCTTGATATTCGCAGACCAGAAGATCCAGGGACGGCCTCGCCCATCTACCGCGACCGAACAGCGGTAAAGATCTCCTCCCTTGTCCGTGATCGCGACCGGCTCATCCCAACGACCGTTCGCGTAGCGCCGCGCCATGATCTGATCTCCACCCGTTGGCTCCTTCAACTTTGAAAAATCGGTTAACGGCGTACGCATGGGCGAGCGCAGTTGATCGTGATCCGGATGATGCCGGAACACAACGTACGCGATCCAGATGCCGCCGTTCTTGCCGGTGGCGGCCGCGGGGAAATCCTCTTCATCGGGAGTTTCGGTCAGTCGGAACGCCGGAGGCACGCGGTCCGCGAAAACCCGGCCCTTCAACTTCGAAACACTGGTTCCGTACGGGATCTCGTTAAGCTGTACTTCAAAGTTGCCCTGCGCGGTTGTGATGCGGAGCACGCTGTTCTCCGACGCGTTCGACAGATTTACGATCACTCCATTGGCCACGATGTCGCGGATGGGCGTTCCATTCACCTGCCTGCCTTCACTAAACAGCCGTATCGGATGAGTGCTCGCCTTCCACGCCGAGCCCGAGATGGCGTCCGGGCCTTCGAATCGCCACGGCTCGAGCGATTGGATGGAACCGCCTTGCACCTCCGCGGATCCATCCCATTGCGTGGATGCTTTGTCGCCGGCTCCTAACAAGATTCTGACGCTGACCGCGGGCTGCGCGATCAGCGGCGGCAAGACCATCGCGAGCGCGAAGAGCGTGGCACAGGCTTTCGAGCCTGTGTTGGTTTGAGATAGGAACACGTCTAAGTGCAACACAGGCAAGAATGCCTGTGCTACATCACAGTTAGAAGTATAGCTGTAACGCAAGCTGATTCTGGCACAGACACACCTCCGAAGCTTGGGATAGAACGCACTATCGATGGCCTGGCGCCGGGGGAGGGTTCTCGCCCATGAGTCCCTGATCGGCGGTCGCGGGATCGTAGTTGGGGTTCGGCGTAGGCATGCTCGCGTCTACTTCCGCGCGCCACTGCCTCAGTTTCTGCTTCAGCTCGGCTGTGCGTTTCGGATCGCGTTGAGCTAAATTATCGGCCTCGCGAATGTCGGAGGCTAGATTATATAGCTCCAGCCGTCCGTCCTCGTAAAACTCGATCAGCTTGTAGCCGCCGGCGCGAATAGCCGCACTCGGAACGCTGCCTTGATTGCTGTAATGCGGATAATGCCAGTAGATTGCATCCCGATGCAGCGAGCCGCTACCTTGTAACAGAGGAACAAGGCTTCGCCCATCCACAGGCTGTTTTGGATCAATCTTCAATCGAGCCATCTCCAAAATCGTTGGGAAGAAATCAGTACTGATGACCGGGTCGTGACAGACCGTACCTGGCTTCGTCACGCCGGGCCAGCGTACCATCATCGGTTCGCGAATACCGCCCTCATAGAGATGGCCCTTGCCGCCACGCAAGGGCGCGTTCGAAGTCACGGTCTGCTTCCGCTTGTTCTCGTACATCACGCCGCCGTTGTCAGACATGAAGAAAACGATGGTGCGCTCGGCCAGCCCCAAGTCGTCCAGCTTTTTCAGAATGCGCCCGACGTTCTCGTCCAGGCTGGCGATCATGCCCGCGTAGACGGGGTCGTGCTGTGGCGCGCTTGGATTCGCTTTGGCTTCAAAATGTTCAATAGCGCCCGGCTTGGCCTGCAGCGGCATATGCACCGCGAACTCAGGCAAGTACAGGAAGAAGGGCCGGCTCCGATTTGCCTCGAGAAACTTCTCAGCTTCGACACTCAAGCGATCGGTGAGGTAATCGTCTTTCGATCCGCCCTCCAGATTCGGCAAGTGAAACGGGCCGAAATAGGACGCCGGTTGCCCTTTCGCGGTGCCGCCGACATTCAGATCGAAGCCGTGCTTGTCCGGATAAAATTCGGGTCCTCCCAGATGCCACTTTCCGATGCTAGCCGAAGTGTAGCCGAGCGGTTTCAGCAGTTGAGGAAGCGTAATTTCGTCAAGCGGAAGCTCGTGCTCAAAGGCCGGCGTGAGCAGACGAGCCGTGGGCCATTGCTTGCGGCCGGGTATCCAGTCGGTGAGATGGAGGCGCGCGGGGTATTTGCCAGTCAAGATGCTGGCGCGCGTGGGAGAACATACCGGGCAGGCCGCATACGCATCCGTGAAGCGCACCGATTGGGTTGCAAGGCGATCGATGTTGGGCGTCTCGTAGAACGAGCTGCCGTAACACCCCAGATCCCGCCATCCCATGTCATCGACGAGGATGAAAAGAAAATTTGGCGGCGTCCGCGGCGCGCCGCTCGCGGATTGAGAACCGGTTAAGGCGGCCGATGCGATGGCCGCGGCTCCGGCGAGAAACTGGCGTCTGGAAGCAGGAGGCATAGGATCAGGAATCAAAATGGGCGACGTATGACATCTTACCCGATCTCCCGGCGGAAGTGATAATATAACGCCCATATGAGGATCTACCGGTTTTTGCTTCTGCTTGCACTACTGCGGATTGCGGCCATTCACGCCCAAAGCATTAACGCTTCTCTGACCGGCGCCGTTACCGATCCGTCCCGAGCGGCCATTTCTGGCGCCTCCGTACAGATCCAGAACACGTCGAACAATGTGGTAACGACGGCGATAACGCGCGCCGATGGCAGCTTCCTTTCGCCAGCGCTGCAGCCCGGCAACTACTCCGTCACGGTTATCGCGCCCGGCTTCAAGAGCGCCCGGCGCAATGACGTGACGTTGAACGTAAGCGAGACGGCCCGCCTGGATATCGCGCTCGAAGTCGGCGCGGTTAGCGAATCCGTCGATGTGACTGCCCAGGCGGTATTGTTGGACTCTACCACCTCGTCCGTAGGTACGGTAATCGATTCCACCAGCATGGGAAACCTGCCGTTGAATCAGCGCAATTCTTTTGCGCTGGCATTTCTGGTACCGGGAGTAACGGGCACCATCGACGTAGGCTATAACAGCGACAACATTTCCATGAATGGCGGCCGGCCTGGCAGCACCGAGGTCTTGATCGACGGGTCGCCTTCAGCCCCGCCGGGCGGCGTGCCTATCAACGTGCTCAGCATTTTTCCGAGCCTGGATGCTCTGCAGGAGTTTCGCGTGCAGACTTCAAACTACTCCCCTGAATTTGGCCGGAGCGGCAGCGGCATCATCAACATGATCTACAAGTCCGGCGCGAACCAGGTGCACGGCACGGCGTTTGAGCTGCTGCGGAACTCGGCGGTGGACGCCAATTCGTTTTTCAACAATAAGAATGGCATTCCGCTCAGCAGTTTCAAGCGAAACCAGTTCGGCTTCACCATCGGTGGTCCGATCGTGATACCCAAGCTCTACAACGGTCACAACAAAACGTTCTTCTTCGCCGACTATGAAGGCCTTCGACAGATCACGCCTTCCACCGTTCAGAACACCGTACCTACGGCCCTGGAGCGCGCCGGGGACTTCTCCCAAACCTTTGCGGCAAACGGCCAGAAGGTCATCATCTACGACCCGTTGACCACGGCCCCATCCGGCAACAGCTACGCGCGCGCACCGTTTTCCGGTAATGTAATTCCAACCAACCGCATCGATACGGTGGCGCGCAACGTCCTGAAATACTATCCCCTGCCGAACGCGGCCGGCGACCCGCTCACTCATGTCAACAACTATTACGCCGCCGGAAGAGCGGTGAAAAACACCGATCAGTATGACGTCAAGGTGGACGAAAATCTGAATGAGGATAACCGGTTCTTCGTTCGCGTTTCGCGCCGGGATTACGGCAATCCGGCCGCTACCGGCACTTTTCCTTCGGATCTGAAGATCGCTCAGGGAGATTCGAGCCAGGACCAGATCGGCAGCGGCGCCTCGGCGGATTATACCCGGATTTTCAGCCCGAGCTTTATCTCGGAACTCCGCCTGGGATTCGGCAGGTCTCTGATCAGTATTGTCCCCACTGGTTACGGATTCGACCCGACCCAGCTCGGATTTCCCACATACATTCGCGAGAACGCACAGGTGATCGCTTTTCCGGCATTTGCGCCGGCGGCCTATCTCAGCATAGGCAACGGCGGTCCGGATTTCCGGCACTCGTCGTACAACACCTACAACCTCCTGTTCAGCAACACGAAAATCACGGGCTCGCACGCCTTCAAGTTTGGGTTTGAGGCTCGCCGGTTGGAAGTGGATAACGGTGAGGCACAGGCGTTCGATGGAAGCTACAGTTTCTCCTCGACTCTGACCCAGGGCCCCGATCCCACCAAGGCCACCCTCACCGGTGGGAATGGTCTCGCCAGTATGTTGCTGGGTTTGGGCAGTGGAACAATGACGCAGAACTCCAAGATCGCGGACACCCGAAGTTATTACTACGCCTGGTACTTTGGCGATGACTGGAAAGTGAGTCCACGGCTAACGTTGAATGTTGGAGCGCGTTACGAAATCCAGGCGCCGCGCACGGAACGGCACAATCGCATGAACTATTTCGACCCGACGGTCGCTTCTCCTCTGGCCGGACCGGCCGGCATTCCCGGGCTGCAAGGCGGAATCCAGTTTGTGGGGACCAATGGCATTGGCGACCGGCAGTTCCCTATTCGTTGGGGTAATGCCGCTCCCCGGCTCGGCTTTGCGTACGAGCTTACGAAAAAGACCATTCTGCGCGGTGGCGGCGGAATTTTCTTTGCAGGCTCGCCCACCAGCGCCGGGGGCGTTATCGGCAATTTCGGTTTCCGCAGCGATACTGCCTTCGTCGGCTCGCAGGACGGCCTCACGCCCTACAGCTATCTCTCCAGCCCGTTCCCGACCGGCTTGGTACCGCCCACGGGCAGCAGCCAAGGATTGCTCACGGCGATCGGGACCGGTATCCAGGAGCCTCTGGCGGCCGCAACCGTTCCTTACACCGAGAACTGGAGCTTGGGTATCCAGCGCGAACTCCCCGGCGCGATCCTGGTCGAAGTTTCCTATGTTGGTAATCATGGAGTTCAACTCATTTCCGGCGCGGAAACCAATTGGAACCTGAACCAGCTCACGCCGGAACAGATCGCTTTGGGAACAGCGGTGCTGCAACAGGTATCCAATCCCTTTTACGGTCTGATTACCACCGGACCGCTCTCCTCGAAAACCGTTCCGCAGTATTTCCTGCTGCGTCCGTATCCACAGTTCACCTCGGTCGCAGCATTGTATAAGCAGGGATCGAACTCCTTCTACCACGCGGGGCAGCTCAGGGTGGAGAGGCGCTTCAGCTCCGGCCTCAGCTTTCAAGTGGCTTATGCCAAGCAGAAAGTGATCGATGACAACTCCATCATCGAAAACGAGGGGCGTAACGCCGTTCGCCAGAACATCTATTGCCGCCGCTGCGAGCGTTCCGTCTCGGCCAACGACGTTTCGCAGCGCTTCGTCTACAGCTCCGTCTATCAGTTGCCGTTCGGCCGCGGCCGCAAGTTTGGAGCGAGCTGGAATCCCTATGCCGATGCGGTGCTGGGGGGATGGCAGGTAAACGGCATTCTGGCGCTGCAGACCGGATTTCCGCTGATTATCGGCAACGGGGCAAATACCACGCTCGGCTCGGCGAGCGCCGGCAATGAGTCGCTGCGCCCGAACAATAATGGTCAGAGCGCAAAGCTCGATGGCCCGGTCGAAAGCCGGCTCGACCGGTATTTCAATACCTCCGTGTTTTCAGCTCCGCCGCCCTTCACGTTCGGCAACACCGGGCGAACGCTTCCGGATGTACGCGGTCCGGGCATACACAACCTGGACTTCTCGCTTTTCAAAAATTTCAAGATCAAGGAGCGCCTCACGGCGCAGTTCCGTGGCGAGGCCTTCAACATTACCAATACGGTGCAGTTCGGGCCCCCGAATTCGACCCTCAATTCGAATCAGTTCGGCAAAATCACAACCCAGGTCAACTCACCCAGGCAACTGCAGTTCGGCCTGAAGCTGTTGTTTTGATGTGACGCCGGGAAGCGCCGCTGGGTTCCCGGCGGCAGCGCAACGTCGTCTGAGTTCTCCGGCGCTTGAGTTCTCTCCGATGACGCCATAACGAAACCCCATGCTCAAAATGTGATTCTTCCGGAAATATGCGAAGTCGTTGAAAAAACGAAGACAATTGGCTGAAACGGGATGTACGGCGCATCTTTTTCGAGATCGCGCTTTTTTTCTGGCGCGGAAACTCCGGGCTGTGGCGCTGGTTAAAGATATTCAGATGTCAAACAACGGGCCGATGGGACATCCTCGCGGACGGAGTCCAGGCGATTTGATTCTACAGGACCGGTGGCGGCAGTTGAGGGCTTGAGGTTCCGGAAGGGACTGAGCGCGTAGGAGATATAGATTTCGAGCGAAAGTGACTCACCTGTAGCGCCGCCTCTTGTGATTACGGCGAATTGCTTACCGCAGTACCGCTCTCGGCGCTTGCTCCCGCTACGTAATAACCCCGCCGCGCACGCACTTGCGCCAGCGGATAACGCCTCCGTGCATCTGCCGAAAGCGCCACGCCGATATGCCGGAAGCTGCCCGGCGATCCGCCTGGCGGCGCGTGATAGGACAGGCTGTAGCGGGTGCGAATACGTTCGATAATCTCACGGAACGAGATCTCGGGGCGATCGGCCTTCACCGCCTCGCCTCCCGTCTCCTCCGCCAGTTTGAAGACATCGGCCGGCGTGAAATCGGGATTGAAGTACTGTCCCGGCTTGGGAGGCCCGGGCCGAATCCCACGCCCCACCACGATTGCGTTCAACACGGAATCCGAAGCGTATAGCGCCCGGATCACCTTCTGATCGGGGAAGTGATCGCTCAGACTCAGATTGTCGCTCAAAATCAGAATCGCGCGCCGGCCTTCGGGCCTCGCCTGCCGGCGCATGTACTCCGCCGCTCCCGCCGCCGCTACGTTGATGGCCGTCCCGGCGCCAACATCATGGTCAGTATTCGCGCTGGCGATCTGCCGCGCGCTCTCCGCTAAATTGTCGCTGAATTCCTGGTGAACTTCCATGCGCTTGCCGAATACCAGAATCGCCACTCGATCGCCCGGCCGTAGATAGCCGAGCGCCTCACGCGCCACACCCGAAATCTTTCCGATCCAGCGCTGCATGCTACCGCTAATATCGAGCAGCAGAATGAGCGACAACGGCTCCGAATCGCGGCCGAAGTAGACGATATTCTGTAATTGCCCTTCATCCGTCACGACGAAATCATTCTGGGTCAATCCTGTTACCACATTCTTCCCGTCTACCACCTGCGCATCCACTCGAACATCGGCCACTCCCGTCGTGAAAGTGGCCCCACCGGCCGGCAATTCCTGCGCCCGGAGTTGCCCGCCCGGCATCCAGGCAGTCAGTCCGAGTACGATGAGAATCGTCTGCATGAAAAATATTATTGCGGGTACGGCGGGGCACATCGACCACGGAAAAACCGCGCTGGTGCGCGCGCTCACCGGCATTGATACCGATCGTCTGAAGGAGGAGAAGCAGCGGGGCATTTCAATTGATCTCGGATTTGCACATCTCGACCTTTCGCAGGACCTGCGCCTCGGTTTTGTAGACGTCCCCGGCCATGAAAGGTTCATTAAAAATATGCTGGCTGGCGTAGGCGGCATCGATCTAGTACTGTTTGTCATTGCCGCGGACGAATCGATCAAGCCCCAAACGCGCGAGCATTTCGACATCTGCCGCCTACTCAATATTACGAAAGGCATTGTGGTTCTGACAAAAGCCGATCTGGTGGACGGGGATATTCTAGAGCTCGTCCGGCTGGAGGTGGACGAATTTCTTCGCGGCTCTTTTCTCGAACACGCGCCCGTGATTGCGGTCAGTTCAACCACCGGAGCCGGCCTGCTGGAATTGCGAGCAGAATTGCTGCGGCAAGCCTCCGGCATTCGGGAGAAAAATACTTCGCGCTATCTCCGGCTACCTATCGATCGGGCGTTTTCCATGCGAGGCTTCGGCACCGTGGTCACCGGGACCCTGATGTCGGGAATCCTGACACCCGAGCAAGAGGTCGAAGTATTCCCGGACCGCGGACGGGTTCGTGTCCGCGGAATCCAGGTGCATGGCGAAACCGTTGCGCGGGCCACCGCAGGCCAAAGGACGGCCGTCAATCTCGCTGGCGCCGACGCTTCGGAACTGGCGCGCGGAATGACCTTGGCCGAGCCTGGCCGTTTCTCCGCGGTGAAACGCATCGACTGCTGGTTTGAATTACTGGCGTCCGCTAAACCTTTGCGCAATCATGCGCCCATTCATTTCCATGCAGGCACCGCGGAGATCGAAGGGAACATCCGGTCTCTCGAGAATAAAGATGCGATTCTCTCCGGGAGCCGCTCCTATGCACGAATCGACTTGCGCGATCCGGTCCTGCTGTTGCCCGGCGATCGATTTATCGTGCGTAAGTTCTCACCCGTAGTGACGATCGGCGGAGGTGTTGTGCTGGATATCGCGCCACCTCGCCGGGATGCTGCCGCAAGGCTCGAAACGCTGGAGCACGGAAGCGCGAAGGAGCGGCTGACCCTGCTCGTCAGTGAATCGAAATTCGGAACGGGCCTGGACCAGATCATCGCGCGTACCGGACTTTTGGAGTCCGAAATTCGAAGCGCGGCGCAGACCGATGAGCTGGTTGTGATCTCACAGCCCCAGTTTTGGGTAATGCATGGGAGCTGGGTGAAGACAAAGATCGAATCAATTCAAGCGCTGCTTAAGAAGTTTCATCGGGATCATCCCTTGCTGCCGGGCATATCCAAAGAAGAACTCCGCAGCCGCGAGTTGCCGGGAGCGCCAGGATTCATCCTTGACGCTCTTCTGGACCGCTCCAAGACGATATCCGCGAAAGCTGAGACAGTACATCTCGCTTCTCATAAAGTCGCGCTGAAACAGGACGAAGCCGACGCGGCGGCTAAGATCGAGAAAGCGTTTGAAAGCTCCGGCCTGGCTGTCCCCTCCACGCCGGAAGTTCTGGCGAAATCGGGCGTGGAGCCAGCGCGCGGACGCACCTTGTTGCAGATCCTTTTGAGGGAAAAGAAGTTGGTCCGCATCAGCGAGGATCTTATTTTCCATTCCACGGCCATCGATGCGCTGCATGCGCTGCTGGCCACTCACAAAGGCCAGCGATTCGCGGTGCCCGAGTTTAAGGAATGGACCGGCATCTCGCGCAAGTACGCTATCCCACTGCTGGAATTTCTGGATCGCGAACGGATCACGCGGCGCGAAGACGATCTGCGCGTCGTCTTATGACAGCATGTTGTGAGACGCGAATCAGTTGCCCGAGATAAAGTCGCGTATGTAGCCGTTCACCTCGGCGGGCTTTTCGTGGATCACCCAGTGGGTACCCTCCGGGATTCGCTTGATCGTGAGCTGCGGCACGAATTCGTCCAGGCCCTCCAGGTTGCCGGTGAGCAGCGCGGTATCCTTCTCGCCCCAGATTACAAGCGTCGGTACTTTCACCGTCAGCTTGGTGGGATCCGGCGCGAAGTTTGTAGCGGATTCACCTACCGGCGCGCTCTCACCCTCGGTCTTGGGTGGCGGAGGTCCTACCCGTGCAGCGCGATAGTAGTTCAGTCCGCCCGTAAGTGCACCGGGCTGGGACCACGCCTTGATATACGCCTGCTTGTCGTCTTCGGTGAAGACTCCAGTTTTGAGCCCCTCGCCAAGCACGGCATTCACCAGGCCAGCATAATTGTTGGCCGAGAGATTCTGCTCGGCCTTGTCGCCGCGGAACATCAACATGTACTGGCTAGCCTTCTGCTGCGCCGGGTTCTGCGTCAACTCTCGAGCAAATACGCCGGGATGCGGCGCGTTTATGATCACCAGCTTCTCGAGATATTCGGGATGCGCAATCGCGAAGGCCCAAGCGACTGCGCCGCCCCAATCGTGGGCGATCAAAACGAACTTCTTCCGGCCGAGATGGTCGGCTAGCGCGCGCACATCTTCTACCAGATACTTGACTTGATACTGATCTACCTCAGTGGGCTTTTCAGATAAATTGTAGCCGCGCATGTCCGGCGCAACGGCGAGATGATCTTTGCCGAACTCCGCTAGCTGGTCCTTCCATTCGTACCAGAACTCCGGAAACCCATGCAGGAACATAATCAGCGGACCTTTGCCCGCGGTAACATAATGCAACCGCACGCCGTTTACTTCGGCGTACTGATCCTTGAACATTGGCTTCTTCACCTTTTCTTTCTTGTTCGCCGCCATCGCGGCGACCAGACCACCGGCCAGCAGAATTCCCATCGCGCAACGCAGCATCGTCATGTATGAAGCCTAAGCTGACAGCAAAACCCATGTCAACCCCGTTTGCGCTTGTCGCCGAGAGCCTCTGAAAGGTAATAATATAGCCTTTTATTTACGCCACGAAATTGGTATTACTCCTGCCATGACACCTAGAATAGAGTGGCTTATTAAATGGCCGCAAGCCATCGCGATCCTGTCCTGCGCGGGGTACACGCTAGCGAGGCCGATGCACGCTTCAGCGACAATAATAGGATTTGATTGCAATTGCACATCCTCATCAGAGTGTACTGGCAGCGGCCAGGGATGCGCGGAAGACTGCCACAACTCCAACGCGGCAACGTGCCGGCGGATTCTATAACTAATTTGGATCGCATACTGCCCTGCAAATCGACCAGGCGCGCCAACAGATCATGAAACTGAGACCGCTATCGGAGTGGATGTTGCCCGGCTTATTGGCGTTTTCCCTCGGAGCCAATCTTTGGCTAGCCCACAGGCTGTGATCGGCCGACGGTAGAATTTTGGGATCGGAGAGGCTAGGGCCCGGTGAAATCATCCCAGCGATTGATGCAAAGTTAAACGGCGGCCCAGCTCTGCGCCTGGACAGGCGCGGTCCGAGAGTAACGCTGATCTACTATTTCGATCCGGGCTGCGGGTGGTGTACCAGAAACGGAGCGGCGTTCGGAGCATTGGTGGATCAGATCGGGGCAACGGCCAACGTACACGCCGGATCTTCGCGGATTGGCGGAATTCCGGCGGCAGACTCACCACCTCGGGCCCGGGATTACCGTCGACCGCGAGGACCTCAGGAGAACCCTCCGACTCCATGGCACCCCCCAGACGCTGGTTATTGATGCGGCAGGGCGGGTGCTTAGGAACTGGGCGGGCGCTTACACTGTTTTTCCACTCGTCCTTCTTGTGCCTCTCTCAGCGGCGGAGCCAAGCCCGGCGGAGAAGGACGCGAAGCTCATCCGGTCTCTGACAGATTCGCTGGCCGCTACGCCACCAGAAATCGAAGCGGATTGCTTCTTGCGAATCGCCGGCTCGGGAAAGGCCGGCGCTGCATCTGCGAAGGACTTGGTAGGAAAGGCGTGCTGGCTGGCGAGCTCGGCCGCGCAACCGCTGCTGCGTACGACCGCTGTTTCCGCCGCCCGTGGCTGGGCAACAGCGACCCCGCAATCATATCCTGCGCAAACGGTATTGGGGACAGCATCTGTGGGCGCGAGGGTACTTTTTGCGCGACGGTGGGCGCGGTGGATGAGACGACGATCAAGGCCTATATCGAGAATCAACAGTGGGACGAAGACGAACAGGGCTTCAAGATCACAGCGCCCACCGAGCCTTGAGCCGGCACTCAGCCGGAAGACGCTTCAGGCGGCTTCAGCCGTACCCCGACTTTCAGTCGCAAAGGATTCTACCGGCTTTCAGCCGGTAGTTTTTTAAATGGCCAGGAAGCCGCTTTCGATTCTCGCGCCGATGATCCGGGTCCAGATCACGCGCGCAGTGCCCCGCGCGGTCGCGTGTTGGAATGCGACCAGTTGTCCTGGAGAAAGAGCCGGGTATCCATAGGCGGCGCGGAAACCGTTGTTGCTGATATCGACGAGATGTGCGTGGATATCGCGGTGAAGGGCATCGTCGAAGGAAAGCAGAATGTCTCCCGCCTGGGTGACCCGTGGCTCCGACCGGCGATTTGAAGGTTTGAGAGGCATTTCCATTTTTAGGAGGCAAAACGGCGGCGGGGCGCGCCGCTTTCGTAGATTTTCAACTTCCGGCTGAGAGTACGCGACGAAATGCCAAGCAAATCAGCGGCCCTCTGCTGATGACCATTGGTCTGCTCCAGAACTTTCATGATAGTGTGGCGCTCGATCGCGCCTAGATTGGGAGAATCGATCCGATCGATGGCTACGCTGTTCGTCTCCAAAGGCAGCCCGGAAAGCTCCAGGGGCAGGTCCTGCGCGCGCATTTCATCGCCGGTAGCCAGGACCGCGGCTTTGGTGACCACGTTTCGCAATTGACGTATATTACCAGGCCAGGAGTGAGCTCGCAGCCTAGAGCAAGCCTCGTCGCAAAAGAATGCGCCGGGCCGCAGATCTGTCAGAAAATACTCAGCCAGAGGGACAATGTCGTCAATGCGCTCACGCAGGGGCGGCACGCGGAGGCTAATTTGCTCCAGCCGGTGATACAGGTCGCCTCGGAAACCCCCGGTCGCGATCATGTTCCGCAGATCCTGGTTGGTTGCCGCGATAATGCGAACGTCGACGGAGATCTTTTTCACGCCACCCAACCGATAATAAGGAACTCCATCCAGCACCCGCAGTAGTTTGACTTGCATACGGGGCTCCAACTCGCCAATTTCGTCCAGGAACAGAGTGCCATGCTGCGCAAGCTCAAACAGACCCGGCTTAGGGGAATCGGCGCTGCTGAAGGCGCCTTTCTCATAACCGAAGAGCTCACTCTCGACGAGGTGTTCGGGTAAAGCGGCACAGCTTACATCCACCCAGGGCTTACTGCAGCGCAGCGAATAGTGGTGGACGGCTCGGGCAATCAATTCTTTACCGGATCCGCTTTCGCCCTGGATAAGAACGCTCGCCTGGGTTTGAGCAGCCCGTTCGACGACGGCCAGCAGTTGCCGCATTACGGGACTGACCATGATGGCCGTCATGCCCAAAAAAACCCGCGAATCCTGGGGCTGCGGCAGCTTGGTCACGCGATCCGCTCAGCCTCGTCTATTTGAAAAATGTCCGGGACCGCGCGCAACACCTCGCGCAACAACGCACGGGTGTAGGGGTGAGACGGGTTTCGGAAGACACGCGTAGTGGGTCCGCTTTCTACAATCTCGCCTTTCTCGAGGATGGCCACTCTACCGCAGAGCGACGCGATCGACAGCAAATCGTGGGAGATGAAAAGCACCGCCATCTTCAAATCCCGGTTTAGTTGTCTCAAGAGGTCGAGTACCTCGGACTGAGTAAGAGCATCGAGCGCGCTGGTAGGCTCATCGGCGATCAACAGCCGGGGGCCGTGCAGCACGGCCATTCCGATCAGGACGCGCTGCGCCTGGCCCACACTCAACTGGCGCGGGTAACGGCTCAAAAAGTTCTCATCAGCGGGCAGGCTGACCCTCTCGAAGATCTCGAGCGCGCGCCGTTTCCATTCCAGCGCCGATCCGCCGTGGTGCGCTCTCCAGGCCTCGGCGAGTTGTGTCCCGATACGCAGGGCCGGATTCAGAGAAGCGACCGCACTCTGCAGAACGAGCGCGATCTCCTTTCCCCGAATGCGCCGCATTTCGCGGGCATTCAGAAGCTGCAGATCGCGATTGGCAAAGATCACCTGACCACAGGCGGTCCCGCCCTTATATTCGAGCAGCCGTAACAGCGCGAGCGCCAGGGTGCTTTTGCCGGACCCGCTCTCTCCCATCAGCCCCAGGATCTCTCCTTGAGCCATCTCGAAGATCACGTCTCGAAGGACACCCGGCCTGCCCGGATACTCAGCGGATAAACGAACCTGTAGCAGTGGCCTCATCGTCGAGCTTGTTGAGCGCCTTGTGCTTGAAAAATGGCGAGGCGCTCGGCATTCCAGTACAGTTGTGGGCGCAGGCTCGCTGGCTGCACGTTTTTCACCCTGGGTGAAAGAGCAAACAAGGAGTTCGGGTACACCAGATAGAGAAACGGAGCCTGGTCGGAGACGATCTGCTGAACACGGTCGAACGCCACTTTACGCTTACCGGGATCGAGGGCCGCGCTCTGTAGCCGCATCAAGTTGTCTATCTCGGTTTCCCAAGGCGTGGCTGGGGTCTTTTGATTGGGATTCCATTGATGGTTGGGAGCCGAGCTGAGCCAGATATTCATCTGCTCATTTGGATCGAGATCGATATTGCTGAACGCCATCAGGCACGATTCATAGTCGAAGGTCCGGCTGATTCTTTCAATCAGCGACGCAAAATCGAGCGCAACTACGTTCAACCGGATGCCTAGCTTTGCAAGATCCTGCTGCATCAGGCTCATGGTTCGCTCATGCAGCTTGTTACCGGAATTGGTGATCAGCGAGAATTCGACGGTATGCCCGCCGCGATCGACTAACGTGCTTCCGTTTTTCCGGAAGCCGGCTGTCTCGAGCTGGCGCAGCGCCAAGTCCACAGAGTAGGGGTGGGGCAGGACCGCGCTGTTCCACCAGAACCGATTAGCGGGCGAAATGGGTCCGGCAGCCGGGCGAGCACGGCCGCGGTAAACGATCCGGCAGAGATCCTCGCGGTTAATTGCGTTCGAAATGGCATGGCGAAAAGCCGCCGAGCGAAACCAGTTCTTCTTGTATTCAGGCAAGGGCGAAAGGGCCGCCTGGTTGAAGAAAACGACCTCCCAATCGAGAGAAGGGCCGGCATCCACGACAGCCCCGGGCAGCTCGGCCGAGAGCCGGTCAAAAAGGTCGGGATCGATCTTAACAATCAGGTCTAGTTGCCCTCGCCGGAAGCGCAGTAACTCCATCTCACGATTTTGTTGAATGTCGATCCGGATCGAATCGAGATAAGGCAACCGGCGGCCATCGGAGTCACGTTTCCAGTAATTTGTATTCTTCCGAAGCAAAATGTAGGAGCCGGGTTTGTCCTCCGCGACCGAAAACGGTCCGAGCACGGCAGCCTCTTTGTGTACGGACGCAGAGGAAAGAATGGCAACCTGGTCGAACTGCCAGGCTAGTGCCGCCACCGGCGCGGGAAAGCGCAGCATGACAGACCCGCCATGTCCGATACAATTCGCTTCAAAGGGACCCGGGCCGGACCGGAACGCGTCTCCGGCCGGGGAATGCAAGGCTGGGTCCATCAATTGGCGAACGGTGTAGATCACGTCCTGGCACGAGAAAGGTGAGCCGTCGGAAAATAGCACCCCGGAACGAAGGTCGAAATTAATCCTGCGCCCACCCTCGGATACTTTCCATCCGGTAGCCAACTCCGGCTCGAGCCGCTGAGTCAGTCGATTGACGCGAACCAGGAATCCGCCGGTCAAGTACCGGATCTGCTCGGACGGCTCGTCCGATACGAGTAGGGGATTGAATGTTTTAGGATCGGCCCGCAGGGTAAACCGAAGCTCTCCGCCCGCTTGCGCCGAGACCGGGAGTATGATCAGCATCGCGGCCGCGCAGAGAGCCGCGGCTGGGAAGGCGTGGTAAGACCCGCTCCCTAACGGTCGCGGCTCGGTAACGCGTGATTCTGCTGAGCCGCGCGCACCAGAAGCTGTGACAGAATCAAACCAACACAGACTGGAAAGTCTGTGCCACACGGTCGCGGCTCTGTAAGTTACTAAATCTACTGAGCCGCGCACGTTAGTAAGCGGTCTTGCTGGAACTGCACCACAGGCTGCTAGGGGCCTCATGCGGCGGGAGTTTCCTTTGAGCGCAGCACGATCTGGAAACAACTCATCACAATCACGAGCATTGCCACGGAAACCAGCATCCAGGGACTGCGCGACACAGTTTCGTAATTTTCAAGCTCACGCAGCATGGTTCCCCAGGAGGGCAGCGGTTCCGCGACTCCCAGGCCGAGCAAGCTTAAATTGGCTTCGCTCAAGATAAAGACGGGAACCGAGAGCCAGAACTGGGCGAAAAGAATGGGGCGCAGATTGGGTAACACATGCAGGCAAAACAACCGCATTCCGGTGGTCCCCCCGGCCCGCGCTTGTGTCAGGTAGTCTGCGTTCACTAACGTTCGTGCACCCGCGCGAATGATCCTGGCAGGCATGGCCCAGCCAAGACAGCCCAGCAACAGGAACGTGATCGCTACGGAAATGACCGGAGTTACATTCAGCGGAAGCAACGCGCGGACCGTGAGCAGGAGAAACAGCCATGGCAGCGACAGGAACATGCTGGTGATGGCGCCGAACCAGCGCTCCCAACGCCCTCCCAGATAACCCGCAGATCCACCTAGAAGCGCCGCGAGCGCGGTAGACAAGAGCGCCGCGGCCGGCGCCAGCAGCATGGACATACGGGTCCCATGCACCAGCCGCGAGAAGCGGTCGCGGCCCAGTTCGTCCGTCCCTAAAAAGAACCGGCGGGACGGGGGAGCGGAAAGTACATCCCGGGACTGCTCGGCATAGGATCGAGGCGCGACGACATCGGCCAGAAGTGAAATCCCAGTCACGAATAGTAATACCCCGACGGCGGCCCGCGGCAATAACCTCATCGCGAAGCTCCGGTTTCAAGTACCAGGTCGGCGACGCCATGCACGGTCAAGGTCACTAGACCCACCAGCATTGTGATCGTGACCAGCAGCGGCAAGTCCCGGCTGAGAGCCGCTTTCCAGGCGAGCTGCCCAATGCCCGGTATGTCGCAAATAGCTTCAATCGGAATGGAGGCCGCGAACGCCAGTGTCACCGAAATTCCGGCTAGCGCCACAAGTTGAGGAATAACGGGCATCATCACGTGCATGGAAAAGATTCGAGATCTGCCCAACCCCTTGGCCAAGGCCGTCATCACGTGCTGCGATTGATAGGCCGCGGAGAGAAGATTGCTTGAGTATCGATACACTTGAGGGAAAACCACCAGCGCGATGGCCCACTGCCCGGCGCCGCCCCACCAAAGCAGACCTAACGCAACCACCGCGGACGGAATCGACACGCATAGGCCGGCCAGCGTCCCAGAGAGGAGGTCGAGGAACGATAGCCTGCCGATAACAGTACACGCGGCGAGTAGGAATCCAAGTGAAAGCCCGCCCGCGACTCCATACCCGAGCGAAGCCAACGTCAGCGGCAGCCGCTCCGCAAGCAGTTCCGTAACGGGCCTGTTCAGTGAGCGCGAGAAACCCAAATCACCATGAACCAAGCCGCGCAAATAGCCTCCATAGTAAAAAAGGATGTTCCGCTCGGAAGCTCGCTCGGCCTCAATGGCCCGACGGCTCTCCTGCCCCAATCGGCTATCCATCTCCCGCTCGTCTACTCCGAAACCAGGGCCAAAACGGACCAATGTGGCGCCCGCGAAACCGATGACGAGCGCGGTAAACAAGATTCGACGGAAATGACGAATGACACGGCCAGCCCAGCTCACAACCTTCTCTATCGGACCAATTGTCGCTGCCCTTTACACGATCTGAACAATCAACTCATGTCAGGCAGGTATATCCATGAGGTCTTCCGAGGGCGCCTCAACCGGGTTGGCCGCCTTCTCCACAGTGATGCTGAAATGGAAGGTGCTGCCTTGTCCCGGTTCACTAGTCACTCCGATGCTCCCGCCCATCATTTGGACCAGTTGACAGGTAATGGCCAACCCCAGTCCAGTGCCGCCGTAACGCCGCGTGCTGGTCCCGTCTGCTTGAATAAATGCCTCGAAAATTCGCTTTTGGTGCTCCGGGGAGATGCCGATTCCGGTATCGGTAACGTTAAAAAATAAAACCATACCGGTTTCTGTTTCGGAGCCGGCCTCCACTCGAACGTCGATCCCACCGCGATCGGTGAATTTGATGGCATTACCGATCAGATTCACGAGAATCTGACGCAGACGCATCGGGTCGCCGACAACTTGGTCAGGCACCCCCGGAGCCAATTGCCAGCGGAGTTCCAAGCTCCTCTCGCCGGCGCGAATGGCCAACATCTTCACAACGTCGCCGACGGTTTCCGCTAACACGAACGGTTCGGGTTCAAGCGCCAGCTTTCCAGCCTCGATCCGGGAAAAGTCCAGAATATCGTTGATAATGGTGAGCAGACACTCGGCCGAACTTCTCACGATGTCCAGGTAATCGCGCTGCTCCGGATCGAGATTTGTATCCAGCACCAATTCGGTCATGCCAAGAATGCCGTTCATGGGGGTCCGAATCTCATGGCTCATATTGGCTAGGAACTCGCTTTTCAGGCGGGAGGCCTCCTCGGCTTTGGCCTTGGAGACTTCCAAGGCTTCAATTGTCCGGAGATGTAGCGCGGCGATATCCTGGGCGTGGCGTTTCCCATCTTCGAGCCGCCCGACATACACCCGAAACGAGCGGTAAATGACGTACACCACCGGGAGACCGAGCAGAGTAGCCTGTGGCCCGATCAGAGGTGTGAAGTAATCGATACCGCCCACCAGAGAGGCGCTTAGGAGATAAAAAGGAAAAGACCAAAAATAGCCTTCGAACCACACGCGTGCAATGGGTTTTTGTTCGGTAAGCGCGATCACGATCGAAATAGAGGCGGTGTTGATCAGAAAGTATGTCAGGGCCATGAGAGCCAGCCGGACGGCTTTTACGCCGGGGAAATCGTCCGGAAAAGGAGCTTCATGGACCAGGCTAGCGGTGACGACGCTCATCGCGACGCTGGCGGCATTGAAAGCGATCTGCACCGCCTTTGGGCGCTTCCGGGCGTGCCATACCGACTGAATTACGGTGGCCGCAATGGCGATCAGCAGCGCTTCCGCACGGGTCAGTTGTACCAGAGCGAGGAGGATCACAACGTAACAAACCGACATGGTGCCTTGCAGCCCGGGTAAAGAGACTTTGAGGCCAGAGCTCAGGACCGCCATACTGAGCAGACAGGAGAATAGAATAGGGTGTTCGGATTTCAAATTGAGCACCGCGTGTCCGCCGATGCCCAACCCGCAGGCAAGGATCAGCGCTATGTAGGCTTTGGCCGGAACGGGCGTCTTATTCATCCCGGAGTTCATGGTGGCGTGTATAGGCCGGTCCGACCGGCGGAACAGAGCCAGATCCCGGCCGGACGACCTCTATATGCTCATCGGAAGATTGTGAGGTCTGCTACAGGCCTCTGAGGCTTCGCGAGCACAAATGCACGGGAGCCATCGTCAGACCTAACACTTCACGCAGACCTAGCCGGACCTCATGCTCGCCAGGGGATCGGTGCGTGTAGCCGCGCGCGCTGGAAACCAGCAAGCTGCCAGAGAAACAACCACCAAGAGCATTACCGCCGGGGCGTAAACCCAAGCATCGAGCGCGGCCACTGAGTACAAAAGCGACGCAATCAGACGGCCGGCAAAGAAGGCCGCCAACCAGGCCTACCACCATGCCACGGATTACTGGCTTGAGCCCTCCCAAGACAACCAATGCCATGACCGCCCGGTTATCAGCGCCCAGCGCGATTCGAATCCCCAGTTCGCTGCGCCTCTGAGCGACGCTATACGACACAACTCCATACATGCCAATAGCCGCAAGTACCAGCGCGATTCCCGCGAAACAGGCCAGTAACAACATTTGGAAGCGCCGGACAGAAGCTGCTGCCGCGACAACGTCGTCGAGGCGGCGAATCTTTGCGACAGCAATAGCGGGATTGACGGCTGCCACGGCTTGCCGGATCGCGGGAGTGGAATCACGCGTTCGAATTACGAACGACGCGCCGTTGTCAGGGGGGTTCTGGGCGATGGGGAGGTAGACCATCAGTGGTGGCTCGCGATCCAACCCTGTGCTGCGGACATCTCCCACCACTCCCACCACCGTCACACCGCGCCCATTGAACTGGGGTGAGTTGAACCGGCGTCCGATGGGATCTTGACCGTGCCAGATTCGGTCAGCCGTACGAGCGCTGATCATAGCAACTCGCGGCCCATCCCCACGGTCCTCAAACAAGCGTCCGCGGAGGAGCGGAATATTCGCCGCCACGAAATAGCCGTTGGTGGCGGAGCGGTATTCGGCTTGGGGCGCTTGCCCCAGGGGCGTTGGGTCTCCCTCGGGCACAATCCCGAGGATGTTCGTTTCTCCCGTTAATGGCAATGCCGATACAGCTCCCGCCGCTTCGGTCCCAGGCAGGGCTCGCAGTTTTGCAATGACATCCTGATAGAACGCGGCGCGCATCGGTATTTGATGGTAAGTCGTGCCGGTAAGCATGACATCGGCCACGATCACATCGGATGGGCGAAAACCCTGGTCAAGGCCCGTAATCTTGATGAAACTGTGGATCAGCAGGCCGGCCAGAACCAGTAGCAACGCGCACGTGCCGCTTTCGAGCGAAATGAGGCCCGACCGGAGACGCCCAGCAGCGCGACCGCCTCTCGAACCACGACCGCCCTCCTTCAAAGCGCCGGCTGGGTCGCCGCTGGAAAAGCGCCAGGCTGGAACGAGTCCGCATGAAAATGCGGAGAGCAGCGTGGCGAAAATGGCAAAGGCGAGCGTGCGTCCGTCCAGCGAGATTTCGTCCATCCGCGGCAGATCAATAGGCAGCCTAAGCAGAACAAGATGGATGAGCCAATACGCCGCGAGAATCCCGATAGCCGCGCCAAGGATAGCGATAACCAGACTTTCGGCGATCGGCGTAATGCAGAGCTGTAGACGGCTGGCGCCGAGGGCCGCGCGGACCGCGATTTCGCGGCGGCGGCTGGTGGCTCGGCTGAGCAGCAGGTTGGCGATATTGATACAGGAAATCAGGAGCACCGCGGCGACCGCGGACATCAGTACGATCAGCCCCGGGCGAAAGCGCGCGACCATGTCACTTTGCAATGGATTGAGGCGAACCTGAACGTCGAAGTTTTTAGGCATGTTGGGCAGGCGCCTGAGAATCGCGTTCAGTTCAGCGCTAGTGGCTTGCAGCGAGAATCCCGGTTTCAAGCGCGCGATCGCCGCATAGTTCTGGTTTTCCATGCGTTGTGTTTCCCCGGGACGAAAGGCCAACGGAATCCAGAGGTCCGCCTGGGACGGCATCTTCACGAGCCGATGTAGCTCCTCGTTCTTGGGGAAGTGGAAATCCGGGGACATGACGCCCACGACCGCGAATGGGATCCCGTTCAGTTGGATGACGGTACCGGCGATATTGGGTTCGGCAGAAAAGCGACGCCGCCACAGACCATCACTCAGGATTGCGACATGCGATTTATCGGGCTGATCTTCGTCGGGAAGAAAGCCGCGGCCGAGCTGCGGCTGAACCCCCAGCAATCCGAATAAGTTAGCCGAAATCCGCACCCCGTGAAGACGCTCGGGGTCGCCCACGCCGGCCAGGTTCATGGAGATGGGCGACAGGGCTGAGAGGCCTTCAATGCTGTTTGCCCGTTTACGCCATTCGGTCACGTAGTAAGCGGAGATCGGAAGCACCGGATACGCGCGGCTGAAACGGGGGACCTCGCTGTATATTGTGACGAGCCGCTCCGGGCTCCGAAAGGTGAGCGGTTTCAGAAGAATACCATTGACGACGGTGAACATGGCTGTGTTGACACCAATTCCAGCGCCAATGTAAGGATCGAAAGCGCCGCAAAGCCTGGGCTCTTACCAAGACTGCGTGCCGCGAAGCGCAGCTCTTGTCCCAATTGTTGAAGCAACATCCCTTCCCACATTTCGCGTGTCGCCTCCGTCACCAGTGTTCTATTTCCGAATGCGCGCCTCGCGGCATAGCTGGCTTCTTCCGCGGACAGACCGTTCTCCTGTTGCTCCGCGGCTTCAAATTCTACGTCCGAACGCAGTTCCCGCTCCAGTTCTTCCTCGCGCTTTTTAGGCGCTCGCCAGCATCTTCACCCCTCCTCCGCCGGCCACATGATCCGTGCGATTGCGCCTGTCATCTGTTTCCAGTTGGATTCTTCGGTTAAGAGCTGTTTCTTCCCCGCCGCAGTGAGCCTGTAGTATTTGAACTCGCGCTTTAGATCTTTGCCCGCGGGCTCCCACTTCGCCGCGATCCAACCTTTCCGTTCCAGGCGGTGCAGCGCCGGATAGAGGGAACCGTGCTCGACCTGCAGCACTTCATCCGTGGTTCGCTGAATGTGTTTCGCTATTTGATGCCCATGAGCACGACCCAGCAACAACGTCCGCAAAATCAGCATGTCGAGAGTTCCTTGTAACAACCCGATTCGATCGGCGGAGTCTTTTTGCATGGCGTTGGTAGATATTCTACCCGATGTTCGACCAAATGAAAACAGGCCAAGCTCAGCCGACAGGCGGCACAAATCGACCGCCTGTCCCACGAGGAGGTTTTACTTCTCGCCGTTTACCAGAACCGACAAGCTGTCGACCGCGACTGAATTCGTACCCCAAACAGAGTTGGTTCCCCATACTGCGTTGAAGCCCGCCAATCCGCTAGTGCCCCACACCGCATTGGTCCCCCAGACTGCGTTGGTGCCCCACACGGCGTTGGTCCCCCATACGGCATTACCACCGCCCACGATCACTGTCGTGCCCCAGACGGCATTCGTGCCCCAAACTGCATTGGTTCCCCAGACCGCGTTGGTACCCCAAACGGCATTGGTCCCCATAAGGTAAACCTTGCCGTCCGCAGGATTATAGGAAGCCGAAGGTGAAAGTGCTGTGCCTTTCGCCAGATCGGTATTGTTCAGCGCCGCCCAAATGTTCAGGTAGCCGGCCCCTACGGTGAAGATGTCATATTGGCTCACATATTGCATGCCAGTCGAAGGCTCGGTCGCTACGCTAGAGACCGGGAACGTTTTGGTCGCGGTCTTCATCAGGCGTGCTTTTACCTGATCGGGATTTAACGAGGGCGTCTTCTGGAGTAGAATCGCAGCGGCGCCGCTTACCACCGGAGCTGCCATGCTCGTTCCGCTCAGCCGAAAGTAGTTGTCGTTCACTCCATTGCCCTTTTCGCCGAAATAAGATTGCGCAACCTGCGTCGACATATTTTGAAAAAGGGTAGCTTTCTTATCCGCCAGCAGAGATACAACCTGATTGCCGGGCGCCAGGATGTCGGGCTTGACGATGTGGTCGATCATCGACGGACCCTTCGAGCTATAGCTGGCAATGAGATCGTCCGACGGGGTGTTGGTCCCCATCGTTTTCATAGCGCCGACCGTGATCACGAACGGATCGTTCCCCGGCGCCGTAATCGTGGCGTATCCGCCATTCCCGAAGCTGTTGTCGCGTCCGCTATTACCCGCGGCGACCACCACCACGATACCCGCTTTCCAAGCCGACTCGACGGCCTGGCATAACGGATCCACGGTATAGCTTTCAAACACCGGCCGTCCCAGCGAGAGATTGATCACCCGGATGTTGTATTTGTCCTTAAGAGAGATCGCCCTTTGAATCGCGGCAATCACGCTGGAATCGGTACCACGGCCGTTTGCATCCAGGACTTGAAGGTCAATCAGATTGGCGCCAGGCGCTATTCCAGTCAGATTATGGGGATGCGAGCCGCCGCCGTCCGTCGAGCTGCTGCCATTCCCGGACAGAATACCCGCCACGTGGGTGCCGTGGCCGTATAGATCGTCTTTATCCTTGCCGATAAAGCTCTGTTGATAAACAACCCGGACTCCTTTGAGCAGGCCTGTTCCCAAAAGGCCTCCATTCTGCAAATCCGGATGCTGGGTAATACCGCTGTCGATTACGGCAATTCCAATGCCTGCGCCGGTATACCCGGCGGACTGCGCCATCGGAGCGCTCACGGCGGCGGCCGAGTAATCGAGCATCGGGTGAACCGGCCGGTCCGGCGTGACGTATAGCACGTCCGGATCGTCGGCCAGTGACGCGGCTGCGCTCGCTTTGACGGTGTACACCCCGCCCTGGACAGCCTCCAGATTAGACCGGTGGACAGCGCCCCGGTCCCTCATCCTCTGGTGGTGAGCTTCGGTCGGAGCGCTCTTGTACTGAACGATGACATCGACCCTGGCGTCCGGATTTAAGTCGCGAAATTCCTGCGAGAGTTTGGGATGCTCCGCAAGCGCCAGGTTCGCGCCGATCAGTGCGGTACACAGTAGCCATGTAAATTTCATAATTCCTTTTGTCCCTCTTGGACAAACAGCTAAAGGCATGTTATGGCCCAACGCTAAGTTGTTTAGATTGAGAACGGGCGTGGCACGCGGCGACAGACAATCTGTCGTATGACGCGGACATCGGAGAAATTGGCAGCTAGGGTTGAAGCACAAGAGTCCACAAGAGTGTTTTCCTGCCCGGCAGCCGGACAAGGACCGGATTGAAAACGTCATTCTAAGTGCAACACAGGCAAGAATGCCTGTGCCACTCGGTGCAACACGGCGGATGCGGTGGATTTTCGAAGGTGTGGACTCGGCACGCTAGACATCTCAGCTTCAATGCTGGCGGCCATACTCGGCTAGAAGCCGTAGGGCGGCCGCTGAGGATGGCCACCCTATCATGGAAGGATTTTACTTGTTGCCGTTCACTTGCACTTTGATGGACTTGGGTTTGGCCATTTCCTTCTTGGGCAAGGTGATCGTCAGGACGCCGTTCGAGTAAGCGGCCTTGACACTGTCGGTATCCACGGTGTCCGGGAGGCTGAAGTAGCGCACAAACGATCCATAGCTGCGCTCGATCCGGTGGAAGCCCTTGTGATGCTCATTCTGCTCAAATTTGCGCTCACCCTTGATCGCCAGCGTGTTGTTCTCAACCTTGATATCGATATCGTTCATATCGACGCCGGGCAGGTCGGCATGCAGAACCAACTCGTTCTCGGTCTCGAAGATATCGACGGAAGGCGCCCACGGCCGCGAAGTGTTGGGTTCACTCAGCATGCGGTTGAAGGTGTCCTGGAACAGGCGGAGGCCAGTCGGAAAATCATCGGATTCCGTGAAAGGATTTTGTCTTGTAGTTGTTGCCATGTTGCATCTCCTAGCTAAAATATATAAATCTGTTATCAGTATAAAATATTAGTCTTCATCTGTCAAGTATTCAGAGCAGAGAATTTCTAAGGGAAAATCGAAACTAGGACGATTGTGTCGCATTTACATTAGTGGAAGTATTGACTTGCCTCCATCCGCTTTCCATACTGAACATTATGCAACTGAGTTTCAAAAAGGACCGGCGCAAAACATCCCCGCCCGCTAACCTTGCCGAACTCAGGCCGGACGAGCCCGGCGTCCTGGACCGGCTCGATCTCCCAGAGGACATTGCCCGGCGTCTCATGGAACTCGGTTTTCTCCCCGGGCACATCGTGACCCCGGCCCGCAGCGCGCCCGGGGGAGAACCGCGCGTTTACCGAGTGGACGGCTCCGAAGTCGCTTTGCGGCGCGAAACAGCGAAACGGCTGATTCTGCGAATTGAAGCTTCGCCTTTAAATCTCCCGGATGACTTGTTATGAGCGATTGCCACGACTGCGGGGGCGGGTGCGGGGCAGTTGCCGTAGCCCCGAAGCGATCTTCGGCGAAGCCCCATGTTGTGGCTATTATCGGTCCGCCAAATTCCGGTAAGTCCACGCTTTTCAATCGCTTAACCGGTTTACGCCAAAAAGTGGCCAATTTCCCCGGAGTCACGGTGGAACAGCGAGTAGGCCACGCTCGCATGAAGAACCAGCAGGAGGTGGTGATCGTGGACCTGCCGGGTGTCTATAGCCTGAATCCACGCTCGGAGGACGAGGAAGTCACCCGCGACGTGCTTGCCGGGAAGGTCCCGGGCACCCCCAAACCCGACGCGATTCTGCTGATCCTGGACAGCACCAATCTCGGGCGTCACCTCGTCCTGGCAGCCCCAATCCTCAATCTGAAACTGCCCACGCTGGTAATTCTGAACATGGCTGACGATCTCCGAAACCGCGGCGGTGAGATCGATACGGCCGCGCTGGCAAGCCAGGTTGGGGCTCCGGTCGCCCTCGTGAGCGCTCGGAAGGGTGACGGGATCGACAAGGTTTTCCAATTCATGGAAGGCACGGCCAAGGGGACCAGTTCGCTGGCCAAGCCGCTGATCGAGTTACCGGTCTTGCAGGACGTACCGAAATGCCGGCGCTGGGCTCAGGAAGTCGGGAACGGCGCGGCCTATCTCGCCCCCGCTCCTCCGCTCTGGACCCGGCGGTTGGATGCCCTGTTCCTCCATCCCGTCGCCGGACCTCTGGTTTTCATGGCAGTGGTGGTGGGCGTGTTCCAAACCATCTTCTATGGCGCCAAACCGATCATGAATTGGCTGCAGAGCCTGGTTCAGAGCTCTGGGCAGTGGATCACGCACGTGCTGCCCGACTCGATTTTTAGGGCACTGCTGGTGGAAGGTGTGTGGAACGGAGTGGGAGCCGTGATCGTGTTCCTGCCGCAAATTCTGTTGCTGTTCCTGTTTATCGGCATTTTGGAAGATTCCGGATACCTGTCCCGGGCGGCGCTGATTGCAGACCGGACCATGGCCAAGTTCGGGCTGCAGGGGAAATCTTTTATCCCGCTGCTGTCCGCCTATGCCTGCGCCGTGCCGGCGATCATGGCGACGCGTACCATCGAAAGTAAGCGGGATCGGCTGGCCACGATCATGATCGCCCCGTTCATGACCTGCTCGGCTCGGCTACCGGTATATACCTTACTGATAGCAGCGTTTATTCGGGAGCGGCCGCTGCTAGGACCCTTTCTCGGCACCCAGGTCGCGATGCTTTTAGGACTATACGTACTTGGTTTCCTGGCCGCAGTGGCGACGGCCAAGCTGCTCAAATCTTCGATTCTGAAAAGTCAGCGATCGTCCTTCGTGCTCGAGATGCCGCCGTACCGCTGGCCTACTTTCCAGTCACTAGGGCTGCGGCTGCTCGACCGCTCCAAGATATTTCTGCGGCGTGCCGGAACCGTGATCCTCACCGTATCCGTGGTCCTCTGGATATTGGCGCACGTGCCAACTCAGAATGGCAAGGCGCCCGCCATTGAGAATAGTTTCGCGGGCATGATCGGCCACGTTATTGAGCCAGCCATTAAGCCCCTGGGCTTCAACTGGAAAGTGGGAATCGGCCTGTTGACCTCGCTGGCCGCGCGGGAGGCCATGGTGGGCACGCTCGGCACGATCTATGGCATTGAGGGGACCGCCGAGTCGGAAGGGCTCCAGAAGGCCCTACAGAGCGACCTGACCCAAGGCGGTGCAATCGCGCTGCTGATCTTCTTCGCCTTTGCGTTGCAGTGCATGTCCACCATTGCCGTAGTGCGCCGGGAGACCGGGGGTTGGAAGTGGCCCGCGGCTCAGTTCGCCTATATGACCGTGCTTGCTTATGCGGGCGCCGCGATTACTTTTCATCTGAGATAACTGACGCCGAAACACAGCGCCCAGCCGCGGTGGCAGGCGACCCAAACACCGGGTCGCCCGGCAGGCGGCAAAACCCCGACCGCCTGCCCCACAGTTTGCTGAAAGGTGCGCTGTGCTACAGGTACGTCCCAGTACTGTTGGACCTTTTCAAAAAAAAGCCTGGACACTAAACTCAGTTCGTCGGCGCTCAACGCCGTTCTCCCATAACGACTATGCAACGTCTTCCCGCCATCCTTATTTTCATTTTGACGTGCTGGGTCGCAAACCTCGCTTTTGCAGCAGAACCAGACAGTTACCAACTCGGCCCGGACGATCAGATCACGATTCGGGTGTTGCAGGCACCCGAGCTAGCGGAAAAACCGGTGCGGATCGATATGAATGGTTACATCGATCTGCCGTTCGTCGGCAGGGTGCATGCGGGCGGACTCACGATCGAGGGGTTGCGCAAGGAACTCATCACCCAGCTTGGTTCGATCATTCGCGACCCGCAGGTTTCTGTCAGCGTCGAGGAGTTTCGCAGCCAGCCGGTTTCGGTGATGGGCGCGGTCAACACACCCGGGGTATTGCAGCTACGGGGTCACAAAACGCTTATCGAGATGTTGACCATGGCCGGGGGCCTTCGGCAGGACAGCGGCACTTTCGTCAACATTACCCGTGACCAGAAGTGGGGACCATTGCCTTTGCCCGGCGCAAAAAACGATGCGACCGGACATTACAGTACCGCTTCGGTCGATCTAAAACTGCTGATGGAGGCGAAGGATCCGTCCCAGAATATCGTGGTGCGTCCGGACGATGTCATCACCGTGCCGCGCGCCCAGATGGTCTACGTGATTGGGGAAGTGCAAAAAACCGGGGGCTATGTGCTGAACGACCGGGAGAACATGTCGCTGCTCGAAGCGCTGTCTCTGGCGGGCGGAGTGAACCGGACGGCGTCACCGCAACACGCCCGGATTCTGCGAGCCAGGAGCGGATCGGAGCGGGAAGAGATCCCGGTGGACTTAAACAAAATTTTCGAAGGAAAGGGAAGCGATATAGAGTTGCGAGCCCAGGACATTCTATTTATTCCGAGTAGTATGTCGAAGCGCGCCAGCGTGCGGGCGCTCGAGGCGGCGATTCAGGTAGGTACAGGATTGGTGATATGGCGTCGTTAGGCCCGGACCGCGATTTGATGTTGCGAGGCAAGCCATTTGAGCTGCCGGCCTTGCAGGTTCAGTTGGTGGCCCCTCCCGCCGTGGAACGGCCCTACGTGCCGGACTCGGGCGGATTGCTCGGCTACGGCCAGATGCTGGCCCGCCGCAAGTGGCTAATCCTGGGAATTTCGCTCGGCTGCGCGCTGCTGGGAGGGCTGCTCGCCGCGCTCCAGACCCCGATGTATCAGGCGCGTACCGCGCTCGAGGTGCAAGGCCCCAATGACAATTTCCTGAATACGAAGGATTTGGATCCTTCCGTGACGGAAGGCGCATCCTCGATTGACAGCTATGTGGAGACCCAGGCCAAGCTTCTGCAGGACGAAGCGCTGCTGGACCAGACTCTGGTGAAGCTGCATCTCGACCGGAAGCCGGAACTGGTAAACGGCCCGGGAAGTTTGGCCCGGTTGCGGGGAATCCTGGGGCTGCGGAGTCCGGCTCCATCGCGCGAGGCCACTCTGCGGAGCGCAGGGGCCAATTTGACCGTACATGCGTCGAATCAGAGTCATATCGTGGAACTGCTGTATGACGCGCCGCAACCGGAAGTAGCGGCGAATGTAGCGAACACTTTGGCCGATGAGTTCATTGAGCAGAATCTCGATAACCGGTGGAAAGGCCGCCAACGAATTGCCAATTGGCTTTCGCACGAGTTGGACACTCTGAAAGCCAGCTTGGAGAAGTCGGCCGACGAGCTGCAAAGCTACGCTCACACCACGGGGCTGATCTTTAACCAGCAGGAAAGCTCGACCGTGGCCCAAGACCGGCTGCGGCAGGTACAGGAAGAGTATTCCCGCGCGCAGGCGGATCGGGTTGCCAGGCAGTCGAAATATGAGATGGCGATCAAGAGCTCGCCCGAAGCATTGCCGGATGTGCTGGACGATGGTCCTCTGCGCGATGCACAGGTGAGGCTGACGGAGTTGCAACGGCAACTGGCCGAGTTGAATTCCACGTTTCAGCCGGGCTATTACAAGGTGAAGAACGTCAGGGCGCAGATCGTGGAGCTGGAACGTATTCTGCGAAGACAGAGAGCGAACATTCTCGAGCGAATCCGCAACGAGTACCAGGCAGCGGATCGGCGCGAGAAGATGCTCGGATCCACGTATAAGGTAGAGGCTGGAGTGGTTTCCGACCAGGCCGCGACCTCGGTCCATTATCAGACGCTCAAGCATGAAGTCGAGACCAATCGCGCTTTGTACGACTCGATGCTCCAAAAGGTGCGGGAATCCGACATTGCTTCGGCGATTCGCGCCAGCAATATCCGGGTGATCAGCCCGGCCAAGCGGCCGGCGCAACCTTACAAGCCGAAAACCGGCTTCAACACCGGGATGGGCCTGGTGGCAGGACTCTTTTTGAGTGTGGCGTTTGTGTTTATCCGTGAGCAGACGGACCGCCGATTGAAGGCGCCAGGCGATGCGGCCGCGTACCTGAACCTACAAGAGTTGGGCGTGATCCCGAAGGCGACTCGCGATAACGCCGCGGCGCCGATCTTGCGCAAGGACGAAATAGTGATCGACATCGGTGCCAATGGGAAAGCCGGTCCGGACACGCTGGGCAAACGGCCGGGCAAAGAGCCGGTGGAGTTGGCGAGCTGGAAGAGCGAGCTTTCGCCCATGGCGGAGTCATTCCGGACCACCTTGGCATCGGTATGGTTCACCGGACAAAACGAGAAGCGGCCTCGGATTTTCGTGCTGACCAGTCCGAACCCGGCCGAAGGCAAGACCACTGTCGTTTCAAACCTGGGCATCTCCATGGCGAATACCAACCGGCGAGTGCTGCTGGTGGACGGCGATATTCGGAAACCGAGGCTCCACGACATTTTCGGAATAGAGAACCGCTGGGGGCTGGGCAATTTGCTCGAAGAAGATAGCCCGGTGGAAGAGTACGCGTTCGAGGATCTGGCTGCCGAAACGCGAATTCCGGGTCTATATGTGCTTCCGAGCGGAACGGGCGATAAGAACATATCGAGCCTGCGATATCACGATCGGCTGGCGGATGTTCTAGCCCGGTTCCGGCTGGAGTTTCACGCGGTGCTGATCGATAGCCCGCCGGTTTTGAAGTTCGCCGACGCGCGCTTGATGGGGCGTTTGTCGGACGGAGTGATCTTGGTTTTCCGTGCTTCGGAGACGTCGCGCGATGACGCCGGAATGGCTTTGAGCCGGTTTCAAGAAGACCAGACGCCGGTTTTGGGAAGCATTTTGAACGATTGTGATTCCCGGGCCGGACGGTATGGGTATTCGTATCGCAACTATAGTTCGCCGCGAATGAACGCGAATGAACGCAAATTTTAAGGAGTGTATGGATGGTATCCGCGGGAGCTCTGTATGAGCTGGAGTTCAATCATGGTTCGGAGTACGGCGAAGAGGAACTGGCGGCGCTGGCCGAGGTGCTGCGGGCATCCGCTCCGTCGTGCGGCGTAAAGACCCAGGAGTTTGAGCGGGCTTTCGCCCGGTATTGCGGCACGGCTTCGGCGCTGGCTGTTACCTCAGCTACGGCCGGGCTGCAACTTGCCATGATTGCGGCACGGGTGGCGCCGGGCGATGAGGTAATTACCACGCCCATCAGTTGGGTGGCAACCGCCAACGCCGCGGCCATGCAGGGCGCGACTGTGGTTTTCGCCGATGTCGATCCCCGCACGCTGAACCTCGATCCCGCATCCGTCGCGCGCAAGATCACGCCGCGCACCAAAGCGATCATAACGGTCCATCTGTATGGACAATGCTGCGACATGGACGCGCTGATGGATCTCGCGCGCCCTAAAGGAATCACGGTGGTCGAAGACGCCGCCCATGCCGCGGGCGCTACTTACAAAGGCCGCAAGGCGGGCTCGCTCGGTGATATCGGAGTATTCAGCTTCCACCAGCAAAAGAACATGTCGACCCTGGGTGAAGGCGGCATGATCACTACCAGCAATCCGGCGTTGGAGGAGCGAATGTTTTCCTACCGGTCGCTGTGCGCGCGCGCTTATGGGCCGAAGCGGAAGTATCTGTCTGTGGATGAGAGCCGCAGGCCGATGGGCAAGAACTACTGGTATTTCGATTTTGACGACATCGGATTCAATTTCCGGATGACCGACGCGCAAGCGGCTGTGGGGCTGGTGCAATTGCGCAAGCTCGACGGCTGGAATACGCGCCGGAGAGAGCTGGCTCGCGAGTACACCGAATGTTTGCGCGGCATCCCAGGCCTAACCTTACCGTATCTCGCGCCTGAGGTGGAGAGCTCTTTCCACAGCTACTGCGTGCAAATCGAACCCAATTTCCCGCTGAACAAAGAGGATTTCATGTGGGAGATGTACTCGAACCGGCGCATCAAAGTCTGGTCGCACTACATGCCGATCCACCTCACGACGGCTTACCTGCGGCTCGGCCATTACCAGGGTGAATGCCCGGTGGCCGAGGAGTTGTTCGATAAGTATGTGAGTCTTCCAATCCACCCCCGGCTCGGCGAAGAGGCCGTGGAGTATCTGACTGGCAGTATCCGCGACATTGCCCAGGCTGGAGCGAAAGCGAGCCATGCCGCTTGAGTTAGCAGAACCGGGAACGCAGGCGAAACCGCCTGCTCCACTGTCGCGGAGCAAGCGATCGGTAAGGTTCGCTCACAAAGCGGCGCTTGCGATCTCCGATCAGGCCTTGTTCTCTGGCGCAAATTTTGCCGTGAACATACTGCTCGCGCGATGGCTGGCGCCTGCCGAGTACGGAGCGTTCTCGCTCGCCTACTCCGTGTTCCTGCTGTTTGCCGTGGTGCATACCGCGCTGTTGATCGAGCCTCTGATGGTGTTCGGCTCCGGGAAATATCAAGGAGTTTTCCCGAGCTATGTGCGGGTGCTACTGCGCGGCCATTTTGCGCTGATGGCTCCGGGAATAGTCCTGCTTTTTATCACGGCGTTTGTTCTGGGAAAAATATATTCGCCGACCGCCGAGAGAGCTTTTTTCGGCCTGGCATTGAGCGGCGCGGCCATCCTATTGTTCTGGCTGGTTCGCCGGGTGTTTTACGTTTTGCTGCAGCCCGGTTGGGGAGTGCTTGGGGGAGCGCTGTACTTCAGTACAGTGATGGGCTGTATGTGGGGCTTGCGGGCGGTGGGCCAGCTTTCGACGACCACGGCATTCGTGGCGATGGGAGCGGCCAGCCTGCTCGCCAGCCTCATACTGTTTGCGCGGTTTGGATTCGGATGGAGCGAGGCCAGCGAGCCGAGCTTTCGCGAGGTGGCGGCGGACCATTGGCGATACGGCCGGTGGGCCATCGCATCCTCGGCCGTCAGTTGGTTTCCCGGAAGTATCTACTACGCGCTGCTACCTGCCTGGCAAGGGTTGGAAGCAACCGCCGCGCTGCGGGCGCTGATGAACTTTGTGATGCCGGTGCTGCAGGCCATTGCCGCCTTGGGCATGTTGCTGGTTCCGATGCTGGTGCGGGATCGCGACAGCGGCGGTTTTCACAAAATGAACCGGACCATGCTGCTGTTTCTCGGGCTGTTCTGTTCCGGCGCCGTGGTGTATGGACTCGCGCTGTGGCTGCTGCGCGGGCACATCTTCCAACTGTTCTACGCGGGTAAATACGGGCAGTATGCAGGCTTGCCCTTTCTGCTCGCGGGTCTGCTTCCGCTCGGGACTTGCGCGACCGCGGTACTGGGCGACGGGCTGCGCGCGCTCGAGCGCCCGGACCGCACTTTCTGGTGCTATCTCGGCTCGGTGGGCAGCGCGATGGTTGCGGGAATTCCGCTGGCGCGCGTTTTCGGCGTCACCGGCGCGCTGATCGGATTGCATCTTTCCTCGATTGTCACCGCGTCGATGATGGGCTGGTTCTACTTCCGGTTGCGGAGAGCGGCATGAGGGTCGTGATCCTGGCGGGCGGTTTGGGCACGCGGCTGGCGGAAGAGACTTCGGCGCGCCCCAAGCCAATGGTTGAGATTGGCGGTTATCCGATCGTCTGGCACATTATGAGCACCTACGCGCATTACGGATTCAAGCGCTTCGTGCTGGCGGCCGGATACAAGTGCGAGGCTATCAAAGATTACTTTGTGAGCTATCGCGCTACCCAGAGCGACATTACCGTCAACTTGTGCACGGGCGCGATCGAATATCACAGCACCCATCGCGCGGATTGGGAAGTGCGGATCATCGACACGGGCCTGCACACGCTGACCGGAGGAAGGCTGCAGCGGCTCGCGCCGACGCTGCGGGAGCACGGCACCTTTATGATGACGTACGGCGACGGCGTAGCCGATATCAACGTGTGCGATCTGCTCGATTTTCACCGGCGGCACCGAAGGATCGCCACGCTCACGGCGGTGAGACCGCCGGCCCGGTTCGGAACCATGAGCTTCGATGGCGATTGCGTAAAGGATTTCAAAGAAAAGCCGCAGACCTCGGAAGGCTGGATCAACGGCGGCTACTTTGTGTTTGAACCCGAGATATTCGACTACCTGAAAGACGACCAGACCACCCTCGAAGGTGAACCGCTCGAGCGTTTGGCCGAAGACGGCGAACTGATGGCCTACCGGCACCCCGGGTTCTGGCAGTGCATGGACACCTTGCGCGACAAGCAGCGTCTCGAAGGCCTGTGGGATGACGGAACGGCTCCATGGAGGGTGTGGTGATCGCGCGCCTCTTCGCCGAATCCTTCGCAAACAGGCGCGTGTTTGTGACCGGGCACACCGGTTTCAAAGGCTCGTGGCTGTCGGCCTGGCTGACGATGCTCGGCGCCGACGTAACAGGCTTTGCGCTTCCGCCCGAGCGCGACGGCGATCTTTTCGAGCGGCTTGGCCTGGCGCGCCGCATGCGCCATATCGAGGGAGACATTCGGGATGCAGCCAGCCTGCGGGAGGCTCTGCGCGCGGCCCAGCCTGAATTTGTATTTCATCTGGCTGCCCAGCCGTTGGTGCGGCGGTCCTATCAGCAGCCCAAAGAGACTTTTGAGACCAACGTGTCGGGCTCCATCCACCTGCTCGAAGCGGTACGCTCGACGGCCAGCGCGCGCGTTCTGATCTATGTGACTTCCGACAAGTGCTATCGCGAGGGGACCACGGCGAACGGGTATCGCGAAGGAGATCCACTGGGCGGCCGCGACCCGTACAGCGCGTCAAAAGCGTGCGCCGAGTTGGTATTTGCCTCCTATCATGCTTCCTTCCTGCAGCAGCGGCCGGGATTCGCGGCTGCGTCGGTGCGGGCCGGCAATGTGATCGGCGGGGGCGACTGGGCGGAAGACCGGATCGTGCCGGACTGCGTCCGGGCATTGGCCGCCGGTCAACCGGTACTGATCCGCAATCCGCAAGCGATTCGGCCCTGGCAGCACGTGCTCGAAGCACTGGGCGGCTATCTGCATTTGGCCGCGCGGCTTGCGACGACTCGGGGCAAGGATTTCGAAGGCGCGTGGAACTTCGGCCCAAAGCTCGAATCGCATCGCATGGTGCAGGATCTGGTGAAGGCGGTGCTCGACAACTGGGGCAGCGGTTGCGCTCTGTTTCCGGCGTCGAGCCGTACGCAGGAGCCCGCCGAGGCCCAGACTCTGGTGCTGAATTGCGATAAAGCCCGTCAACAGATCGGGTGGACGCCGCGCTGGGAGTTCGGACACGCGGTGCGCCAGACAATCGCGTGGTACAAGGCGGCGGGGGAGAGCGGCGATGCCTGGGATTTGACGGCTTCGCAAATCAGCGCCTATCAGTTAGCTTTGGAGGCTGCCTCCGAGCGTGGACGGGTGATGAGGGAGACGGCTTGAGCGCTCCGCGAATCTCGGTGCTCATGTCGGTGCGCAACGGGCTGCCCTATCTCGAGAGCGCCATCGAAAGCATCCGGGCCCAAACCTTCACCGGCTGGGAGTTCGTCATCGTCGACAATGCCAGCACAGACGGAACGGTGGAGGCGATCGAGCGGATCGCTCGAAGTGAATCGCGCATCCGCTTTATACGCAACCCGCAGGACCTGGGACACAGTGGCGGCTTGAACCGCGGCCTCGCGGAGTGCCGCGGCGAGTGGATAGCGCGCATGGACGCGGACGATATTGCGCTGCCAGAACGCCTGGAACGCCAACTGGCCTTTGTCGCCGCCAACCCGGATCTCAAGACCACGAGTTGCCTGGCGCACTACATCGACTCTCAGGGCAAGCGCGTGGGCAAGTTTGTGCACGATCTCACGACGCGAGAGGCGTTTGAGCGCTATCGCTCTGAAAATCTCGCGATTGGAATACTGCATCCCGGCGCTTTGATCGAGCGTGCCACGCTGGAGGAAGTGGGGGGCTACCGCCCCCAATTTGGAGCCGCCAACGATATCGACCTGTGGTGCCGCATCAGCGATCGCAATCTGATCCTGGTGCAAGCCGAGTGCCTGATGGAGTACCGCATTCACGGCGGTTCCCTCAGCGCGCAATCGTATGAGCTGGCCCGCCTGAAGCACTTATGGGCGCGCGATTCCATGATCGCCCGGCGTTCGAGCCAGCCCGAGCCGTTGTGGGAGCAGTTTCTCGCCGGCCGGAACGCTGCGCCCTGGTGGGTTCGTCTGGACCGCTGGCGCAAGCTGCATGCCAAGCGGCTGTACCGGCAAGCCGGGCAACATCGGGTTTCGTCGCGTCCCGCGCTGGCGTTGCTCGAGATGGGCGCGGCGGCGGTGTTGCAGCCGGATTACACCATCCCGCGGCTGAAAGGACAACTGTCGAAATGAATTCGACTGAGTCCCTGCTGTTCCGCAGACTGGAAGCATCCGGCATCCGCTACGTGGTTCTGCGCAACTACGAGCAGTTGTGCGACTCCACCGGCGAAGATAGCCAAGCCACCGACATCGACCTGGTGATTGCGACGGAAGATATCCCGAAGTGGCGAGCCATCGCAGTCTCGCTGGCCAAAGACGCCGGCTGGGATGCGCTCACCGAGTGCGATCACTTCACCAAATCGAGCCGGCACGAGCACGATATTGAAATCTTCCGTTATTACCGCTATTCGGACCGTTGCTTTCTGCAGGTGGACTTGTTCCATGCGTACCTGCTGTGGGGATTGCCGTTCATGACCGAGGAGGAGATGCTTCAGGGCCGTGTCCAGGATGCCCGGCGCGGCCTGACGCGCATCGATCCGGTGAAAGAGAATACGTTCCGGTTACTGCAGTTGCAAGGCCTGATTGGCTGGGAGCACTCGACCGAAAAGATGGCGCGCTACCGCGACCGCGTTTTGCGCTTCGATGCGGAGCGCCGGGATGAGTTCCGCGGCTATCTCGAATCGCGCTTCCCTGGTTACGTTGCCCGTATTCTGGATGCGCTCGAACGCGAAGATTGGACGCGCTATCGCAAAACGGTGACGCGCGCCAAGGCGACCTTCTTCAGCCGGTTTGTGCGCCAGCATCCGCTGCTCGCGGCGGAGTTGTTGTCGGCCCGCGCTCTCGAAGGACGAAAACGATACCTGACGGAACCCTGCGGGCGTTTACTCAAAGTCCGGGTAGACAATCCGCGCACGCGCGCTCGTCTTAGCGGCGCATTAGACAAGCTGAGGCATTCCAATTTTATCGACCATTGGGTGGAGCGCAAGCCGGGAGCCCTGCCGGACAGAATCGACCTGGTTGTGCGCGAGCAGGGCGGGTTGGTCATTCAATGGACCGAATCGGACCAGGCCGACCTGGTAGTGCGCTCGCAAGATGACGACCAGACCATCTGCCGGTGGGTGCTCGATCTGTTGGTCCAGCATCATACTGCCCTCTTTCTGCGTGCAGCGAAAGCGGTGAAGGCACAGCCGTCCAGGGAGAGGCTGGTTCGCGTATGACGAGCCAGGAAAGTAGGGAGTGGAGCAGGCGGTTTCGCCTGCCCGGGAGGTCAAGGGCCGGGGCCATCGGAGGAGGGTTTTCGAGAGTGTTGGTCTTGCCCGGCGGCCGGGCAAAGACCGGATTGAAAACATCAGGGTCTTGGTCTAAGTGCAACACAGGCAAGAATGCCTGTGCCACTGAGCTGGTTCGCGTATGACTACCCAGGAAATGGCTCCGGTTCCTTCAGACGCGGCAACCGCGGTCTACCCGGCCCCTGGACTGGCGCCCAGGCGGCCCGTCCGCGTAGCATTGGTTGGACCGGATGGCGTCGGGAAGTCGACCACCATCGCCGCGCTGAAAGAATGGTTTCGCGAAGAGCTGCCGAACGTCAGCTTCGTGACGCGGCAATGGCGTCCGTCGTTGCTTCCGGACCTGGGCGCTTACTTAGGTAAGCCTTCCGCCGCCGGCCGAAAAACTCCGCCGCGCCGGGAGGCGGGTCGCTTCCACGCGATCAGGGTTTTCTATTATTTTTTGGATTTCCTGATCGGTTCCTGGTGGAAGGACAAGCTGCGTTCTCCGGCCAGCTCGCTGATTCTCTACGATCGCTGCGCTTTGGATATGTTCGTGGATCCGGTGCGGTTCGGCTTGCGCTCGCGGCGAGGCACGTGGCTGCTGTGGAAACTGACGCCGCGGCCTGACCTGATCATCCTGCTGCACGACCATCCCGACCGAATCTGGCAACGCAAGCAAGAGCTGCAGCGCCATGAGATGGCTGAGCAGCTCAACATCTGGTTACAGCTTGTCGAGCGCGGCGAGGTGGACAACATTATTCAGGTAGATGCTGAGCCTGGCGAAATTGCCTCCCGCATTCGCAATCTGATTCTCGACGCGATCGGGCGCAGAAGCGTTACCGCGAATCACGAGCATCCCAACCGATCGCTAGAGTGGCTGGGTGGAATCCTGGCCGGGCACTCTCGCGGCTCGGCTCTGAGCGCCGAGCCTGTTCCCGGCGCGGTCGAAGCGGCGCGCTTTGCGGTGTTGCCGAGTACCCGCCATCCCCGCTTTTTGGTGCCGCTCGAAGGGCATGGCCACGCGGCGCGATCGCTCGAAATCTATAATGCACAAACCTTTCGCGCCAGGGCCGGCAAGCTCGCTCTCGAGCTGGGGCTGCGCGCCGGTATGGCGCAGCCGTTCCTGCGCAGCCGCTGTTCCTTGTGGATGGCCGGCGGCATTCCGCTTCACGAATATCTTCGCGAAGCGATCGGATGCGGGGAGCTTACTTGCGCGATTTCGATGGGCACTCCGAATCGTTCTCAGAAGCCGGTTCTGCAATTGATGGACGAGCGCGGCCGCATCGTTGGCTACGCAAAGGCGGGTTGGAACGAACGCACCATTGGACTTGTGCAGACCGAGGCACGCACTTTGGAGCGTTTGGCCGGGACGCGGTTTAGCTCAGCGGCGATCCCCCGGGCGCTGCACGCGGGGTTCTGGAACGGCATCTATCTCCTGGTGCAAAGCGGCGTAGATGGACGGCTAGGCCCGTCGCCTGCGTACCTGGACGCCCGCCATTTGCAGTTTTTGATTGAGCTCTACCGATCGGAAATCATGCACTTGCGACTGCCCTGGAGCCACTTCTCAGGGGCGGTTTCGGAGAAGCTGGAGCAACTTGCGCAGGGCGGGTTTCATTATTCAGCCCACCTATTCAAGACCGCAGTGCACACCTGCCGGCGAACGCTGGGAGACTCACTGGTCCCGGCCGGATACGGCCACGGCGATTTCACACCCTGGAACATCTGGATTGCAAAGGACAGGCTACTGGTAGTGGACTGGGAGTATGGCGGTCCGGGCCGGCCGCCCTTGTGGGATCTGTTTCATTTCCACATAGGGAGCGCTATCGAGCTTCGCAATTGTTCCGCCTCGGAGATTTACCGGCAATTGGCGGGTCCTGGACCGGTGCGCGACCAGGTGCGCGAGTACTGTCTCGCGTTGGCGATTCCGGAGAGTTGGACTGAGTCGCTGCTGATTGCGTATCTGTGCGAGGCGCTCAGCGGTAAGCTGCTGCTCGACGGACCTCTGGCTGGCCGGAAAGAGCAACGGGTTCGAGCCACAATCGGTGGACTGCTAGGCATCCTATGCCGCCCTGGAGCGCATGCATGATGGCAAGCAGCGGGAAAATCAAGAGCACACAGGCAAGAATGCCTGTATTACTAAATCTACTGTCTGCGTCCAGCCGCGGTTGCAGGCGACCCAAACACCGGGTCGCCCGGCAGGCGGCAAACCCCGACCGCCTGCCCCACAGTTTGCGGCAAAGCCGCGCTGTACCACAGAGTGCGTATTGGTGCGAGGCGCTCAGCAGTAAGCTGCTGCTCGACGGACCTTTAGCTGGCCGAAAAGTCCAACGGGTTCGAGCCACAATCGGTCGTTTGCCATGCCGGTGACGTTGAGGGTCCTAGTGTCGGCGTATGCGTGCGAACCGAATCGCGGATCCGAGCCCGGCGTGGGCTGGAACTGGGTGCGGCAGATTGCGCGGAGGCACCAGACGTGGGTGATCACGCGCTGCAACAACCGGCCGGCGATCGAGGCGGAGCTAGCCAGGAATCCACTTCCCGGCGCACATTTTATTTACTACGATCTGCCGCGCTGGGCACGGTTCTGGAAACGGCGCCGGCGAGGCCTGTACCTGTATTACTATTTGTGGCAATTGGGCGCTTACTTCCAGGCTCGCCGTTTACACGCGGAAATCCGGTTCGATGTGGCGCAGCATGCCACCTTCGTCATGTACTGGATGCCGAGTTTTCTGGCGCTGCTTCCGATTCCCTTTATCTGGGGCCCGGTGGGTGGCGGTGAGTCCACTCCGCGCGCATTTCTTCCTGCCCTGGGCCGGCGTGGCAAGCTGATCGAGTTCCTGCGGGCCGCGGCCCAAGGAATGGGCCGTCTGGATCCATTCGTCCGGTTGACCGCGCGACGATCCGCCATTGCTTTTGCTACCACGCGCGAGACGGAGGAGCGTCTGAAGCAGATCGGCTGCCGCGAGACAGCGGTATTGCCTGTGATGGGAATGAATACAGCGGAAATTGACGAGCTCGCAAACTCAAGCGCAAGCGTCCACCCGCATTTTCGAGTTGCCACGCTCGGCAACCTGCTCGCGTGGAAGGGAGTCGAATTCGGAATACGCGCGTTTAGCGAGATTCAGCGGCGTTATCCGGATTCCGAATACTGGATCGTCGGCGATGGCCCGGAGCGGCAGCGCTGCACCGAGCTCGCGCCCGCGCGCGTGCGATTTTTTGGCGCGCTCCCGCGCGCGGAAGCGCTCGCCAAGTTAGCCGAATGCGACGTCCTGCTGCTGCCAAGTCTGCACGATTCCGGCAGTTGTGTTTGTACCGAAGCAATGGCAATCGGCCGGCCCGTTGTCTGCCTCGATCTGGGCGGACCCGGACTGCAGGTCACGGCGGAAACCGGAATTAAAGTCGCTGCCCACTCACCCGGCCAGGTGGTCGCGGATCTCGCCGCGGCGCTGCAGACGCTCGCCTCCGATTCCGCCCTCCGCAGGCGCATGGGACAGGCCGGGCAAGCTCGAGTACGAGAGTTATATAACTGGGACCGCAAGGAGCTCGATTGGGCCGGGGTGTGCCGCGCATGAACCCAGCCACTCCATTGTTCTGGCAGGCCATCGACACGACTGCGCCATCTGAGCGCTCTCTACGACGCAGGCCCGAGTTTCGTCTGCTCCTGGTGGTCTGCTGGGTACTTTCGATCACTTGCTTGTCAATGCCGGGGCGCGGAGGGCCGCTCGAACTGAGCTCGGTCGATTGGATTGCATTGATCAAGATTATGGCGCGGGGCGGGTCGCTGCTCTGTCTCGGGATGATTCTCCTGCGCATGCACGATAACCGCCGTACGGGACACGTACTGGCGCGGTTGATCCCGCTGGCGCTCTTCGCGTTGTGGTGCATGACCTCGACGCTGTGGTCGGCCATGAAAGCCGTCAGTTTCGGACACGCAGTGGAGGTGTTCACACTGGTGTTGCTTTCGATCGTGACCGCGATCCTGTGCTCCAGCGAAGAATACCTGGAAGCAATTCTGTTCCAACTGTTCTTAACCGCGCTGATCCTGAGCGCCGGAATTCTGCTCCTGGATATGAAGGCGGTGCTCGCTGGTGAGAGGCCGGCGGGTTACGTCCATCCGAATACTCTGGGCGCAATCTCATCGATCGGGCTGATTCTGTTGCTGGGCTCGCGCCTGTTGTGGAGATGGAAATGGACACAGCGGTTTTTGGTTGCCGGGCTTCCGATTTGTTTCGCGGCCCTTTACATTTCGCGATCGCGTTCCAGCCTGCTCGCCACCTTCATCGTGCTCACGATTCTTTTCCTGGTAAAGCGGCAGATGGGATTCCTCACGGTGACACTGTCGATCGCCGGTATTCTAATAGGGCTGTTCCCTTACCTGGACGCGATCAAGCATGTGCCGGACTCGATCGGCGGGTATATCCTAAGGGGCCAGACTCAGGCGGAAGTGATGGGCGGGAGCGGTCGCGATGAACTGTGGGCGATTGCGCTCGCATCCTTCCGCGACGCTCCGTGGTTTGGCCACGGCTATTTTACGATCACCAACTCCGGGTCTCTATTCGTCTGGCACAAACAGCAATTTCAGACGGCGCACAACCTGGCGTTGCACCTGTTGACGGGGGCCGGACTGTTCGGCGCCGCGCTATTTATTTGGGGCATTGGCGCCGCTTTAAAGCCCTGCTTTGCAAATTGGCGAGGCTTTGCCCATGAGAGACGGATCGAATTTTTGGTGTCGCTAGTGTTTGTCTGGTACCTGATTCTGGGCTGCTTTGAGATTTCAATGCTCGGACCGCTCAATGAGGCAGTGCTGGCGTTCTTTGTCGCGACCGGCACTCTGGTAGGATCCACGATTCCGCGGACGGCGGCGAGATGAGGGTGTTGGTGCTCCACAATCGCTATCGCCAGCCGGGCGGCGAAGATGCCGTGGCCCGGCGGGAAACCGCGATGCTCCGTGCTCATGGGGTTGATGTGGTGAAGCATGAGGTCGACAACGAGGTAGAACACGAGGTCCTGGGGAATGTTGCGCTGCTCGCGCGTTCGGCGTGGTCGTTGGATTGGTACGACACGATCCGCCGTATGTGCGAGGAGTTTCGCCCCGATGTCGTCCATGTCCACAACTTCTGGATGCGCTTAACTCCGTCCGTACATGCGGCCGCGCAGCAGGCGGGAGCGGCCACGGTGCAGACGCTGCACAACTACCGGCTGGTTTGCACAAACGGCTTTCTTCTGCGGGACGGGAAAGTTTGCGAAGACTGCCTTGGAACGACGCCCTGGCGCGGCGTGATTCGCCGTTGCTATCACGATTCCTTTCTGGCCTCCGGCGCCGCCGCGCGATTTATCATGCACAACCGCCGCCGCGCAACCTGGACCCGCGATGTGGATGCATTTATCACTCCGAGCGATGGCGCGCGGCGGAAGCTGCTGCACGCCAGTCTGCCGGCTGAGCGCGTCTTTGTAAAACCGAACTTTACGGAAGATCCGAAGCCGGCCGGACCGCCTCCCTCGGGCTCGCGGACCTTCGTGTTCGCCGGACGCTTATCGCCGGACAAGGGCTTGCACTACTTAATCGCGGCGTGGGCCGAGGTCATGCGGTCCCAGGCGCAAGGCGCACAGTTGATGATAGCCGGAGACGGACCCCAGCGCGCCGAACTCGAGGAGCAGGCCAAGCGGGTGGCGCCGTCCGTCATCTTTGCCGGACAGGTGCATTCGGAGGAGCTCATCAGGCTGATTCAGAATGCCCGTGCCGTTGTATTGCCGTCGCTCTGTCTCGAAACTTTCGGCGCCACGATTGTCGAGGGTTTTGCATGCGGACGTCCGGCGATTGTCTCGGATCTGGGCGGCCCGTCGGAACTGGTTCGCGATGGCTGGAATGGATGCAAAGTCCCCGTTTCGGATCAGGTCTCGCTAGTGAGTGCTTTGGAGACGATTCTGAGGGACGATCGCCTGGCAGATCGCATGGGTAGCAATGCGCGAGCGGATTTCCTCGAGCGCTACACGCCGGAGGTCAATTACAAACTGCTAAGCCGGATCTATGATTTCGCGATTCGGCATCGTCATGGTACAGGGATTCAGAAAAAAGTAGAGGTCGCATGCCTGGCCTAATCCCGCCCAAAACCTCGGTACTGGGAATTGGCGTGAGCCAAGTTAGCTACGGGCAAATTCTTCGCCTTTGCCAGGAGTGGATCGGCCAGAAGCGCGCCTGGGAGCAAAGTGGCGCGCCGCCGGAACAGGCGCCGCGAGGCCGCTACGCCGCGATTTTGACCGTGCACTCCGTCATGACCGGCTTTTTCGATCGCGACTACCGGGCAATCCTGAATCGGGCAACGCTCGGCACCTCGGACGGAATGCCGCTGGTGTGGGCCTTGCGGTCTTTCGGAGTGTCCGGACAGCGCCGCGTTTACGGGCCGGACTTGATGATCGCGCTCTGCGGCCAGGCGCAGCGTTTAGGGCATCGTATCTTCCTGTATGGCGGACGCGAAGAAACACTGCCGGTTCTGTGCTCGCGATTGCAACAGAGGTTGCCAGGTCTTCAAATTGCCGGGATGTACTCGCCGCCCTTCCGGCCACTCACCGCGGAAGAAGAGGCGCAGTGCGTCGAGCGGATACGAGCCGCCGGAGCCGACATCGTATTCTGCGGAATTGGAGTACCCAAGCAGGAGCGGTGGATGGCGGAACATGCCAGCCAACTGCCCGGCTGCGTCCTGTTCGGAGTTGGCGCGGCTTTCGATTTTCACGCAGGCCGTGTCGCGCAGGCGCCTGCCTGGATGCAGCGCTCCGGCCTGGAATGGTTATTCCGCATGCGGATGGAGCCCAAGCGGCTGTGGCGCAGATATGTGCTTCTAAACCCGATGTTTCTGCTGTTGTGGGGAATGCAATTGGCAGGCCTGCTTCACACCAGGGCGACTTATGCCGAAGAGAGATGATGTGGTCCCGATGTATGCCGGAAATAAGACTGCTCTCGTCACCACTAGCTGGGACGATGGGCACGCGCTCGATCTGAGAGTGGCGGAGCGCCTCGCCACCTATGGCGTGAAGGGCACGTTTTATGTACCGATCGATTATCCGATTATTCCCCGCATGAGCCGCCACGAGATTCTCGAGCTGAGACGCATGGGTATGGAGATCGGCTCGCATACCCAGACACACCCGCGAATTCACCGGCTGAATGCCGGCAAGGTTTTGCGAGAGTTGTGCGAGAGCAAAGCGTACCTGGAAGACCTGCTGGGCGAGGAAATCCGGGCATTCTGTTACCCGGAAGGGAAGTTCACCCCACAGCAGTTGCCGTTGCTCGATCAGGCCGGATACAAGCTGGCCCGAACGACGGTAGGATTTCGGACCAGTCTCGATTTTGAGCCTCACCTGATGCCGGTTGGATTTCAGTTTTGGCCGCATTCGCGGCACACTCTGCTGCGGCATGCACTGATGCAAGGCAATGTCCGGGGAGCGACCGATTGGATGCGGCTGTGGCGCGGCGAACACGATCTCGGCCGGCTGGCCCAGGCTATGCTACAACATATTCTGAATGCCGGCGGCGTTCTGCACATCTGGGGACATTCCTGGGAGGTTGAACAGCGTGGTCTCTGGACTGAGCTGGAAAACATGCTCAAGCGCATTTCCGATTGCGGGAGCCTGCTTTCCGTGACCAACTCGCAGGTGCTGGAAGTGGTAGAACAAAAGGACGTCTGTGTTTAGACTAGTAGCACAGGCACGATCGTGCGCAAGCGCATTCCTGCCTGTGTTGCTCGTTATCGCAATATTCACGCTGTCCTCCTGCACACCCGATTCCACATCGCCGCTCATCATAGAATCCGGGGGCTGCGCCGACACAAGCAATCTGTTCCCAGCCGCGGCACCGGCGCAAATGAACGAAGCAGCGGTGACGGTGGTCCTCTATGTCGATGGTGCGAATCCCGCGGCTTCCGATACTGGCTCCGGAACGCAAAGCCAGCCCTTCCGCACCATATCCGCGGCGGCTGCTCAAGCGGTTCGGAACAACACATTGAACATCGGAACCAAGGTGTTGATTGCGCCGGGGACTTATCGGGAACAGATCTCACTGCCCGTGAGCCAGGGTGCTACGGATGCCCCGTTGGTTTTCGAAGCGGCTGAGACGGGCAAGGCCGTCATTTCAGGGGCAGATCTCTGGCGGGAATGGCAGCCCGACACCGCCGCTAATACGTACATCAGTGTCTGGCCCCATAAATGGGGTCTGGCGCCGTACCCGCCGGGATGGGCCGGCAGCGTCGCCCTACAACCGATCACTCGACGGCGCGAGATGGTGTTCGTCAACGACACTCCCTACAAGCAGGTGCTCTCGAAAGCGGAGTTGACCGATAGCTCGTTCTACGTCGCCGAGGACGAGGCGTTGCTGTATATAAGAACTCCACCGGGCTTCGATTTGAAACCCGCGACTGTCGAGGTTTCCACGCGTCCGATTCTGTTCCACGCTCAAGGGAAGACCAATCTTGTCGTGCGCGGGCTGACCTTCATCCGCGGCAACCGGCCCGTGCCCGACAGTTCGGCCGAAATCGTCGATTCACATAACATCCTGGTGGAGAATTGCCAATTCCTCTGGAATAACTGGGACGGCTTTCAGATCGCGACCTCCACCGATATTATGGTGTTGCGCAGCGTCGCCGATAACAACGGCGCTGCTGGATTCGGCGCTTACCAGCTCAAGAACGTGGTCTACTCCGATAACGAGACGTCATTCAATAACTGGCGCGGCGCACAGGGCGGGTTCTACGGTTGGGCCGTGGCTGGCAGTAAGTTCGGAAACCTGCACAGCGCGGTGGTTCGCAATCACCACTCGGAACGGAACCAGGCCCGCGGGTTCTGGTTTGATTATGACAACACCCAGATACTGGTTGACAATGTATACTGGTCCAACAACTATGGCGATGGGGTATTTATCGAGGCCAATCAGGGCCCCATACTGATCCGCAACAGCACCATCTCACAGAACGTCAACGCGGGTGTTTCAGGAGCTTCCTCGAGCGATGTGACGCTGGCGCAGAACATCATCTCGGGCAACAGGCTATCGCAGATACAAATCACGGGCGATTTCGATCGCCCTGTCACCAACTGGGAAACAAACGTGACTTACACGTTGCGCGCCGAGCGGTGGACTCTGAGTTGCAACGCGATTGCCAGCACGGCCAAATCTCAGGCGCTGGTGGATGTGCCAAACTGGCTGCACTTCCTCACCACGGTACGATCGCAAAAAGACGTGTGGTTCACCGCCGGAAATCCAGCCCCGTTCAAGATCGGTGGCTTGTCATTCAGCTACGGCGATTGGCAGTCAGCGACCAAATAGCAATCGTGGGACATGCTTTTAGCTTTAGCCTGCCCCCATCGGCGCTATCATCGTTCTGTTGAAATATGCTCACTGGCAGTTTCGTCCATTTTGAACTTCCAGCGAAAGATCACGGGGCCGGTATTGATCTGTTCGAAGTAGAGATGGATGCGGTCAATCAGTTCCTGTGTGCTGGCGACTCGGATACCGCGCAGCATGCTTCTCGCCATTTTGCTGAACATGGTTTCCACGATGTTGAGCCACGAGCCGTGTTTGGGGGTAAAGACGAACTCGAACCGCTGGGGGTGAAGTTTCAGGTACGCCTGCGTTTCCTTTGAAGTGTGCGCCGAATGGTTGTCGAGCAGGAGGCGAATCCGGGTTTGCGCGGGATTTTCGACATCGAGTTTTCCCAACAGAGCGATGAAATCCACGCTGGCGTGGTGCTCGCAGATGATCTTGGTTAGCGGGCTCGGCTGGAATCAGGTTAAGGCTACAGGAGCTTCCTGAACTGCTCGACAGTCAAGGCCGACTCGCGCGCGATTCCACCCATCGTGAATGCATCGACGGGATTAGCTCTTGGAATCGTTACTACTCTTGCCCCGTCTGACATAACGATATGGCCGCCCTGCCGGATAACGTAAAAGCCAGCCTTCACCGCCCGAAGGTGCGGCACGCCGGGAATATTCGGCAATGGCTAGATCGTCACCTCTATTTCACGGATCTCGACAGTATCGTTGATAGCGAGCAAATAATCCTCAATCGCACCTTGGATATTCTGGAGAGCTTCTTGCTCAGTCCGGCCCTGAGACCAACACCCGGGAAGCGACGGACAAGAGACGCTGTAGCCCTCGTCATGTTTGCGCAACGCAACTCTATATTTCATTGGCGATCGGGAAAGCGTAGCGGGCCTTTTCGGCCCGCCCTGATAACTACTCCGCTAGCGTTGTTTCTTCCACCGGGGCCGGCTCTTCGCTCAACCCGCCGGCGTACACCGTGCGGGCTTCGTCGTCGTAGACGCTGAGATCGCCCGCCAAGGCTGCGTCGGGGTCGTAGATGGGCTCTTCTTCCACCACATCTTCGCCCGCGATCTTGACGCCTCGGTAGTAGTCCATGCCCGTTCCGGCTGGGATCAGACGGCCCATGATGACGTTCTCCTTGAGGCCTCGGAGATAGTCGACCTTGCCGTTAATCGCGGCTTCGGTCAATACCCGCGTTGTCTCCTGGAAGGATGCCGCGGAGATGAACGAATCGGTTGACAGCGATGCCTTGGTAATGCCGAGCAACACCGCGCGGCCCTGCGCCGGACGGCCACCCGTATCCACCACACGCTGGTTCTCCTCACGGAACCGGAACTTGTCCACCACTTCTTCAGGCAGGAACTCGGTGTCGCCGATATCGTCCACCTTCACCCAGCGCATCATCTGCCGTGAGATCACTTCCAGGTGCTTGTCGTTGATATTGACGCCCTGCAGCCGGTAGACTTCCTGGATTTCGTTCACCAGATATTTCTGCAGCTCTTTTTCACCGAGCACGTGCAGAATGTCGTGCGGATTGCGCGGTCCATCCATCAACGGGTCGCCCGAGCGCACGCGCTCGCCTTCCTGGACGTTGATGTGAACGCCGCGCGGGATCGAGTAATCGATCTGTTGGCCGTCGTCCGCCACGATCGAGATCTTGCGCATACCCTTGCTGATCTCGCCGTACTTGACGATTCCATTGATCTCGGAGATGACAGCCGTCTCGCGAGGCTTGCGCGCTTCGAACAGCTCGACGACGCGCGGCAGACCGCCGGTGATGTCCTTGGTTTTGGTAGTCGCGCGCGGGATTTTGGCAATAACATCGCCCGCGTGAACTTCCGCCCCGTCCTCCACCATAAGGTGGGCATGGGTCGGCATGAGATAGCGCTTTTCATCCGACCGGGTCCCGCCCTGCGGCCGGACCATAACCATCGGCTGGCGCTTCTCATCCGGAGCATCGGTCACGACCCACTGCGACATGCCAGTGATTTCATCAACCTGCTCCTGCAAGGTGACACCTTCGTGCAGATCTTTGAAATGGATGGTGCCCGTGACTTCCGTAAGAATGGAGAAGGTGTACGGATCCCATTCGAGCAAGATCTGGTTGGCCTTCACCGCAGCCCCATCGCCGTGCAGCACTTTGGCGCCGTAAACCACCGGGTAGCGTTCCTTCTCGCGTCCCTTGTCGTCGATGATCGCGAGAATACCGTTGCGATTCATCACAATCAACTCACCCTTGGCATTCTTAATGGTGGTGATGGCCATGAATTTCACGAAGCCGTCGGACTTGGCATCCTGCTTCGACTGCTCGCTCGAACCTGTGGCAGTACCGCCAACGTGGAAGGTACGCATGGTAAGCTGTGTGCCCGGCTCGCCAATCGACTGGGCCGAGATGATACCGACAGCCTCGCCTCGCTCGACCATCCGTCCGGTAGCGAGATTGCGGCCATAGCAGAGTTGGCAGACGCCGCGCTTGGACTCACAAGTCAGCACCGAGCGAATCTTAACCCGCTCGATACCAGCCGCTTGAATCGCAGCCGCCAAGTCCTCTGTGATCTCCGAATTTACGGCGACGATGACATTGCCTTCGTAGTCGAGCTGATCTTCGAGAGCCACGCGGCCTACGATGCGGTCGCGCAAAGGCTCGATGATTTCACCGGATTCGATGATAGGCTCCACGTGGATTCCATCACCCGTTCCGCAATCGTCTTCCGTGACAATCACGTCCTGGGCGACGTCGCACAGACGGCGCGTGAGATAACCGGAATCGGCCGTTTTCAGGGCTGTGTCGGCCAGACCCTTGCGGGCTCCGTGAGTGGAGATGAAGTACTGCAGCACGTTCAGACCTTCACGGAAGTTAGCCGTGATGGGGGTCTCGATAATTTCGCCGGAGGGCTTGGCCATCAGGCCGCGCATACCGGAGAGCTGGCGGATCTGCTGTTTGGAACCGCGCGCGCCTGAGTCGGCCATGATGTAAATCGGGTTGAGATACCGGCCGGTACGGTCGTCCTCTTCCATCGATTTAAACATTTCGTCCGAAACGCGCTCGGTGACTTTCGACCAGATCTCAATGATCTTGTTGTAGCGCTCGCCGTGGGTGATCGCGCCTTCCTGGTATTGCGATTGAACTTCGATCACTGCTTTTTCGGCGTTTTTCACGAGCTTAGCCTTCTCACTCGGGACGACCATGTCGTCGATTCCGATCGAGATGCCGGCGCGCGTGGCGTACAGGAAGCCGAGGTTTTTTACGCCGTCCAGCATCTGCACCGTCACCTGCAGCCCAAACTTGAGATAGCAGTATTGCACCAGTTGGGCGAGGCCCTTCTTCTTCAGCAAGCCGTTGATGAACGGCATGTCCTCGGGAAGAACGTCGTTAAAAATGACACGGCCGACGGTGGTGTCCATGTACTGCTTATTGAATTCAATCGGCTCAGTGTGCAGGACGTTCTGGCTATCGAATGCCTTCGTGAGATCGATGACCCTGCCCGTGTACCGCAGCTTGATGGGGCTGAGCGTCTCCACTTCGCCCATCTCGAGCGCGATTAAGACGTCGTCGGTGGAAGCAAACGTACGCCCTTCCCCTTTGGTTCCAGGACGGGATTTCGTGAGGTAATAGAGGCCGAGCACCATGTCCTGCGTCGGAATGGCGATCGGAGCGCCGTGGGCGGGAGACAGAATGTTGTTCGACGCCAGCATCAAAGTGGAAGCCTCGATCTGCGCTTCAGGTGACAGTGGGATGTGAACGGCCATCTGATCGCCGTCAAAGTCGGCGTTGAATGCCGTGCAAGTCAGCGGGTGCAGCTTGATCGCCTTGCCTTCCACCAGCACCGGTTCGAACGCCTGAATACCCAGCCGGTGTAGCGTGGGAGCGCGGTTCAGAAGAATGGGATGGTCTTTAATCACCTCTTCCAGAATGTCCCAGACTACCGGGTCCTGCTGCTCGACGAGCTCTTTGGCCTGCTTGATGGTTGTGCAATGGCCGCGCTGCTCGAGGCGGTGATAGATGAAGGGCTTGAACAGCTCCAGCGCCATCTTCTTCGGAAGGCCGCACTGGTGGAGCTTTAGTTCGGGTCCGACTACGATAACGGAACGGCCGGAGTAATCGACGCGCTTGCCAAGCAGATTCTGGCGGAAGCGGCCCTGCTTGCCTTTCAACGTATCCGAAAGAGATTTGAGCGGGCGATTGTTGGCTCCGCGCAGAACGCGTCCGCGGCGGCCATTGTCGAACAGAGCATCCACCGCTTCTTGCAGCATGCGTTTTTCATTGCGAACGATGACGTCCGGAGCGTGCAGCTCAATCAGCTTCTTCAGGCGATTGTTGCGGTTGATCACGCGGCGATACAGATCGTTGAGATCGGAGGTGGCGAAGCGTCCGCCATCGAGCGGTACCAGCGGGCGCAACTCCGGCGGGATCACGGGAATCACGTCCAGAATCATCCATTCGGGCTTGTTGCCGGACTTGCGGAAAGACTCGACCACACGCAGACGTTTGGCGTATTTCAGCTTCTTCTGCTGCGACACCTCGGTCCGCATCTTTTCCCGGATGTCCTGGCTCAGACCTTCGATGTCGATCTTCTTCAACAGTTCCTTGATACCTTCGGCCCCCATCATGGCGACGAATTTACCTGGGAACTCCTGATCGAGCTGCCGTTTGCGCTCATCGCTGATCACTTCGCTTTGGGAGAGCCCGGTGGCTTCGCCGGGATCGACAATTACGAAAGCTTCAAAGTAGAGAACGCGCTCCAACTCGCGCAGCGTGATGTCGAGCAGGTAGCCGATGCGGCTGGGGAGGCCCTTAAAGAACCAGACGTGGGAGCAGGGACTGGCCAGCTCCACGTGGCCGAGGCGCTCGCGGCGCACCCGGGATAGAGTGACTTCGACGCCGCACTTGTCGCAAATCACGCCGCGGTGCTTCATGCGCTTGTATTTGCCGCACAGGCACTCCCAGTCGGCGATGGGGCCGAAAATCCGGGCGCAGAACAAGCCATCGCGCTCGGGTTTAAAGGTGCGGTAGTTAATCGTTTCCGGTTTAGTTACTTCGCCATGCGACCAGCTCCGGATTTTTTCCGGAGAGGCGAGACTGATGCGGATCGAATCGAAGTCCGCGATCAGATTGGCACGATCATAGGGAGAGGAACGATACATTATTTCTCCTTAAATTTAGCCACGGATGAACACAGATGAACACGGATAAAGAAAAATGATCTGTGTTTATCTGCGTTCATCCGTGGCCTACTTCTTTAGTCCGCCGCCAGCGCGGTATCCGGGATTTCGCGCGGCTTCTTCATCAACTCCACATCCAGACATAACGACTGCAGCTCGCGAATCAGTACATTGAACGATTCGGGGACACCCGGCTCCGCCGCTGCTTCGCCTTTGACGATCGCCTCGTAAATCTTGGCGCGACCGTAGACGTCATCCGATTTCGCCGTCAGCAATTCCTGCAACACATAGGCCGCGCCGTAGGCTTCGAGCGCCCAGACTTCCATTTCGCCGAAGCGCTGTCCACCGAATTGCGCCTTGCCACCGAGCGGCTGCTGCGTGATCAACGAGTACGGCCCGATGGACCGTGCGTGAATCTTGTCGTCCACCAGGTGGGACAGCTTGAGCATATAGATGTAGCCCACCGTGACCGGCTGCTCAAACGGCTGACCCGAGATGCCGTCGTTCAACTCCACTTTGCCGGAGGTCGGCAGGCCAGCCGAGGTCAACTGCTCCTTAATATTGCTTTCGGCTGCGCCGTCGAAAACCGGCGTCGCGAAGTGAACACCCAACGCCTGCGCCGCCCAGCCCAAGTGAGTTTCGAGGATCTGACCCACATTCATACGGGACGGAACGCCCAGCGGATTCAGCACGATTTCCACCGGCCTGCCATCGGGAAGATACGGCATGTCCTCTTCGGGAACGATGCGGGCGATCACGCCTTTGTTTCCGTGCCGGCCGGCCATCTTGTCGCCCACCGACAGCTTGCGCTTCATGGCGATATAACACTTGACTAGTTTGATTACGCCCGGAGGCAGCTCGTCGCCCTTGCGGAGCTTCGCGATTTTTTCGTCGGTGATCTTCTCGAGCACCGCGATCTGACGCGAGGTCATTTCCTCGATCTCGTCGATCTGCTCGTTCAGGCGAACGTCTTTGTTGGCGACCCGCATTCGCTTCAGGTCGCGGGCGCGAAGCTTCTCCACCAGGTCCCGCGTCAACTCGGTGCCTTTCGAAAGCAGCTTCTTATTGGTCTTTTCGTCGTGCAGATCGGCCAGGACCTCTTTGCCGTGCAGCAGATCGGAAAGCCGCTTGGCCCGCTCGTCGTTCAGAATCCGCTTCTCGTCTTCGAGATTGCGGTGCATCCGCTCGACTTGCGAGTCGAGAATGTTCTTCGATCGTTCGTCGAGCTCGGCGCCTTTGCGCGAAAACACCTTGCAATCGACAATGGTGCCCTCGATGCCTGGCGGACAGTACAGAGAGGCGTCTTTCACGTCGCCCGCCTTTTCGCCGAAGATGGCCCGCAGCAGCTTCTCTTCAGGGGTCAGTTGCGTCTCGCCTTTGGGAGTGACTTTGCCGACCAGGATGTCGCCCGGCTTCACCGTCGCTCCGACGCGGATGATGCCGCTCTCGTCCAGGTTGCGCAGGAAGGCTTCCGCGATGTTCGGAATGTCGCGAGTGATCTCTTCCGGCCCAAGCTTGGTGTCGCGCGCCTCGATCTCGAACTCTTCAATGTGGATCGAGGTGTAGTAGTCTTCCTTCACCAGCTTTTCACTGACCACGATGGCGTCTTCAAAGTTGTAGCCGCGCCAGGGCATGAAGGCCACCAGTACGTTGCGCCCGAGCGCGAGCTCGCCGTTATCGGTGCAAGGACCGTCGGCCAGGACATCGCCTTTCTTGACGCGCTGCCCCTGGAACACAATCGGCTTCTGATTAATACAGGTGTTCTGGTTCGATCGCTTAAACTTGGTGAGCTGATAGATGTCGGCGCCCACTTCACGTGAGAGTTGCCCCTCGTGCGCGCCACTACCTTCCACGCGGACGATGACACGCTCGGAATCGACGGAATCCACAACCCCGGCGCGCTTGCAGATGATGACCGCGCCCGAATCGCGCGCCGTGACGCGCTCCATTCCGGTCCCGACGTACGGAGCTTCCGCGCGCAGCAGAGGCACGGCCTGCCGCTGCATGTTCGAACCCATCAACGCGCGATTGGCGTCGTCGTTCTCAAGGAACGGAATCAAGCTGGCCGCTACCGAGACAAGCTGCTTCGGACTGACGTCCATATACTCGATTTCATCCCGGTTCTTCAGGACGAAATTGCCCGCCTGCCGCGCGTTCACCAGATCGTTCACGATTCTTCCGGCCGGGTCCAACTCCACGTTGGCCTGCGCAATGATGTACTTGTCCTCTTCCCAAGCCGAAAGGTAATCGGAGTGGGCCACCGACTCAATCCCTTGCTTCTTGGAGCTCAGGTTGCTCAGAGCCTTGTCCAGTTCGCCGCGTGTGATCACATCACCTACTTTGTAGGAACTGTCACCGGGGTTCTGGATGCGCATTTCGTCCACCACGATGCCTTTCAGGACGCGCCGGTACGGGCTCTCGATAAAGCCGTAGTCGTTAATGCGGGCAAAGCACGAAAGAGAAGAGATCAGACCAATGTTCGGGCCTTCTGGAGTCTCAATCGGGCAGATGCGGCCGTAGTGAGTCGGGTGCACGTCGCGCACTTCGAAACCGGCACGCTCGCGGGACAGACCGCCCGGTCCAAGAGCCGACAGACGGCGCTTGTGCGTAATCTCGGAGAGCGGATTGGTCTGATCCATGAACTGCGATAGCTGGCTGGATCCGAAGAACTCACGAATCGCGGCCATCACGGGCTTGGCGTTGACCAGGTCGTGCGGCATAGCCGTCGACATTTCCTGGTAGACCGACATCTTTTCTTTGATGGCGCGCTCCATGCGAACCAAGCCGATGCGGAACTGATTCTCGAGCAGCTCGCCGACGGCGCGGACGCGCCGGTTGCCGAGATGATCGATGTCGTCGACCCCGCCAATACCGCGGCGCAGCTTGAGCAGATACTTGATGGTATCGGTGAAGTCGCGCTGATCGAGAGTGCGCTTATCGAGGGGCAGCGCGTCGATCTTGTCGTACAGCTTGATATTGAACTTCATGCGGCCGACACGCGAGAAGTCGTACTTGCGTGGGTCGAAGAACATGCCCTGGAAGAGCTGCGTTGCCGTGTCGAGCGTCGGCGGATCGCCGGGCCGCAGCTTGCGATAGATTTCGAGCAGCGCGTCGCTTTGCGATTTCACGGCGTCCTTCTTGAGGGTGACCGATACTACGTTTCCAGCATCATCCCGCTCGGGATAGAACACTTCAAAGCTGGTGATTTCGTTGTCGATCAGCTTCTCGATATTGGTGAGCTCGTGGTTGGCTTCGACGAGTACTTCGCCCGTAGTCATGTCAATCACGTCGGCGGCGATGTAAGCCCCCTGCAGATCGGTGCGGTCGATCTCAACCTGCTCGATCTTGGCCTTCTGGATAGCGTCGTAAACGGATTTGGTGATTTTACGGCCCTGCGGAACCACCGTGTCGCCGTTCTTAGCGTTAATTGCCTTGGAGAGCTTCAGGCCAATCAGGCTTTCGGAAACTTTCCAAAAAAGCTTCTTATCCTTGATCGTGAGCGCGCTGACGTTGTAAAACGCGCGGATGATGTCCGCGTCGGTCTTCAACCCGAGCGCTCGCAGGAAAACCGTGCCGTAGAATTTTCGTTTGCGGTCGATACGTACGTAAAGGAGATTCTTGTTATCGTATTCGAACTCGACCCAGCTTCCGCGGTAGGGGATGATCTTGCCGAGGAAATAGCCTTGCGCCGGAACGCGCTCGAAGAACACGCCAGGAGAGCGGTGCAACTGCGAAACGATGACGCGCTCCGTTCCGTTGATGATGAACGTGCCGTTCTCGGTCATCAGCGGGATCTCGCCAAAAAAGACCTCCTGCTCCTTGATGTCCCGGATAGTCTTGTTGCCGGTCTCGGGATCTTTGTCGAAAACGGTCAGGCGAATGGTGACTTTGAGCGGGGCGGCATAGGTCATGCCACGCTCTTCGCACTCGGCAACGTCGTACTTCAACTGCAGCCCGACAGGGTCGCCGCAGCGATTACAAAACGTCACGATGTTCTTGTTGAACGTTCCGCAGCGATGGCACAGCACGTCGCCCACATGGAACGGATCGGTCTTGATCGTGGCGCCGCAGTTGCGGCAAGTGGAACGCAGATGATGCAGCCCCTTCAGGTTGCCGCACTTGCACTCCCAGTTACCGATCGAATAATCGACGAACTCGAGCTGGCTGAGCCCGCGGAAATCCGAGATCGGGAAGACCGAATTAAACACACTCTGCAGCCCGGTATCGTCCCGCTCGCCGGGCAGCAGGTCCATTTGCAAAAACCGCTCGTAAGACTTCTTCTGGACCTCGATCAAATTGGGGATCGGGATCGAAGTCTTGATGCGGGAAAAATCAACTCTTTCGCGTGTGGCGCCTTTCGCCAGATTGTCCATTATTCACTCCTAAAGGCCGAATGGCTCACGATCAAAAAGACCAAATGGCCGCTACCGCCCAACCACTTCCGTCTGCGCCGGATCGGCTAATTGAATCCGGAGACGCTGAAGCCCGGCCGATTGGGAGAGCGGGCGAGGCATGAAACGGCAACAGCGCGAAGGTATCCACTGGATTAGGGAGCCGTTGCCATACACCCCCAGTGAGGTAAATTGAAAGATGGCAAAGCAGGGTGCCGGTTCGAACAAGCGGCACATTCCGCCGGATGTGAGATTCACAAATAGCAATAATTCGGGTCGGTTTCCGGTCAGTATCCATTTCACTGTAGCAAATCAATGGCCGCGAGTCAAATCGCTCGGCACGTTAACAAATGGTTCACCAAATTTGATTGACACTGTACACTATTATGCTACACTGTACATGTATGGGCGTAACAGCAACAGAACTCCGGAAGGATCTCTTCCACAATCTCGACCTCGTAGTACGGGGCGAACCGGTGGTGATCACGTACAAAGGCGTGCATATACGGCTAGTTGCCGCCGAGGGAGAGTCGAAACTCGCCCGGGCGGTGGAGCGGCACGCGCTCCGGGTGGATCCGGACAGCATCATCGCCTCCGACGCAGATTTCATGCGGATGGTGAATTCCAAATGGGCAGAAGAGGATAAGCGATTGTGAGCATCGCTTACCTCGACACCCATGTCGCGGTATGGCTGCATGATGGATTGACGCAAAAGCTGACCAGCACGGCCAAGCACGAAATCGAGGCGAGTGATCTATTCATCTCACCCATGGTCTATATCGAGATCGATTACCTCTACCGGCGCGGACGAATCGGCATTGACGCACCCACCATGTACGCCAATCTGAACGGGACGTTCGGGGTGATAATGTGCGCGTTCCCGTTTCCCGCAATCGCCGTAGTGTCGGTGGAGTGTCAATGGACGAACGACCCGTTTGACCGGATCATTGTGGCCCATGCGCGGGCGAATCGGGACTCCAAGCTGCTCACTGCCGACGAGACCATTCGAAAAAACTACCGCCGCGCGGTTTGGTAAAAACAGAGCTTACTTCACTTCGACGGTTGCGCCGGCATCGGTGAATTTCTTCTTGATGGACTCGGCTTCGTCCTTATTGACGCCTTCTTTAATCGGCTTGGGCGCGCCGTCCACCAGGTCCTTAGCTTCCTTGAGGCCGAGGCTGGTGACTTCGCGGACCGCTTTGATCACGTTGATCTTGTTCGCGCCGGCCGCCACCAGGATCACGTTGAACTCGGTCTTCTCCTCCGCCGCCGGAGCCGCTGCTGCGGCGCCGCCCGCGGGAGCCGCCGCCACGGAGGCTGCCGCCGCTGAAACTCCGAGCTTCTCCTCGAGCATCTTGACGAGCTGCGCTGCTTCAAGCAGCGTCAGCCCTTGAATCTGTTCCGCAATTGCGTTGATATCCGCCATTTTCCTCTTGAACTCCCTATTCTGAAAACTTGTTTTCCTTGATGCCTTGATCGATCACCACCGCCAAGTTCCGGCCCACGCCGTTGACGGCGGTAACCAGACGCTGCGCGGAAGCTTGAATCAGGAACAAAACCTTGGCCAGGACCTCTTCGCGCGAAGGCATCGTCGCCAGATCCTGAATCGACTTGACGTCGATCACCCGGCCTTCGACAAAACCCGATTTGAACGTGAATGCGGGGTTCGCTTTAGCGTAAGTAGTCAGCGCCTTGGCCAGCGCGACGGGGTCTTTCGCGGTATAGGCGAGCGACGTCATGCCCGCCAGAGCTGCCAGCAACGGCTCCGCGGGCGTGCCTTGAGAAGCTTTCTCCGCGAGGTTGTTCTTGATCACGCGATACTGCCCGCCGGCTCCACGAACGGCCTTGCGCAACTCGAAATCCTGCTGGACCGTCAGCTTCTCGTAGCCCGTGACGAAGATGTTCTGGGCCGCTTCGAACTCTTTCTTGAGCGCTTCGAGATCTTTCTCTTTGTCCGATTTCTTCTTCATGAATTTTCTTTTGTGGCGCAGGCTTTCAGCCTGCGGTTTGCTAGAGCTGCTTCGCGTTAAACACGGCGGTATCCAAATGAACGCCGGGCCCCATGGTCGAGCAGAGAGTCGCACTTTGGACGTACTTGCCCTTCGCCGCGGAAGGCTTTGCTTTGATCACGGCCTGAATCAGCGCCTGGGCGTTTTCGAGCAGCTTGTCGGTTGCAAAACTCACTTTCCCTAAAGGCGCGTGGATCACACCTGTCTTGTCTACCCTGAATTCCACCTTGCCGGCCTTGACCTCTTTGATTGCGGTGGCGACGTCGGTGGTCACTGTCCCGGTCTTGGGATTGGGCATCAATCCCCGCGGCCCCAACACCTTGCCCAGCTTGCCGACCGAGCGCATCATATCGGGAGTTGCGATCACCGCGTCAAAATCCACCCAGCCTTCCGATTGAATCCGCGCCACGATCTCTTCGCCACCTACAATATCGGCACCAGCCTGCTCCGCTTCACGCAGCTTGTCGCCGGAGGTGATCACCAGAACTTTCTTGGATTTCCCAAGCCCGTTCGGAAGAACCACGGTGCCGCGGACCATCTGATCGGCATGCTTGGGGTCAACGCCTAGGCGCATGTGGACTTCCAGGGTCTCGTCGAACTTGGCAAACTTGATCTTCTGAACGAGCGGCACGGCGTCGTTGAGACTGTAAGGGCGGGCTTCTATTTGTTTGGAGGCTGCTTCGAACTTTTTACCGGGCTTGGGCATGGCTCCTCATTGGTGCAGACGGCAGTCGGCGTAAAAGACCCTGCCTCCCACTGAGTTAAATTGTTGGCGTTGGCGCTTGCTCCAGATTAGCAGAGATGTTCGTGCTTTGTAAAGCTGAAGTCTTGTCTCATTCTTGTCTCATACAAGATGAGCCTGGAGCGGGAGCGAGTTTCTCATACAAGATGAGCCTGGAGGGGCGGTTCGGCATGCTGGGAGTTGATCGTCAGCATGCAAGCAGCAGAAGCTTTGAGCCTGGA
>JBPCOQ010000061.1:0-8350 GCA_051000095.1 Bryobacteraceae bacterium | reverse complement strand
GATTGAGCTGCCAGCGTCCCTTGGAGCGGGCCTACGAGCAGGACCCGATTCGGGTAGCGCGCTGGAAGAAGGCGGAGTTTCCGGCCATTCGTGCGCTGGCCCGGGAAGCTGGCGCCGAGATCTGGTTCGGAGACGAGAGTGGAGTACGTAGCGACTATCACTCGGGCACCACTTGGGGGGGCGAAAGGCATCACGCCAGTCGTCCTGAAGACGGGGCAGCGGTACAAGTTCGGATGCTGCTTATCTCCAGCCTGCACGCGCTACAACGGTTACCGCAGCAGATCCAGTCATTTTTTCAATTGCCAGATACCCGCTACGCAGCGTGTGAGCAATAGCACTTACTTTCGGGAAGAGCGATAACTTTTTGTGGCGCCTGCCGACGCGCTATGTGACGGGGCGGAAGCCGTAGGACGATTATGTCCCCTTTGCGCCGGGACAGACCTTCTTGACGTTCTCGACTGCCTCACGATCGTTTGCATGATCGAACGGCGCATCCGACAACCAAATCTCCTCCGCAACTGGAATTCCGTCCAAGCCCGCATGCCATTTGCCGATCAACGCGAAAGGAACTCGTTCCGCCTTTATCACCTCACGCTTGCTATTTGCAAATGTCGCGAACACGTCGCGACTGTAGAACGTTCAACTCAGAGAACTGGGCGCGGAACCGATAATTCGACCGCCCACGTCCGATGAAATATCCCGATCGGGTCCGATCACTACATGGTCGATCCATTCTTTACATCCAAGAGTTTCACCGTCCGGCCTGGCCCGCGGCGAGGCGATACCGGTCATTCCCAATTTCTCAATGTTATTCCCCGCCTTCCTACGGTACACAGCCGCATCCAAGATAGTCACGACTTCTAATCTCTGATTTGCCATAACTTTCAGCTTTCCTCCATTAGAAGATTGTACATTGAACTGAAAGGCTTCGTTACAGCCGTAGCGGTATCTTATGAACAATCCGGTCCAAAGAGGCACAGGCCCGCCATTGCGGCTCGCGGCTCGATTTACCGCGTTTGACATTGCCGATCGTGGATTACTGTGCATCGCCGAAGGGGAGGCACGTTGGTTTGAGGGGCCGATTTACAAAGATTTAGCGGAACGACTTAGAACTCCAACTCCCAAGCGCTCGATTCTTCTCTCCCTATCCGAATCGTATGGAGTGGAGAAAAGCGAAGCAGTCTTGGAGGAATTCGAGGCCCTCGGATTGGCAGTGGAGAGCGCCTCCCACCTTACCCGGTCGCGGCACGCCTATTGGGAGCAGCAGTCCGGCATCGGCGCGGTTGCACTGGAACTCCTGACTCAAGAAGGCGCTCAAACGATTCGCCAAGCGCTCGAAAACCATCATTTCTCCATCCGGGAGGATGCTCCCCTACGCATTGTCTCCACCGACGATTATTTGCGCCCGGAATTGGCCCAAATCGCCGCGCTGCCAACTGCTTGGTTGTTAGTAAAACCCGTGGGCCACACGATCTGGGTGGGCCCGTTATTCGCGCCAGGCAACCAGGCTTGTTGGGGTTGTCTCGCCGCCGCCCTTAAAATGAACCGATGGCGCCAAGCGACGGTATTTGGCTGGAGCGAGCATGCTTTTCCTCCCGAACCATCCGTAGCGGCCACCCCGGCTTCACTCGCTTTAGCGGCCGGTCTGGTTGCTGCGGCCGCTGCGAGTTGGGCATGGAATCCGGGCGCTTCCCTGCTCGGGAACGCCGTATTCAGCCTGGATACGCGCACGTTGCGGCATTCGATGAATCTGATCGGCAAGAGCCCGGGCTGTTCTCTATGCCGGAGGGACACACCACCTCCTCGCCGGACTCTTGACGCGCTCATTAGTCCCATCACCGGTATCGTTTCTCATCTGAGTCTCGTATCCGATCCGGTGGGAGGAATTTGCCACGCACGGGCTGAATATGTACATCCTTTACCGGTTCCTGGGACGCGGCCGCTGCTCGACCCGATGTTCTCGCTTGGCTTTGGAATCACCGAATCCGAAGCACAAGACGCGTGTGTCGCCGAGGCAGTCGAACGTTACTCAACGACTTATCAAGGCCGCGAGTTGCGCGTTTTGGCAAAAGCCGCCGACCTTGATTCCATTCACCCTTCGGATATTTTGTTGTTCAGCGAATCACAATATGCCCAACGCGAAGTCTGGAATCGCACTCGATCGGAACTACACTTTGTTCCATTCCGATTCGAACCCTTTACGAGCATTGAGTGGGTTCCCGCGCGATCCATGATGAACTCACGGATTGCCTATGTTGCCGCCGCGTACTGCTATTTTTCATATTACGATTCCGGTGGACAAGGCTGCTGTCGCGCCGATTCCAACGGCTGTGCCGCGGGCCAGACCATCGAGAAAGCGATATTGAGCGCTCTTCTGGAACTGATCGAGCGTGATGCCGTTGCGATCTGGTGGTATAACCGCATCCGCAGGCCGGCGGTTTCCCTGGATTCATTTGGTTTAGTTTCGATCGATAAGATCCGCGAAAGTCTGGAACGGGATGGGCGCAGTATCTATCTGCTGGACGTAACCTGTGACCTGGATATACCCGTTTACGTGGCGGTAGCTCCCAAGCACGATGGATCGGAGCCGTTTTTTGCCTCCGCAGCACATGTCTCGCCAGCTCTGGCTGCATTCAAGGCGTTGAAGGAGCTATCGCAGATTCATTTTTGGGCCAAACGCGGCTCTTTTCCGGATGAACTGGCCTCGTGGCTCAAGATAGCCACGTTGCTCAATCAACCCTATCTCGAACCGGACGGAGTCTTGGAATCCGCTATGCGTCCAGTTCCCCACGAACGCGATTATTTGCAGCACTCCCTGGAGCGCCTTCGTTTATCCGGGCTGGAACCCTTTTACGTCGACATGACCCGCCCGGAGATTGGTATTCCCGCTGTTCGGGCAATTGTTCCCGGCCTGCGTCATTTCTGGACGCGATTGGGTCCCGGCCGCTTATACGACGTGCCCGTGCAAATGGGCTGGCTGAGTGAGGCGCGAACCGAACATGAGATGAACCCGATCGGCTGCATGCTCTAGAGATGACTGAAACCTGGCTCGGGAAACCCAATCGTCAAGAGGAATCGCCGGAACCTGGTGTTGCCCTTCAGCACGGCTAAATGAGGATGCGTGGGAGCTGTCAGAACCGTGGAATCATTTCGAAGGTAGCCGGTCTCTAACAGCGCAAGGGCCTTCGCCTGGTCTCCAATCCTGCAGTACAGGGCCGCGAGCAAAACGGTTTCAAACGGATTCGAGTTCCAGTAACGTTCGACCGCCGAGGCGATCCGCTTCGCCTCCTCCATCTTGCCCTGCGAAGCCCGTATGGAGCCCTCAATGCAAGTTGCGTCCATGGAGTTGCGATATTTGGCGGCTTCCCTACATGCCTTCAGCGCATCCTCAAACCGCGCTTGGCACTCCAGGGCCCGGGCGAGCGCGAGATAAGCTGTCGATTCAAACGGCTGCAAGCGCACTAAAGCCTTGGCCTCGGCATCAAAATCCGCGATTCGCCCGGCTCTAAAATACTCGGTTCCAAGTTGATAGTGGAGACTGGGCAAAGCCGGTGCTTGATCTAATCCGGCCTTGATCTGCGTGATGGCCTGTTGTGATTCACCAATATTCCCGAGTAGAGACGCATACCAAAGCCGTACTTGTGGGTCCTTGGGATCGAGCTGGATGGCACGTTTGAAGTAGGGCTTTGCCCGCATCCACTCATGGACGTCGATGGACATGCAGTACGCTAAGACTCCGTTTGCCCGGGCGGAATTCCTGTCTGTTTCAATGCCCTTCCGCGCGGCCTGCTGAGCGGAAGCCAAGGCTCGCTTGGGGTCCATGAATGCAAAATTCGCCATGGCTGAATACGCGTCGGCTAACCCCACCCAGGCGGCCGTGTAGTTGGGTTGGATTTGGACAGCCCGTCCGTATTCCTCAACCGCATTATTCAGCGCCTCCTGCGTCCTGCGCTTTGCGAATTCTTCACCTCGCTTGAAATTCTTTTCGGCCTCAAGATGTATGGTGCGTGGCCGTGTGCCGAGCCACGCCCCTCCGGCGGCCAGAGCGGCCGACGCGATCGCCCCCACCACGGTCCGGCGCCCCAGTTTCCGATGCGGGTTCAATCGTGAAATCAGATCGGCGGCTGATTGCGGCCGCTTGTCTGGAGCTCGTTCGAGACAAGCCAGAATTGCCGATTCCCAACGGCCGTTGAGGTCCGGAACGGATTGCCGAGGTGACGGAGCCGCCTCGTACAGCCGCTTACGAGCTGTTTCCATCGGATCGGCGCCGCGGAACGGCAATCTGCCGGACACCATCTCAAATAAGATCACGCCGATCGCATAAATGTCCGTCGCCGGGGTGAGATGTCCGTTTTCGATCTGCTCGGGCGCCATGTAGGCCGGCGTCCCCACAATGTCTTCTGCCGATGGCGATCCGATGGCGTGCCCGGTCTGGTGCTCGGACGCCAAGCCGAAATCCGTGATTACGGCGCGAACAGCATCGCTACCGCAGGGGACCAGCATGATATTGCTACTCTTCAGATCTCGATGAATGATATGTGCCCCGTGAGCCGCCGACAATCCACGAAGTAGCTGCTCAACGACTGGCCAAGCGTCTTGAACTCTCATAGCGCCATCGCGGTGCAGCCTTTGAGCCAGTGTCTCGCCCTCCAGCAGTTCCATGGTTAAGAAACAGATGGTCTGTCCATTCGCGGTGTTATCCCGGAACAGATCGAAAGTACGGCAGACGTTGGGGTGGGTCACCTTGCGCGCGAGCTGAATCTCCCGCTTAAAACGTGCCACTAACAAAGAGTTCGCCGAAATAGCCGGGCGTAAAGTTTTTAACGCCACGTACTCGACAAGCTCTGAGTCCAGCGCGGCGTACACCTCGCCCATCCCGCCCTCACCGATAAATTGCTCGATCTCAAACCGCCCACACAGGATGTCGCCCGCATGAACTGTTCGCAGTCCTGCCGCAAAATACTCGATCATGCGATCGCTGCTGATCAGTGCGCGATCGAGTGTCGAACCGGCGGACTCATGGTCTGCGATGAGTTTTTTTACACCATCGATGAGGTCCTGGTCAGTGCCGCAGGCCTTTTGAATAAAGCTGGATCGATTAATACTTTCGAGAGCGACAGCTTCACCGAATACGTCTTTCAGGCGGGCCCAGCGGTCAGGCGTCATGTATTTGCGATGAGGTAGATAGTTGTCCATGCAACCAGGCTTTGGCCATGCCCCAGTCGCGTTTCACCGTCCGAGTGCTGATACCCAGCACCTCGGCAATTTCTTCTTCCGTCAGGCCGCCAAAAAAACGGAGCTCCACGATTCGGCATTGGCGGGAATCCCATTGCGCCAACAGTGTCATTGCCCGATCGACTTCAAGAATGAGTTCGGGATCAACTTCGTTGCGGGCGATCGACGCCAATGAATCCGCCCGGTGACTCGTCAAGGGGCGCTTTGTAGCGCCGCGCCGCCGAGCGCAGTCCACCAGGATATTCCGCATGAGGTGCGCCGCCACTCCAAAAAAATGGGCCCTGTTTCTCCAACTGTGGCCAGTGCCGGCAAGTCTGAGATACGCTTCGTTTACGAGCGCCGTGGGTTGGAGCGTGTGATCGATCCTCTCACCGGACATGAGCCGCCGGCCGATCTTACGAAGCTCGGGATACACCAACGGAACGAGTTCAATAGCCGCTGCCTGATCTCCATTTTGTATTTTCTCCAAAATAAAGGTTATTTCGGCTGAATCCGGCATGAGTACGTGGCTCGGCTCCGCTCCGAGATCACCTGTCTAATCCACGTCTATCTTCGCATTTTATGTTCTGCTCCGCAGGCTGCCACCGAAAAGCTGTAATTTGTGGCCCCTTATCGAGAAAATTTGCGCTTCCAGTAGCAGGAGGATAAACGCATGACTTACTTCTCAGATTTGAATCAACGTTCTGTTCCATCGGTCGCAGGATGCGCGGCCGTTCTGGGCATTTTTCTATGGTGTCCAACCGCGCTGCCCCAGAACTGCAGCGCCCATTGCGCACCCAATCCGGATGGAGCAATCGTAGTAGACGGGCAGACCGGTGATCGCGTGGATGGCGGAGCAACCCACTTCCGGAAGAAAGATCGCGTGCGGGTGGTGTTTACGAACATCAATCCATATGCATGCGACGCTAAGACGGAGGTCAAAGGACAGGAAGTCGCCGAGCCAGGTTTAAGCGCTTTTCTAGGGCTTCTGGGCGGTCCATTGTTGCCGAAAGACGATAAAAAGAGCACCGAAAAGGTCGACTTGACTCATACGGCGGACTTCATTATTGCCACAGAAAAGCCCGTTGGTTGTGCCGGGGAACAGTCGGCCGGCTACCAGGCCTTGGTACAACGCGATAAACTGCTATTCACCCAACGAGGTACGACGAGGGCCGCATATAACGACTTAGCCGTTCAATATTCGACGACAACGGACAAGTATAACCAGGACGAGCCACTCCTGAAAAATAAAAAGATCGTATGCCCGCGCCTGTGCGAGATCGGCGATCAACTCTTGAATTTTATTATCGAGTTCGAAAAGAAGGATACCGCATTACAATCGGCGCTGGTGAGCCTAAGGGACCTAACTGAGCAGCAAGCGGTAGCAATCCAGGCTTACCAATGGACTTGTGAGCGGGAACATACGCATATGCTCGAGGAACTCGAGGCTGCCCGAAGCGCATACGCCACATACACCAAAAGCCTTCAGGATGTCGCAAAAGACAAGAAAAAGCTGGAAGACATCGGAACTGCGATTCGCGCCGTGCAGGAGCAGCCGCACGCGTTTTGGCAGGAGCGCTCTTTCGGTCCGGCGGATGTGCCGACGGATTTCCAAATCAAGTTCTCGTGTGGCGACAAGCAGGTTGGCGAGACGATCAAGATTAATCTAGGCGGGGATGCGCGCTTCGTGGTCGCCGGCGGGATTGCCGTGACGGCCTTACAGAAGGTCGACTATCAAAGAGTTCAGGGTTTCGCCGCGCCTGGCGATACGACATTGAGCTCGCTGGTCGGTGAAAAAGAGCGATCCAGCTCGCGCGTTACTCCGATGGCTATGCTGCACGGACGTATGTTCGATTGGCATGACGGCAACAACGGCTTGTATTTATCGCTCGGCGTCACTGCCAAAAACGACAATAAGGGCACCGATATCGATTACTTGATGGGCCCAAGTATCGGACTGTTAGGGCAGAAGCTTTTTCTGACCGGCGGCGCTTATGTTGGAAAGAAGCAAAGCCTGGAAGGGGGGCTGTATCGAGGAGCAACTATTCCGAAAGATTTAGCCGAGATTCCGGTCAGGAAGGACTTCCACTGGAGCGGCGGTTTCGCGATCACCTATGTAATTAAGAAGTTCTGAAGCTCAGCCCTTTCCCGGATGCGAGCGTCGATACCGTGGTGTCCAGTTTAGCGATTCACAACATTCCCTTGCGCGAGGAACGCGTGCAGGCGCTGGGCGAGATGGTGCGGGTGCTGAAGCCGGGTGGGCGCGTGGCAATCCTGGATATCCTGCATGTAAGCGATTATGCAAAGGAGCTGCGGCGGCGAGGGATCGAAGAAGTCGAGCTGTCGGGAATGAACTTCTTGTGTGCCTGCCGACGCGCTACGTGACGGGGCGGAAGCCGTGGGTATCAATTGAGCCTGGATAGCCGGTATACTGATACTTGGGGAGGACATATGGTGGATGCATCAAAGATCGCCGATGTTATGGGTGGCCCGGCTGTATTAGGATCGTCCGTGACTTCGATCATGGAACTAGCGGGCGCTGTATCGGATGGGTTGCCTAAAGCGGCCCTTCGAAAAACCGCTCAGCGGCTTTTTGAAAAACCGAGCGACGTCAATTCCATGATGTACAAAGTCGTGCCCGAGGCTACATACAAGCGCCGTACACGCCTCACTCCAACAGAGAGCGAGCGTACCGAGCGCCTGGCGCGAGTGATTGCCTTGGCGGAATACGTCTGGGACGATCCGGAGCCGGCGCATATGTGGATGACAAAGCCGCATCCGGAACTTGGTGGCAAATCTCCCATTCAGTGTGCGATGACCGAGCTTGGGGCGAGGCAGGTAGAGTACATACTCCATTCGCTTTTCTATGGCATTCCGCCGTAATGGTCCTATTCGGGCCTTCCGAATCTCCGACAAACGATACAATGTTTTTGATGGAATGGGATCGTACCTTTATGGTGGACGTTGGACTTCCGAGGGCTGTCGCGTCATTTATGCCGCTGAGACTTATGCAGCATTTTCTCATCGAAGAATGAGCCTGGATAAGAGGCGGAGCGGTCCGGCGCTGGGACTCCTTTCTGATTTGGTGTTAGCGGGTAGAAACTGCTTCGTTTTTGCATCCTTGCGCGTCTCTTCG
>JBPCOQ010000020.1:0-22404 GCA_051000095.1 Bryobacteraceae bacterium | reverse complement strand
GGGGTGGGATTCTCAGCGTATTTCGCCAAGTAACGTAGCAATAGCTCTTTGAGGTCTTTCTTGGAATGTTGCACGCTATGGGCAAGCCCTTGCCGGCTGAGAATGCTAAAGAAGCATTCGATCAGATTCATCCAGGAGGCATGGGTGGGAGTATAGTGAAAACGCACGCGTGCATGGCTAAGCAGCCATTGCTTTGCGGCATCGTGTTTGTGTATATTCAGATTGTCCAAAACAACGTGAAGTTCCCGATTGGGATATGTCTTGACCACATCGTTCATGAAGCTCAGGCAATCCACCGAGGTGCGCCGGTCCCGAACGTGCGCCGTTACTTTGCCCGTCGCGATCTCCAGGGCGGCCAGCAGCGTCTGCGTTCCGTGGCGGACGTATTCATTGGTCCAAGCTCTAGGTTTCTTGGCGCTGAGAGGCAGCAACGGTTGAGTCCGATCCAGTGCTTGAATGCTGGGTTTCTCGTCTACACACAAAACTAACGCGTTCTCCGGTGGCTTCAGGTACAACCCGACTATGTCGAGGAGTTTAGCTTCGAAGTCTGGATCGGGACTGAACGTGAACGTCCGGATTCGATGGGGCTGTAGCTTAGACGCAACCAAAATGTTGTGGACGGTACTGGAGGGTAGCCCGACATCATCGGCTAAGGTTCGAACCGTCCATCGGCCCTGCGCCTCCGGTTGCTGGCAGACGCGCGTCTGTACTTTCAGGAGAATCGACTCATCATGAGTGCGCGGACGTCCGGACCGCGGAGCATCTCGCAGTCCTTCTATCCCCTGCGCGGCAAAGGATCGGCGCCACTTGCCTACGGTCACTTGAGGAATCTTCAAATCGGCCGCAATGGCTTGATTGCTGAGGCCCCGTGCTGCGGCCAGAACTATGCGACTGCGGAGCGCCAAAGATTGAGGTGTGGCCGGCGATTGGACTAGTCTCTTCAATGTGACTTGCGTATCGGAGTCGAACAGAACCGGAGCAGCCATTCGCGACATGCTTAAGCATATCAGAAAAACTCTCTTATTATAAAGAATTATTTGTACGATGTACTAGAACGTCATACGCAGCCCGAGTTGAACCTGGCGCATTGGGCTGTCACTCCCAGCGCGTTGGGCGGTACGGATCTGGCCGAACAAGGGTGACGAGAGGTTCGAGGTGGGATTGCTCAAATTCACAAGGTTGAAGGCGTTCGTGATCTCAGCCCGGGCCTGCAGGTTGAAACGCTCGCGAATCCTGAAATTGCGGAATAATCCAAGATCGACGTTCTTGGAACCAGGGCCATCCAGGATATTGCGGCCCGCGGTTCCGTCTGTGCCGGCAGGGTTGGTGACGAACGCCGCGGTGTTGAACCACATGGCGGTAGTCGCGGCACGCGAGCGGTTCGGGTCGAGGAAAGGATTGCCAACCAGGTTCGCGCGATCGTTGTTCGTACCGTCCAGGTTGTTATCCTTGCCGCTAGTGACCGTAAATGGCGAACCGCTTTGGAGCGTCACGATGGCCGAAAGCTCCCATCCGTTAATCACCGCTCGCAGCAGGGGATTCACGCTCCCGAAATAGTTCGCCTGCCAAATCAGCGAGCTCACGAAACGATGCCGGACATCATAATCCGTGCGGCCCCGTTCTTCCGACAGGTTATTAAAGTCCTGCGCGCCGCCGCTGGTGGTGCTGTTCTGCAGTTGGGCGCCTTCCAGGCTCTTGCCAAAGGTGTAGAACGCCTTTAGGCCGAAGTGGCGATACATTCTCTTCTCGGCCGTGAGTTGAAGGCCATGATACTCGGCGTTCATGATGGACTTTACGAGTGTAATCGTGGCCAGCGTTCCGGGCAAAATCGGGCGGCGGTTGTTCACGTTGGCCGAAGTAGCCGTACTGGCGTAAATCGGATAGTTCACATCCTGCGCGAATGGAAGCCGGCGGCTGAGCGAGCCGACATAGGCCGCTGTGACGTCCAGATCGGATATAAGTTGCCGCTGTATGGAGAAATTGAGCTGATATGTGTACGGCCAAACGTAATCCGGCGAGATACCAGATATGGACGCAGGAAAGATGAATTTCGGATTTGCTGGATCGTAAGTGTAGGGGAACGGCGAAACGCCGCCGGGCAGCGCCGCGTAAGGATGGGTTAGCGACTGCACGGTGTTGAACTGTTGCCTTATCGCGAAAGGTTGGAGATTCGAGGTGGAGTTCCATTCATTGCCGGAAACGCTGCCGTAGAAGATCCCGGCGGCGCCGCGGATGGAGGTCTTCCCATTTCCGAATGGGTCCCACGCGAACCCGGCGCGAGGAGAGAAATTGAGCTTGCGGGCCGGCACGATGCCGCGCGTTACACCGGGATCTCCGGGGAACAACATGCCAACAGGGGCCGCCGGTACAATTTTAGATTGTATGCCTCGCTCGAAAGTCAGTTCCCGATCGAATGGGTCGGTGGGAGGCGTCTGCACGTCATAACGGAGCCCAAGATTCAAGGTGAGCCGGGGAAGAATACGGAAATCGTCTTGTACGAATAGCCCGGTACTCCAACTGTTATCGAGCGCCGTAACAGGGGCGTCCTGATTCATGGTGACGGGCAGACCGAGCAGGAAGTCTGCCAACGCATTGCCGGCCTGGGTTCCCGTGAATGAAAATGTTCCGTAGTTATTGAGGAGCGTCTGTTGGATATCTTTGTTTAGCGAAAGCTCCCCGCCGAATTTCCATTGGTGCCTGCCGCGAGTGTAGCTGAGCACATCGCGAATGGAGTAAAAATTGGTGCCGGCGATCGGTCCCGCGATGGCTTGAGCGAGTGTGAAATACCCGCTTACGGTGACCTGCGGAAGCGAAGGCGTACCCTGAACGCGGAAATCGGAACCGAAATCCGCAAGCGACGTCTGGGGAAGGTTCAGGCGGCCCCCGAAATTCCTGGTGTAGGTCAACCAGGATTGGTTTACTGTGTTGGGGCTGATAATCCACGTATCGCTTGCGTTGGCGTTATGCTGGCGCCACGTGAACTGTTCCACCGACCACGGCAGATTGCCGCCGGGTTGCACGACATTGCGCCCACTGGTTTCAAAGTAACTCATGGTGAGGCGGTGATTTTCGGTCAATGCATGGTCTACCTTGGCCAAAAACTCGTCCGTGTCGTACGGACTTGGAACCTGGGCCTGGTATACGTTCCCGGGGCTGTTGGCGAGCGGAATGATCTTGTTGAGGATGTTCAATGCAGTAGGATCGAATCGCCCTATGGGAATGATTCCTCCGGAGAAGGCCTTCTTGGTCAGTGGATCGATAGGCGCTACCTTAGATTGGGAAAAGTTGCCAGCCCTCTCGAGGGCCGTTGGCACGACAGCGGAATTCGTAAAGGTTGTGGTCACCCGGCGCAATCCGGAGTAGGTTCCGAAGAAGAAGGTCTTGTCCTTGCGAACGGGTCCGCCTATGGTTCCGCCGAATTGGTTGCGGCGCAGCGGCGCTTTCGAAAGCGCGCCGTACGTGGTTGCGTTCAGGACGTCGTTCTGAAGGAATTCAAACAGCGAGCCGTGGAGAGCATTCGTTCCCGATTTGGTGATCACATTGACCACGCCGCTCGCAAAGCGCCCGTATTCGGCGCTGTAGCTGTTGGTGATCACGCGAAATTCCTGGACAGCGTCCGGGTTAGGAGCGATGTTACCGGTGTTGCGCAATCCAGTCATGTTCGATCCGCCATCCAGGTAGTAGTTGACTGAGCCCACTCCACCGTCCGCGCCCCCATTGATAATGGTGATCTGCTGCGGATAACCCAGAACGATGCCGTTGGTTGAGGAGTCCACACCCGCGGTGAGGGTCAGCAACGAGTAGACGTTGCGCCCTACGATCGGCAATTCAGTGATTTCGCTGTTATTTACCGTGCGTCCGATCGCGGCGTTGTTAGTGTTGACCAAGGTAGCTTCGGCGCTGACGCTAACCGTCTGGCTGACGTCGCCAACGTTTAAGACGGCATCCACGCGGGCGGGCCGATTCACTTCCAGAATGATGCCTTTCTGGACAAACTTCTTGAATCCCGCCGCGCTCACCGTCACGACGTAATCGCCTACCGGGAGGAATTCAATCCGGTATTGGCCTTCAGTATTGGTCTGGGCGACTCGCGACTGGTTGGTACCTGTATTCGTGGCGCTAACCTGCGCGTTGGGCACCACAGCGCCACTGTCGTCAGTTACCGTTCCGTATATGTTCGTGGTTGTGACCTGGGCATTCGCAATGAACAGCCCGGCGAATGTGAGGCTGCAGAGTAACAGGATTCTCGAACGAGGTATTGACATGAATCTCCTTAGAAAAGCGTAGCGCTTAGACCGCTCCCTTGCGGTCGCGGCTCGGTTTGCATAAACGTGACCAGTTGACCCGAGATAAATTCTACTTCAGCCATCTTTTGAGATGGCTTTGGACAAAGGCATCATCCGTCAGTTGCGGATAACTCCGGGTTACGCGGTCGATTTCATCCAGTTGTCCGGGTGAAAGATCTTCCCCGGGATCGAGGCACCAGCGCCCCTCGAGCAAGCCCTGCCTCCGTAGAATCTCGTGCAGGCCGGCAATGCAGCCGGCAAATCGGTTGCGAACGTCAAACAGCGCTGAGTTAGCGTCGGTGAGCGCGGCCGCCCCGGCCAGGATCTCCGCCATCCCGCTTCCGCCCGAGGCGCGGCACGCCTGGACCCCGTCGAGCAGGTCCACAGCGCAGCGCGTCCACACCGCCCACTGACCCAGCAGACCGCCCCGAAAATAAATGCTCGCACCAGGAAGCCGGTAATCGGTCAGCAGATCCGGGATGATGTTGTCGTCGTTTCCCGTGTACAGCGCGATCTCCGCACCCCTTCCGCTGGCAGCGACGGCCCGCGCAATGTCCAGAGTCTGATAACGATTGAAGGGTGCGGCCTTGATGGCGGCTACACCGTCGATCTCGCAGAACTCCCGCCAGAATTCGTACGGCAGAAACCGGCCGCCCACGGCGGGTTGCAAGTAGAACCCGAAGAGGGGGATCTCGACGGCGACGCGGCGGCAATGCGCCAGCAGCTCCCGATCGGAAGAAGCTGGGAGGTTTGCAAGACTGAGTAGCCCGAGATCGTAGCCAATCTCTCTGGCGAGGCTGGCTTCGCGTAGGGCTTGCGCGGTGTCGCCGCAGATTCCCGCGACCTTCACCAGACGCTTGCCGCAGCGGCGCTCAAACTCAACCACCGCAGAGTTGACCAGCTTGAGGACCGGCCCAAATAATCCCACCTTGGGGTCGCGAATCGCAAACTGCGTGGTGTGCACCGCGACCGCAATGCCACCCGCGCCCGCATCGCAATAATATCGGGTCAACGCAACCTGATGCCTCTCGTCCAATTTTCTTTCCGCCGTGAGCGCAAGCGGATGCGCCGGGATCACAACACCACGTTGTAAGATCTGCGAAATGTCCGGTGAGACTTTTGCATTCTGCGCGGGCATCTTAGAACCTTCCATCCGCGACTTCGAAGCGAGTGGGCTTGTCAAGGCTCTCCCCGCCCGCTTGCACCCATTCCGCGACACGATTCATGAGCTCGCCGGTGGACACGTCAGGAGGGCCAAGCAAGCGATGGCTGACGGACGCGTCGCTGAGCAGCGCCGATGGCCCCTCTACGCCCGCAAAGCGGCACGGTCGCTGAAACCTCGACGCAAAGAACTCGGCCGCCGCCCTGACTGTGCAGATCTCCGGTCCGGTGATATTGAGTATCTTCGGCGGCGATTCACAAAGCTCCAAGGATCGCAAAGCGTAGGAGTTTGCGTCCCGTTGCCAGATCACATTGAATGCCGGTACTTCCAAAGCGACCGGCTCTCCCGCGTACACTTTTTTCGCGATGTCCACCAACACCCCGTACCGCAGGTCAACCGCGTAGTTGAGGCGGAAAAATACGCAGGGCAGCCCGTGCTCGCCCGAGTAGTACTCGAAGATGCGCTCCCGGCCGAGGCACGATTGCGCGTACTCGCCCACGGGAGCCGCTAAATCCGATTCGCTTGAACCGCCGGTTGAGGGATCACGTAGTGGATACACATTGCCCGTAGAGAAAACAACGATCCGGCTGCGTAAAAATCTCTCCGCAACCAACCCTGGAACCATGGTGTTCATGGCCCAGGTAAGGTCCGGCCGCCCCGAGGAACCGAACTTCCTGCCCGCGAGGTACAGCACGTTCGGGCAGCCGGGGAGCTGTGCGATTTGCTCACGATCCAGCAGATCGCAAGAAATACTTTCGACACCGGGCTGATCGATCAGCCGCCGCGAGACAGCAAAGATGCGGCGCGGTTTCCCTGCTACGTCGGCAGCCCGGCGGCACAGACGCGCCAGTGACGGTCCCATTTTTCCAGCAGCGCCAAGGATCAGGATGTCGCCATCCAGGCGGCGCATACAGGCGCGGTCCGCGTCTGTTGGGCGTGATAGCGCGTCTTCAAGGACGGCCGTCGTCACCCGAATTCCGGTCCGGCGATGCCGTAATGAAGGTTGGTCGAAAGTTGCATGATTTCGCCGCGATACATTCGAGTAAACCGCCGGTCTTCGACGAAACCGGCGGATGCGAGCCAGGGGAGCCATGCAGGCGTACCCGCGGGCGCATCAATCACAATGGATTTTCCGTGTTGTCCCAACAAACAGCGCGAAACCAGACCGCGCGCGACGTCCTCCCGCTCGGCTACAATCGGTCCGATCTGGCCGTAGAGATGGCCTTGACGCCCGAAGCAGTAACCAGCTAAGTGAATCCCATGCTCGGCGATCCACGCCCATTGGGGAGCGCGATGGAAAAGCAAGGTCAGCAGTAGACTGCGGTCGCCACCGAAGCTGTCACGATCCAGTTGGAAGACGCGCGGCAGGTCCGCTTCTGACATAGTGCGAATGCCGATTTCCTGAGTGAGACACTCCCCTTCGACGGCCGCCCTCGTCCGGATCACGCGCTCGCAATCCACAAAGCCGCGCCGACGATATAGCGGTTCACCCGCGGAGCTTGCGTCGAGCGCTACACACGGCTTGCATGACAAGGCGGCCAAGGCTTTCTCGAAAAGCTGCGATCCGATTCCCGAGCCTCTTTCGCGCGGATCCACCAGCATCATCGCGATCCAGGCACAGGTTTGGAAATCGAGTGTTGCGACTGTTCCCACCACCTGTCCACTCTTCTCCGCTACGAAACAGTGACTGGCCGGAAGCGTCAGGAACACGCGCCAGTCATCCTCTACCTGATTCCAGCCACTGGCCCGGCAGAGGCCAAGCGCCACCGGTATATCGGCTGCACTCATCGGCCTAAGCGCACACTCCATCGAAAGTCCCGAGTCAGAACCTCAGTCTTAATCCCAGTTGTATCTGGCGCATCGGAGCTGCCGTCGTGACCTTGCCGAACGTCGAGGTGGTCCCGGCATTGGTTCCGGGATTCGACAGATTCACCAGGTTGAATGCATTAGTCATCTCCGTGCGGAACATCAGGGTGGTACCCTCCTTAATCCGAAACTCACGGTAGATGCCCATGTCGACGTTCTTTAGCCCCGGACCGTCCAGGATGCCGCGGCCGGCCGTGCCGTCGAAGCTGTTCGCGGCTTGCGTTACGCTCGAGAACGCCGCGGTATTGAACCACTGAGCCACTACCTGGTTGCGCGGACGATTCGGGTCGAGGAATGGAATGCCAATCAGATCGGCGCGGTCGTTGTTATTACCATCGAAGTTGCGATCGCTCCCCGCGGTAATCGTTAACGGCCCGCCGCTACGCACCGTATTGATCGCAGTCAACGTCCACCCGCCAGCTACTGTTCGCACTATGTGGGGCGAATGATTCAAGTAATCCAATTGCCAGATTCCGGAAGCGACAAAAACGTGGCGATGATCGTTGGTTGTGCGGCCACGGTCCAGTGCAATATTGTTCCAGTCCGTAGCCACCTGCGACGTGCTCTTCTGAGAGTCGATGAAATCCAGGCTTTTGCCAAATGTGTAGAAGCCTTTTACGGAGAAGTTCCGGCCGGCGCGCTTCTCGCCCGTTACCTGCAATCCGTGATACGCCGAATTGAGAATGGCCTCCGACAGCGAGATGGTGCTCAACGTATTCACAGGCCGATAGAGCCGCCGGGTATCGACGTTGTTCGTAGTGGCCGTGGGAGTCAGGATAGGATAATTCAAATCCACGCCGACCGGCAGGCGGTGAGAGAGCGTGCTCACGTAGGCCACCTGGAAACTAAGCGACGAGGTAATTTGCCGCTGAATTGCGAAATTCATCTGATAGCTGTACGGCGAACGGTAGCCGAGGGCCATACCCGCGACCGCCGAGGGCGCGATGAAGCGGGGAGCCGATTGCGAGTAGTGGTACGGAAATGGCGACACCCCGCCGGGGAGGAGCCGGTACGGATCGGAAAGCGAATATACGTTATTGAATTGCTGCCGGACAGCGAACGGCTGATTGTCGGACGATGTGTTTACTTCATTTCCGGAGAAACTGCCCGTGAATATGCCAAAAGCCGCCCGAATGGCCATCTTGCGGTCCCCGAAGGGGTCCCATGCCAGACCCAGGCGCGGAGTCAGGTTATTCTTGTCCGCGGAAAAGATACCTCGCCCGATTCCCGGGTCGCCCGGAAACTGCAGACCCTTGGGCGCCGACGGTACGACGATCGATTGAACGCCAGGGATGAACGTCAGCAGGCGGTCATGAGTATCGGTGATGGGTAATTGCAGGTCGTAGCGCAGCCCCAGATTCATGGTCAAGCGAGGGTGAACGCGAAAGTCGTCCTGGATGAAGAACCCGAAATACCAGCCGTTGTCCACTTTAGCGCTCGGCGTATCCTGGTTCAACGTGTTCGGCAATCCTAACAAGAAATCGGCCGTTGCATTCCTGGTGCCCAGCGCGTTGTTGGTGCTGAAGCTAAAAACCCCGTAATTATTGAGCGAGGTGTCGAGGATCATTTTCTCCAGAATCGCTTCACCACCCACTTTGATCGAATGGCGGCCGGTAGTAATGCTGAAAGCGTCGCGCGCTTGGTAGAGATTGCTGCCGGCCACCGGTCCGGGAATGGCGCTGTTTAAGTTGAACCGGCCCGATACCTGGATTTGCGGGAGCGACGGCGGGCCTTGGATGTTGTAAGTCGATCCGAGATCACCCAGTGAAATCGCAGGCAGATTCACCCGGCCGCCGAAATCACGTAAATACTGAAGATGAAAATCGTTGATTTTTGTAGGTGAAATTATCCAGATATCGCTGGCATTGTAGTTGAACTGTTTGTAATTGAAATCGCGGCTCACCCAGGGAATGTTGCCTAATAATCCGATCAGGTCGCTTCCCTTGATGAAGAACAGGCTTCCGGTAAGCCGGTGAGCGGCGCTGAGATTATGGTCGGCCTTGAGGACCAGTTCATCGGTATCGTTCGGATGCGGAATCTGCACCTCATACAGCCCCTTCGGAAGGTTCGGCAGCGGGATGAATTGATTCAGGATCTTCTGCGCCACCGGATCGAGGCGGTTAGCGGGAATCATGCGGCCCGGGAAGGGCAACTTGGTCAATGGATCCACGGGAGCCGTGCCGGCGGTCGCGGATAGATCACCGGCGCGTTCCTGCGCGGTCAACGGCGTCGCCGTGTTTTGAAACACGGTCGTGCGCTTTCTCAGGCCGGAATAACTTCCGAAGATGAACGTCTTGTCTTTTTTGATCGGGGCTCCCGCGCTGCCTCCGAACTGATTCCGGTGCAGTGGATCTTTTTGAAGGGTCGATTGTCCGGGAAGCCAGCGATTCGCATTGAGGTGCGTGTTGCGCACAAATTCAAAAAGCGAACCATGGATTTCATTCGTCCCGGATTTGGTGATCACATCCACCACTCCACCCGCGAACCGTCCGTACTCTGAGGAATAGCTATTGGTGACAACGCGAAACTCTTGAACCGCGTCCGGATTCGGGATGGAGTTGCCGGTATTGCGCAAGCCGCTTGAATTAGTGCCGCCATCCAGGTTGTAATTGACCGATCCAATGCTCGAATTCGGTGATCCATTGATCAAGGTCTGCTGCTGCGGCGCTCCAAAGCTGTCAGTCGCTTGAGTTGTCAGATCGACACCCGCGGTCAGGGTCAGCAAACTATATACATCGCGGTCCACCAATGGAAGCAGCTCGATATCCTGGCTGTTCACTGTCAGACCCAAGGCCGGGCTGCCGGTTTCGACCATCGCAGCATCGGCCTTCACCTCCACCGTTTCGCTGACACCGCCAAGCTGCAGGCTGGCGTCCACTCGCGCATTACGGTTGAGTTCCAGGATGATTCCGGTCTGCTCGAATTTCTTGAAACCGCTCAGAGTCACGTTTACCCGGTAAGTGCCGACCGGAAGAAAGAGTAGCGAATAACTCCCGTCGGCGGCCGAGGCGGTGTCCCGGGCGACGTTCGTCGCGAGCTCCGTTGCGACTACGCGTGCGTTCACAATGGCGGCTCCGCTGGTGTCCGTTACCTTTCCGGATATTGTTCCGGTGGTAGATTGGGCCAAGGCCAAGTGCAGGGGCGTACATGCGAATAGGCCCAATAGCAATAGTCCGATTCGAATCCCAAGCACGTAATTCTGTTGTGTCGGATGCATTCTTCTGTCCAGAACTTACGTGAAGGCGATTTTAGCACTGGCAGGAGCTAGTGTCCATAGGACGAGTTATTCCAGTAATTTGGCCGAGCGCAGCGTCTGCCTGGAGTCTGAATAACGGCCTCCGTCCAGCGTCTTCGAATGTTCTGGTTGAGGCTAAAATAGAGTTGGTCCGGAGGAGGGCCGTTGGACACCATGAGGAGAATCCCACATACTTTATTCACTGTGACGGCTCTCACGACTGGGCTGCTGTTCGATGCAACAGGGCGCCCGGCAAAGGCTGAACAGATCGTTGCTCTCACTACACAAAGTACTCTACTCAGATTCGACAGCGCCACGCCAGGTGCGGTTCTGGGTAACAGTACCATCCTGGGGTTACAATCCGGTGAAGCGCTTCTGGGAATCGATTTCCGTCCGGCAAATGGTCAGCTATATGGGCTCAGCAATACAAGCCGTCTTTATACTATCAATCCGCTAACGGGTCTGGCGACCTTCGCAGTGGCTTTAAGCACCCCACTGACAGGCGGTAGTTCTTATGGCATCGACTTCAACCCGGTAGTCGACCGGCTCCGTGTGGTCCATAGCGACGCCCGGACAAATCCACTGAGCAACCAAAACCTGCGAATCGATGTCGATACCGGAATAGTAATCGCCGACGGCGCTTTAACTCCCGCAAAGGTCGTATCGCCCCTTGATCCGAATATTGGAGCCGCCGCTTATACCAATAACTTCTCCGGCGCGACGTCCACCACGCTGTACGACATCGATTTTTTCCGGGACAGACTCGTTATCCAGAATCCGCCGGATAGCGGAACGTTGGTGAGAGTGGGCGAACTAGCACCCATTGGAGCGCCGCCCATGGGAGCCGACATCACCAATGAAATGGTAGGCTTCGACATCTCCGGGTTGAGCGGCATTGCTTATGCCTCGCTGACATCGCCGGCCACTGGCGTTTCTTCTCTCTATACCATCGATCTGGGAACCGGCGCAGCTACTCTCGTGGGATCGTTTGGAAATGGATTCACCGTAAGCGGCTTAGCCGCGCCGGTGGGGACTCCCGTCCCAGAGTCTGCCTCCGTGCTGCTGCTCGGTATGGGTATTGCGTGGATAGGTGTTACAAGAATATTGAGGAAGAAGTAGAACACCGAACAACCAGAGAGCCTTGCGCCGGTTCATGTGAACTAAACGGCTCCGAGGCCTGGGCCGGTCAATTCACTAGTATCCATGGTTCCATCCGTGACGTGGAAAATGCCGGGGAATTTCTTCTCCCATCCCTTATTCGCCGCAGGCATGTACTGGCGTGAATTCGCCTCAATCGCAGCGACCCCCGGTACCCGCGCCGAAATAGACGCGGAGTGGATCAGCGAAGCACCCGGGCAAGTCAGGTCTTGCACGCACAGAAACATCTTATTCTTCTGCCCGACCGCCGCCATCAGCATCGCCTGGCTTTGCTGCTTGCATGCCTTCAAAGCGGCGCCGGTGTAGCCCATTTCGCGGGAGAGCAGCAAGGCTTCAATGTCCGTGAGAGCTTCGTCGATCACTACCGGCTTTAACTGGGATGCGCGATGCATGTCCTGATCGCGATGCGCTTTCATGTCGCGTGACGTCGGCTGCTCCACATACTGGACCCGTTGGTATCCGTCAGCCGACTTCTCTTTCAACTGGCGCAGGAAGTCTAATAAATAATCGACGTTCGGACACTTTTCATTGAAGTCCAGCGAGTAGACCCAGTCCTTAACGCCACGCTGCTCCTGGGTCTCCGTCGCGACATTATGCACCGTTAGAACGCGATTGATATCCCAGTCGAGCTGGTTTCCGTTGAGCTTGATTTTAAAATGCGTCAAGCCGTTGTAGCGAATCCATTCGGGCAGCGTCTCCGGCAAGCCGTCGTTGACGCGCTTCTTAATGTCGGCCGCGGTGATCGGGTCCACCGCTCCCACTAAGTGATACATGGGCATGCGGGGCTTGGGATCCTTCAGAACGTACTGGCTCAGATACTCGCCCTTGTACGCGGGTCCCAAATAGTGAGAGAGATCGTACTTCATGAACTCGGGACCATAGGTGCGGTAGCAGTTGAGGCCATGCGCTTTCCCATAGGCGTCGTGCACGGCAGCGTCGAAGGCGCTCGCCGTCACAATAGTGAAAAGCTTCGGTATCGGCTCCTGAAGTTTCAATTCGCGCTCCAGGCCGGCGGCGGCCTTTAAATATGCCGGTTCCAAAGCACAATTGATGTCGATCGGATGGCCCGTTTCCTTGTAAGCGGCTGTGATCTTCGAAATACGATCGGCCAGCTTCTTCATGACTTCGAGCGTCTGATCGTAGTTCATCGTGTGCGACGGGAAGGCCCACACATTGCCCATGGGCATCGACCCGAAACCTTTGGTCACCTTGCCATCCGGCGTGCGGACTGTGGAGTTCACATTGATGATGGTGGCCCGGTCCAGAACCGAGCCGCCAAACTTAATCGGCACCCGGTAGATATAGTCCTGGTATGAATAATTGATATCGTCGATGCGAATATCGGTCGGTTTGGCGGCGCGTCCGATTCGCACCGTGAGCGGGAGAGCGGCGCAGGCCGCCAGAAGATTCCGCCGTGTCACCGTGGCACAGGCATTCTTACCTGTGTTGGGTTGATTATTTGTTCTTGTCATAAACCACCTTGCCTCCAACCACCGTCTGCAGCGCCTCAATGTCCTTGATCTGGTCTTCCGGACAGCTCGCAAAATCCTTTGTGATCACAACCAGGTCGGCCAGCTTGCCTGGTTCAATCGAGCCTTTCTCTTTCTCTTCAAAGCTCAGGTACGCGCCGTTCCAGGTCCACATCTTCAAAGCTTCCATCCGCGAGATGCGCTGCTCCGGATTCAGCACATTGCCGTCGACCATCTTGCGGGTAGTCGCGATCCATATGCCAAGAAACGGATGATAAGGATTGGTCGCGAGCCTCGGATCGAAGCGGATCATGTGATCCGATCCGCCGCCCACTACGATTCCCGCATCGAAGAGATCGCGTAAAGGCTGAAAGTACTTCATTCGTTCGGGTCCAAAGACGTCTTTGATCACTGGTCCGTCGAGATAGAGCCAGGCTGGTTGAACGTCAAAGGCCACGCCCAGCCGCTTGGCCCGCGCAATCGCCTCGCGATTCGGGAAATTGCCGTGCGTGACGGTGAAGCGTCTACCCCGAATTGGCTTCACCTTATCCGCCGCCTCATACGCATCCAGAAGAAGATCGGTGGCTCCGCCGCCAGTCGTATGCGATGTCATTTGCCAACCGATCTCATCCGCCACCTTGGCCATCTCGAAGACATTCTCGCGAGGGACTGAGAGTACGCCGCGATAATCCGGTTCGACGAATCCATAGATCTGGGTGTGCGCCCCATACGGCTCGCGCAGATATGCCGTGCCGATGAGTATGCCGCCGTCAATAATTGTTTTCAACGATCCTACGCGCAGCCAGTTGTCGCCCCATCCCGTGAAAAAAGGAATGCGCTCGATCTCCTGACGAACCTGCGCCGGCGTGCCTTGGGCTTGAATCAGATAAGTAACGAAGCTACGGACGGTCAGGCCACCCGCTTCGCGCAGAGTTTGGTAGGCGCGGAAGCCTTCCGCTTTTTCGCCGCGATCGATAATGCTCGTTATCCCCACCGAGTTGTAGCGCTGCAACATGGCCTTCAACGCCCATAAGCGGTCTTTGTCGTTGAACGGGCGAGAGGCCCGCAGCTTACCCAACAACTGAGATGCGCCCAGAACCAGGCCGGTGGGCTCCCCTTTCGCGTCTTTCACGATCCGGCCATTGGCCGGCTGGGGAGAATCAGCCGTGATACCAAGCTTTTTCAAAAGCGCCGAATTCAGCACCGAGGCGTAGCCGTTGTCGATCATGGCTTCCCGATTCGGAGCAACTTCGTCGAGCTCGTAGCGCGTGGGGTAGCGGTGATCGGTCAAGCGGGTGGAGTAAACCTTGGGAACGAAGATCAACCGGCCAGCCGGAAGTTGCGCCGCTTGCCGGGCGATGTATTGCTTTACCTCGGCTATGGAGTGAAGCACCGGCAACGGGCCGTCGATTTCGCTCAGTGCCGCTTCAATCGGATGGGCATGCGTCTCGATGATGCCCGGCACGACGGATTTCCCTGCCAGGTCGATCTTCTTCGTGTTCGGTCCCGCGGTCTTGATCACTTCCGCAGTGGTCCCGACGGCGATGAAACGATCGCCCCGGATCGAAACCGCCTGCACGATAGGGTGGGCATCCCACATCGTGATGATCTTCCCGTTGTAGTAGATGACTTCCGGTGGCTGTTGCGCCAATGCGGAAGCGCACAGAACCAGACTGTAAATCAGGGTTTGGTAGAACTTGATAAAATCGGTCATCTACCTGTCCTCGATGAAAAAGGGCGGCAGGCGAAACCGCCTGCTCCACTCAGCACACCGCAGCTTGCAGATGTTTTCTGACAAACTCCAGGTCGGCCCGCGCCGCGGTCATGCGGTCCGCCGGCTTATACTCCTGGTGCACCGAGAACGGCCCGCTGAACTTGGCGGCCGCGAGCAGCGCAAACACCTTGGTCCAATTCACCATTCCCTCGCCTAAGGGACACGCCACGCCCACCCACTTGCCTTTGACCTTCTCCCAATAGAAATCCTTGAACGCGGCCATCTTCAAGCGCGGAGACTCCAGCCTCAACAGCACTTCCCAGCCCGTGACGCCGCCCTCCTCGGTCGCGTTGTTCGCGTCGAAGTAGTAACCAATCCACTTTGGATCCAGCCCTTGCAGGACCTGCTTGCCATCCCATCCACACAGGCCAACGTTGCGAGGATGGTTATGGAAACCGGCCGTGATGCCGTACTCTTTGGCCAGATCCACCAGGCCGCTCACATCCGCCGCCGCCTTACGAACCGATGCCTCCGGATCGTCCGAGTACTTCCAATAACCAATTTTGAAAAAAGGAATCTTGAGGCGTGCCGCCGTGCTGAGGATCGGCCGGGCGTTGGGATCGGAAGCGGAAGTCAGTTCCGTGGTGATCATCGGAACCTCGAGCGAATGCGAGCGCAGCGTTTCTATCGCGCGCGGCAGATCCTGCGCAGCCTTTTCCGGCAGAACGTGCCCTCCCGCACGAACCGTGAGATCCACTCCATCGAATCCCGCGCCACTGAGGGTTTTTCCCATGTCATCGTAATTGAGGTTCGCGAGATGCTTTGAAAAGAAGCACCCAGTAAACCGCCGCGTTGGATTTGGCGCGGGAGTTTGGGCGGCCAGTTGGATCGCGGTTTGCGCCGCCGCCGCGGTGAAGAGAAAGTCCCGTCTATTCATGATCAGCTCAGCTTGTAGGGCGCGCGATATTTATACTGCAGCAGGCGGTTGGCCGCTTCGTTATTTGTGAAGCGCTCGGCTTTTCCATCCCATTCGAGCACGCTTTCGGTCTTACGAGCGATATTGCCAAGCAACGTGGTGGCTGTCGAAATATGTCCGATCAACACGTCCGCATTGCACTTACCGCGGCTCTTGATGCAATCGAGGAAATTGCGCGCATGAGCCGGGGTGCTCTCCGCTCCCTGGCCTACCGACTTGGCCTGGATCTCCGTCTTCCGCTGCGTTTTATAAGCTTTTTCGCTTTCACGATCCAGCGGAGTGCGCGCGAAGAACGCCAATTCGGGCACGTGTTCCGGCACCACTTCCCAGTGACCGCCTTTCAGATACATGGTCCCCTTGGTGCCTCGTAGTTCGATTTCCGCCCGCAACGGGTTCGCGGGCGCCGCGTTGCAGTTGTATTGAGAGAACGTCACCAGAGTTCCGTCGTATTCCCATAGCACGACCAGCGTGTCAGGGATCTCGCGATTATCCTGCACAGCGTACTTTCCACCGAGAGCCGTGACCCGCCGCGGGTAGCCCGCACCCAGACACCAGCGGATCATGTCCATGTTATGCACGCCGTAATTGGTGAGCTGCCCGCCGGAGTAGTTGTAAAACCAGCGGAACTTGTAAAATTCACGGTTCTTGTTATACGGAACTTTGGGCGCGGGCCCCAGCCATTGATCCCATTCCTTAGGGTCAGGCGGCGCCGTGTCCGGAGGATTCCCTATTCCGAGCGGCCACTCGTTATCGATGCTGTACGAGTTTGCCACGGTCACATGGCCGATGCCGCCGGAGCGTACAAATTCCGCGGCTTCCTTGAGAGAGGCCGTTGAGCGCCGCTGCGTGCCCACCTGCGAAACACGGTGATTCCGGTCCGCCGCCTCCACCATCTTCCGTCCTTCCACAACGGTAAGCGACAGAGGCTTTTCCACATAGGCGTCTTTGCCCGCGTTACAGGCATCGATGAACATCAGAGCGTGCCAGTGGTCGGGCGAGGCGATCGCTACCGCATCCACATTCTTGTCGTCGAGCAGGGCGCGATAGTCCTTATATTTGACCGGATGAGCCCTCGACTTTTTGATGGCGAAATCCATGTAGTCGTCCCGCAGATCGCACACCGCAACGGTCTCGTTGTCGCCCCATTCGAGGAATGCATCGTGCACCTGGTCGCCTCGATTGCCCACACCGATATAACCCATGCGGACTTTGTCATTCGCACCCAGGATGCGGGAGTAACTTGCAGCGGTGACCAACGCCGCGCCTTTTGCAAAGTCTCGACGAGTGATTTTCATATATTCTATTTTCCTTTCGAGAGAGAATTATTTTTCTGCTATTCTCAATACTGCAATGTTAGAGCATAGCAGAAGTGTGGATGCTCAGGTGAACCCGGCTGAGACGGAATTGCAGTCCTACTTCGTTGAAAACCTCGAGGTCCGCATCTACTCCGATAAGCAGCGGGCCGGAAGCGCTGGCGCCGCTCTCGCGGCGGCGGAGATCCGAAAGACAATCGCGCGCGACGGAGAAGCCAGCGTGGTTTTCGCATCGGCTGTCTCCCAGGATCCCTTTCTGACCGCGCTTCGCTCGCAGACTGACCTGGATTGGACCCGGGTCACGGCTTTTCATCTTGATGAGTACGCCGGCATGTCTGGCGATCATCCGGCATCCTTCCGCCGCTTCTTGCGTGAAAGAGTGATGGACCATTTTCCGATCCGCACCTTTCATCAATTGAACGGGGAGGCACCGGATCTGAATGCCGAATGTAGCCGGTACGCGGCCCTTCTGGAAGACGCACAGCCTGGTCTGGTGATTCTGGGTATCGGCGAGAACGGCCATCTTGCGTTTATCGATCCGCAAGTTTGCAACTTCACAGATCCACAAAAGGCGCGGCCGGTCGCATTAGACGAGATCTGCCGCATGCAGCAGGTGCACGATGGGCAATTTCAGCGTTTGGAAGATGTGCCGGATGTTGCGCTCTCGCTTACCATCCCTTTTTTCCTGAAGGTCCCGAGAGCCCTGGTTTTTGTGAACGGCAAGAATAAAAGCGCGGCTGTTAGAGCCACGCTGCAGGACGCAATCAGCGAGGCGTGTCCTGCTTCCGCGCTGCGCCGGCATCAGAACGCGACGCTATTCCTGGATCCGGCGGCTGCTTCGGATTTGCGAACATAATTGATTGAGACGGTGGCAGTGACACACCGGCGAATCACAATCGAAGATGGCAAACGGACGGAAAGCCGTGCATCCGCAATATGCGTATTACCGTGAACGACGTCCTCGGCGGTTGGCCCATGGAATGACAGAAAATCAGGTTCTCGAGGAGCATCCGGACTTGAAAAAAAGGATTTCGCGGCGGTGTACACCTTTGCGCCATAGAATTTGCGAACAACTAGGTAGCCGGCGTCGGAAGGATCAAGTATTCAACCCAACACCGACTAGAAAGTCTGTGTCACTAAAACACCAGCTTTAACGCGAACTGAAACTCTCTCGGTTCGGATACGTCGCTGGTCACCGTTCCGAAAGCCGTGCTCGTCACGGTGGTATTCGGCGCAGCGAAGACGGGGTGGTTCAACGCGTTGTAACATTCGCCGCGGAATTGCACTCGCACGCGCTCAGTCACCTGGTAGTTCCGGATCAGCGAAAAGTTCCACTGGGTCTGCCCTTCCGCCCGAATGCCGTTAAACCGTAGCGGGAAGGTGCGGAGGTTGTTCGCCAACTGCTGGGCTGACACCGTGTTGAAACCGGCGTTGGTGTTGAACCACCGTTCCGCGCTGCGTTGATCCGCCGGCAGCGGGATGTTGTGGATATCGCCGTTCAAAATAATGTTCCCCCACAGCAGTGGCGCGCCCGATTGATGAAGCTCAGTGAAGTTCAGTTGCCAATCGCCGATCGCGGCATTTAGCGGTCTTGGCAAATTGGTCCAGAACCGCCGGCCGCGGCCCACCGGGATCTCCCATAAGCCCGTGGCCGATATCACGTTAGGGCGGTCCATGTCGGACAGGCTTCGGTACGGAACCGTGTCCGATGGATTCAAAAACTCCGTGGCCTGCATGTACTTCGAGTGCGTATATCCGAGTTGCAGGGTTAGTCCCTGCGACAAGCGCTTTTCCACCCTGAGTTTTCCCGCGTGATACCACGAATACCCAAGTGGCTCCAGCGCCGTGATCGTCCCAAATTCTGGATAGGGTTCCAGTAAAGTAGCGCGAGAAATCTGCGCAGTGTAAATCGGATTGGTTCCGGCCAGCGGATTCGGGAATTGGGCCGTCAGGTAATTAATCGTCGGCTGGTCCCGGAATGGGAGTGTGCTCAGATATTGGGCCGGTGTACTGTTGAAATTCTGCGTAACTGGAATGTGAGTTACGCGGTTGCCAACGTAGCTTATCTCCACAACGAACTGACCCGGCAGAGATCGCTGCACGCCCAAAGACCATCGCTGCGAATACGGCGGTTTCGTGTTCCGGTCGTAAAACTGGATATTCTGTCCCAGGCTTGTGAACAGGCCGCCTGCGGCGCCGGAGGGCTGCAGCAACCCATTTGGAAAGGGATTCGCCAATGTGGCAACGTACGAGACTCCGTTGTTCAGAGAAGCCTGTATAGGAGTGGTCTGGTTGAATCCCGCCTGAATCGGGGAAAATGAATCCACGCCTAACGAGCCGTAATAAATGCCGTACCCGCCCCTGACAACAGTTTTCGGAGTGAGTTGGTAGGCGAAACCAATTCGGGGCAGCCATTGCCCGGCGTTGGTCTTGTACGGACTTCTGCCATTCCCATTTTGACCAACGAAGGTCAATCCGCCCTTTGGCGAGAAGCTTGGAACGCCTAGTACAGGATTGTTCTGGTAATTCGCGATGGCCTGAGTTGTTACCGGATTCGGTACGTTCGGGTTGAAGCCGGCCACCAACCGGTTGTAGCGTTCCGTAACCGGCCACTCCAGTTCATAACGCAAGCCAAGATTCAGCGTGAGTTTGGCATTCACTTTGTAGTCGTCCTGCGCATACAATCCCATATACTTGTTTTGCAGCGCGTAGCTGTTTACGGCAGGTATGGTCATCGAACCCTCGGGAATACCCAGTAACAGAGCCGCGAGTTGTTGGCCTACAGGTGCTGAAGATGAATTGTCCAATGGTCCTCGTGTGTAGGTCGTCGAAAAGGAAAAATCCGGCGAGATCGCCGACTGATACCGATTTCCGAATGTTCTCAATAAACGTACGTCCGTGCCGAACCTGAGATTGTGGGATCCCTTCAGCTTGGTAAGATCCGCTACCCAGACGTGGGAGATTGCAGTGTTCGTTCCGTCGCCGCTCGACCAGTTCGACAAGGTCGTGAAGGGACTGACAGCGACTCGCGGCACAGTGGAAAGATGTGAATCAAGAAGGCTGGTTAGACCCGTCGAGAACCCTAGAGTGGTGAGATCGGTCCCTTCCGTAGCTCGGACTTCCGGGAATTCAGCCTCTGTAATTCCGTAGCGGAAATTAAGAATCAGGGTTGGGCTAATCACAAAAACGTCATCCAAGGCCGCACCCTCATTGATCTGGTGTTGCGTAAAGGTGCTCGCGGGAATCCCAAGCGCGTTCTTGGGAATTACGAAGCTGTAGTGGTTCAACCGTAAGAACAGGCGGTTTCTTTCACTGAAAGAATGATCCAGACGTCCGATATGCGAATCGGACAGAATTCGGCGAACGTCGGGATAAAAGAAATTGTTCTGGCCATCGATGGTCCCTGGCTGATTGGGCAGAGGATACAGATTCGCCAGCGCAAGGCCAACCGGGCTCAACAGGTTTTTCGGAATGACGTTGTCTTGGATCGGAGCTCGTTGAAAACGTCCGTTGGCCGCGGGCACGGTCGTGAACGGATTGTAGATCTGATACTGCGACCCGAGCGCCAGAAGGGCCGAAAAATCGCCGTTGCGCTCAGCCAAAGTGGGAACCGTGCCGGTCTGCCCGGCAGTGGTTGCGGGCGAAGTGTACCGGTTCTCTTCCCAAGCGTAGAAAAAAAAGGTTTTATTCCGGCCCTTGTACAGCTTGGGCAGAAACACGGGTCCGCCGATCGTCAATCCGTAGCGATGATCCTGATAGACCGGCCTGGTCTGCCGGGCCTTATTCACAAAGAAATCGTTCGCATCCAGCGCGCTGTTTTTGAAGAAATAGTACATCGTGCCGTGCAACGCGTTGGTGCCGCTGCGGGTGCTTACGCTCACGACGGGCCCCATCACGTGTCCGGCGCTCGCATCGTAAGGGCTGTTCTGCATCTTGAACTCCGCGATGGATCCTGACGGCGGAATATACGCGACCCGCGCGTATCCCTTATTCTCGTCATTCACCGTATCGTTGATTCCATCGATTTGGAATTGCGTGTTGTATTGCGTTGTACCATCGACAGAGATCTGGGACGTGCCTTCCGGAGAATCCGGCTTAAATGTACGAAGAGTCGTTAGATTCACCACGCCCGGAACGAAGTGCGTCAACTCGAACGCGTCTCCGCCTTTTTGCGGCAGCTCCAGCAGCCGCCGTCCATCAATCACCTGTCCGGGCGTGCTGGTATCCGTATCGAGGAGCGGCGTCGCTGCCTGTACATTTACGGTTTCGGTAGCACTCCCGATTTCCATCCGAATGGTAAGATCGACCGTGTCCGAGACGCGCAACTCGACATTATCCCGTGAGTAGTTTTTAAATCCGGACTGCTCTACGTTGACTTTGTACATACCAGGGGTGAGGAACGGGATGTTGAATTTCCCGTCTTGATTCGCGGCAGTGCGTGACACCACGCCAGTATCGGTTTTGATCGCGCGGACTTCCGCGCCTGGCATAATCGCGCCGGATGAGTCGACCACCGTCCCGACCAGAGTCGCACGCGGATCCTGAGCGCTACAAGAGATTACCATCGCCAAGAAAGCAATGGCCGCAAACGGAAATCTGCAAGACATAACCCCTCCCAAAACGACCGTCTTAACTGCTAAGAACTGATATCGCAGTCTAGTCGCAAGCGGGCGAAAATGTCAAGAGTTTTGGCCAGAGTGCCCCTCAGTACTCGGGCAAATCGTGATTGATTAGCGGGTGGGAGGATGGCAGGGGCCAAACGATCGGCAGCAGAAAATGTGCGACGATCCTTTCGATGCGCCAAGGAGGCTGAGTCACGGCTTCAAATCGATCGCGTGCTGACGTCGGCACCGTGAGGGCAATGAAAGGAGCTGGTCGGCGCCGCGGCGGCCGGGATTACAAGTTTAGCCGGTTGGACGCATGACTGAGGAGCGGATTCGCGAGCTGGTGTGCCGGACGCCGGTCCGTGTGTTTCACGTCGGCCGCGCCACGCGCGAACCGCAAGAGACAGATGCGTGCGTGAGTGCGGTGCGTGTGCATGCCTTGGCCGCCGCCGTTGCAACTGACAGCGAGCGATCCAGAGAGGGTCCGATCAATATAAGGTGTTGTGCATAAATAAATGCTTCATATGGTCACAGGGGAAATGGTGTAGTTCCAGTCGCCGTGAAATGTGTGGCGAGCGAGGTTGATGGCGTTGAATGCAGCGTCTGAGATTTTTACGCCTT
>JBPCOQ010000007.1:0-11037 GCA_051000095.1 Bryobacteraceae bacterium | reverse complement strand
CGCCTCTCCCTGCGGACCAACCTCGGCGAACAATCTTGTGAAGTTTGGAGGAACTCTCTATGCGACCGATTTGGCCAACAATCTTTATACCGTTGACCCGTTGACAGGCGGTGCGAAGTTGCTGGGCACCACCGGTATTCCGCCGCTTCCGTTTAAACTTCTTTCTACCAATCCAGATGGAAGTACCAATGTTTTCGATGAGACTCTATTTGGCGCGGAGGGAAAGCTGTACGCGACTTTCGACGCCATCACCATGGACTTTTGCAACCTTTATAATCAAGCCGGTGATTCCCAAAGCTCTCTACCAGATCGATCCTAAGACGGGGCGGGCGACGCTTGTCGCCCCTACAGCGCTCAACCTCAGCGCGGCTATCGACGTGAACGGCACGCTTTACGCTTTCAATGCGGCGATGAATCAGGTGGTCACGCTCGACCTGGCGAATGGTAAGACCACCTTCGTGAGCAGCAATGATCCGGCTCTCGATCCGATTGGAGGAGCGGCCCCAGTCCCCGAGCCGGCTTCGATAGTCCTGGCCGGCATCGGAATTGCTGCGATCGTTGTTTGCAGACGGCGAAGACGCACCGCCGGCTCACTCGCGCTGCGCCCCACCTAAACCTCGATTGATTACCCTGACGCTACCTCAACCATATTCCGGGGGATGAAACACGCGCGGCGACATCGTTGAACTTTACATGGCCGCCGGTGTTACTCATGGCTTTCTGCTGAGCGGGGGCCAATACACCACGATTGATTTTCCCGGAACTAACGGCACCGAGCTCTATGGGATCAATCCTCAGGGCGACATGACGGGAGTCTACACACTAGCCGGCGCGCGCCATCGCGGCCGTGACTCACGGCACCGATTTCGCGCTCGTCACCGCGTCGAAGCCGGCGGCGGCTGGCGGGGTGTTGTCCATTTTCGTTTTTTCAACCTCGAAGAGTGGCGTTTCGGCGTGAGTGTGGGTTTGGAGCGTTCCCGAATGTAGTTCCCGGCCGATCTGCCAATCGAGTAGGACCAGCTCGCGATTTGACGGCGAGCGAGGCCCGGAGCTGTGCCGTCTGAATCCGCTGCTTGTCGCCGGCAAGAGCGAGAGCAGGCACACCCGGATCAGGCCGCTCCAGGGGACCAAAGAAATGCGTCCAACGTCCGCCACCATAAACGGTCCTCTCGCTACGTGCGCCAGCGAGCCGCCAACCTTTTTCCGGCGCACGCAACCGCTCTCGGTAAGGCCCTGCTTGCGGGATTGGCACTAAAGGGCCTTGGCCCGACCCGCCCAGTGTTGGTCCCGGCCAGACATTTCCGGCCAGCCCCCTGACTGCGGTCGATTCGCTGGTTGAGGTGAGGGTGAATGGAACATCCGCCGTGGTGCTGGGAGCCTACGGGCTTCCCGGCGCCATGGACGGCTATCAGGTGAACTTTCGCGTGCCGACCGATACTGTGAAGGGGTCGGCCATAATGGAGTTGAGCGCAGGCTGGGTTGCGGGCACTCCCGTGAGCATCATGGTCCAATGAAACGCGCTCGCTTTCGCAGCCGTAAAATGGCTCGGCCACCGACCTCGGCAACCTGGGACATAGCCGGCCAGATCTCAGGGGTGTGACGTTGCGCCTTGGCAGCGGCGACCGCCCGCGCAATGCAAACTGGCTTTACCGGCCCGGCAGAATCAAAGCGTTACCGAGCCGCCAAGGTCAGGAGCTGTAAACGAATCAAACCAACACAGACTCGAAGTCTGTGCCACCTGTACTCGCCGAGCACAATCACGGGAAGCGCGGCGAAAACTCCTCTTCGATGATCCGGTTGATACTCGCCGTTTCCTTGCGCAGCTACGCAGCTAATTCCCGCAAGGGAATCCCTTGTTCGGCCGCGGCCGACTTTGCTCGCCTGAAGAGCGCGCCGGGAATTTCGAGGGTGGTCTTCATCCATCGCGATTGTCCCATATTTACGGGAGCGCCCCTGGCACCGTATCCCGCCAAAACAGCTCCGCATCCGAGCGGCGCACGTAGTTGGCGTCTATCGCCGCCGGATCGCTTGCCTGGCCGGCCGCAAACGCCCGCGCGGCAATCCAGCCAACCGCAACTGCCAGTCCGCGCGGCGCCCTCACAACCTGAATGGCCGGATTCGCCAGATGTCCGAATGGCGTGAAATCGGTGGATACAAACTCAAACTGTCCGGCAGGCAGACTCGCGAGCCACGCCGGGAATTTCGAAACGATCTCAGCGCCGATTAGCTTCAGATCGCTGTCGTACAGCGCACCGTATACTTCGCCTCGTCTCGCATCGAGCACCACCGCTCGCAATGGCGCTGTTCCAAAATACGCTGCAGCCTGAAGGTTAGAGACACCCAGCGCCAGCTTCCCCGTAGCTTCAGCGAGGCCCTTGATCGCCGCCAACCCCACTCGGACTCCGGTAAACGAGCCCGGCCCCGCCGCCGCCGCGAAGCACTGAATCTCCTCGAGGCCAATCCTGTGTTTCTGTAAGAAGAGATCGAGTTGCCCGAACACTACGTGCCCAAATCCATCCGGCGAGTGCATGGGCAGCTCCGCAATCGCTCCCCTTGAATCCACCAGCGCCAGGCTACCGGACTCGGATGTCGTATCGAGCGAAAGGATCACCGGTTGATCTCACTTGATCTCATTTGCCGAGCTGGTACACTTTGTCCGCCGAATAAGCTTTCCCATTCGCGTTCAGCGCGTTCACCCGGATGCTCAAAACAGCCGGGTAACGGGTGGCGAGATCGGGCGGAATTCGACAGCTTCCCTGCCCACCCGTTCCGAGCACGCGGACACCCTGCCCGTCGGCCGGAACCTCGCCAGTCCACAGGTACATCATGGAGCGGGTCGCGCGTGTTTCACGCGTTAGCTTCACGGCAAAATTCACCGGCATCGAGAGCGAGAGCGTGTCGCCGGCAGGTTGCATAATCTGGAACGGAACCTTCTGCGGGTTTTGCTCCACTTCCTGCACCGGCACGTAGCTGGACTCAAACTTGTACGATTTGAGCATCGATTCCTTCCGGCCTTCTCGTGCCACCAGCAAAACCCAGGGGTGCGCGCCCGTTGGAGGCTGGCTGGTGAAGTGCTCGCCTTTGTATTTTTTCTGCTCCTGCACTTCGCCCGTTTGCGGATCGAACCAGCTCACATCATAGCCGTGCTTTTCAACCGATAGCTCAATGGGCGCGGATTTCTCCACGTACACAAGATACTCAATATCCGGGAGCGCCACCGCCCGCGCCGCATCGACGTCGAAATAGGGCTCCAACTCCCAATGCCGCGTGTCAGCCAGGAGGTCAAACCAGAGCTTGGGCTCTTTGCCATACGGGCCCTCGATCTCCGGATATTGTCCGTCCATGGTCGAATTCCAGAGATGCCGCAGGCTGGTAATCCCCACGAACGGTACCTGATAAAGCTGATGTTCCACCGATCCGATCTGGTCGTTGCCGGAACGATCGATGATAAAATCCATCCAACCGTCGGCGAGAAACGGGGAGGACGTCAGCTTGGCGCCGGTCGAGCGCGGGTGCTGGTAAGGATCAAGTTCCTTCAGTGCGAGCCCCATCTCTTTCAACAAGGGCCGGGCGTTTACGTGGCCTTCGAACTCCTCCACCAGTTGCCACGTGACATTCAAAGCGCCGTATCGGGCCACGACATAGCGAACGAATCGCTTGCGGGATTGCCAGTCCGGGAAGAGCTTGGTAAACAGATCCGGGTTGGCCCCGAGCGCCAGGTCTGTAGTGATCCGCCTCTTATGCACGGACAACACACGACGGTCCAACTCCTTGAAATATTCGAGACTTGGGCGATCGGTCCCGGAGTAGGCTACACTTTCTAAAATCGATCCGCGCACATGGTTGAATTTGACGGCCGCGGCCGCATTGATCGCCTGCTCGAATTCCGTAGGGCCGAGTGAGCCGAAGTGGTCGAGGACCCAACCCATCCACAGGTGAGGCTGTTTGTTGTCCGTCGCCCAATGATGGACATTGGCCGGATGAACGTACCCGGGCGAATCGGATTCGGCGGCGTTGAATGCGCCCTGTTTGCCTTCGAGACTCGTGAGATTGCTGGTAAGGCGGTAAGTCCACTGGCCGGGTTCGGTGGGCGTGAAGCGAATTATCAGCTTTCGTCCGCCGTCCCAGAATCCGGGCATCAAATAGGTGTGGAAGCGCGGAGACCGAAACTCCGCTTGCAGTTCGACGGTGGCGTAGGGATTTGAGTGCGCGACAGCTTCTGCCGGGTCCAACTCGAAAGTTAGCTCACACGGGGAATAGGCAGCAGTGCCATCACAGGGTGTGGCGGACCAGAGAGGCGCAGTGAGGAGAAAAAGACCAACGACCGAAAAGCGCACCAAAACCGAGTTTGGCACATGGCGAGGCCGAGCCGGCGCACCAGGCTATCCGGCAGCCGCCAAAGGTGAGGCCGAGTGGGGCAGGCCAACAGCGTAATGCCACAAGCCAACGATACACGGCTCCATTTAAAACTCCAATTCCAGTTGGGCTGATTGGTCCTGGTAGGTAGCCGCTTGCAGTAAGCTGGAGTGCAAAGCGATTGGTGGCATCCCTACACTTGGCGCTTCGGGAACATCTGCGCTGTGGGCCACATGGCCTTGCGGGAGGAAGCACGTTTCCGCTTGCGTTTGGGGAGTTTGGCTTGCCCGGCGTAATACATCGTTTTGTCGAAGAGTTGCTGTGCAGACGCTGGTCTGTGGCAGCGGCGATCAGCGGGGCAGAGGCGTTAATCACATTCCGCACCCGCGGGCAGTTCGGGGTGGCTGCGGCGGTCATCCCGAGTCGGCTAGCGGGAAGAAAACCCGTATGCAGCATCATCTTCGCTGCTTAAAGAGCCTCGGTGCGCAAGTGAATTTGAATCCCGAGCCAGCCCCGGCTGCTTGAGCTTACCGGCAGCTATTTTCGAGACAAAGCATGTCCTACTTTCGCCCCGCGACTTCCACCAGCGTGTGGTATATCATTTCGGTTCCGGTGCGTAACGATTCCACGCTTACTCGTTCGTCGTTGCCGTGCATGCGTGCGAGGTCGTCGGCATCGATTGGGTATGGGTAGATACCGTACACCGGGACATTACGGCTGCGCCATGCGAAAGAATCCGTTCCAGCCTGAAACAGATAAGGGGTTACCGCCGCTTCCGGATAAATGGTTTTGGCCTGCCGCGCGAGCGACTGGTATAGCTCGGTATCCTGCGACGATGGCTGGGTCTTACTCATGCGTTCGATTACGGCGAGCGGACGAGTGCCTCCTGTTGCCGTGGTCGCGAATGTCACATCCACTCGCGGGTCGTTGATGACGCGCTTCATTTCCTGGATCAGATCTCCCGGATGAGTGCCTGGAATGATCCGGAAATTCAGGGTGGCCTGTGCAGTTCCGGGGATCACGTTTCCGCGGAACCCCGCGTTCATGAGCACCGGGGCGATCGTGTTGCGCATGATCGCATGGAGCAGTGGATCTTTGCTGATCTCGAGGTCCGCGGTGCGCACCAACTCTGGGTCTTTGCTGTTTGCCAGGTTGTCGAAGTAGGTGGACATCGGAGGTGTGCTAGTCTTCCCCATCGTCATAAAAAATTCTTTGGTGATCGGGATCAGGAAGGGCTTGGTGTCGTAGTCCGCGATCTTCGTCATCGCGCGGCTGAGCGTGAAGATTGCATTGTCCGGGCGCGGCATGGAAGAGTGGGTCGAAGTGCCGTGCGCCGTGAGCACGAGCGACACGCCACTCTTGTCCGCGGTTGAGATGCTAACGTACCGGACCTTCCCATCGCTGTTCTTCATGATCCAGCCGCCTTCGTTCAGTGCAAACTCGCAATCGATCTTGTCCCAGTGCTGTTCGGCCAACCATGTGGTGTTGTAGCGGCCGCCCTCTTCGTCCGCTTCCGAGAGGAAAATGATATCGCGCGCCAAGGGTATTTTGTTCTTCGCAAGCATCAATACCGCTTGCGCGAATACCGCGATCCCGCCTTTGAAATCAATTGCGCCGCGGCCATACACGTACCCGTCCTCCACGATGCCCTGGAAGGGATCGACAGTCCACTTGTCCCGCTCCACTCCGACTACGTCCGCGTGGGCCGCGAGCAGAACCGGCTTCTTACTCCCATCGCCTCTCAGGCGTGCTATGAAATGCGCTTTGCCCGGCTCGGGTGCCGGTATGATATCGATCTGAAATCCGAGCGCCCGAAACTTGGTGGCCAGCAGCTCCGCTAATTCGCCTTCGTGTCCTGGAGGGTTGCTGGTGTTGACGCGAATCAACTCGCTCAGGAGCTGCGCCGTGTCGTTTGTGGATGCCACTTTTTGAGCGCGGCAGATGGAGCTGACTGCAAAAATCAGCAGGACTGGCAGGATGGTTCGCACACCGCCTATTGTCCTACTGCTCTGGGCCGGGCGCTGACCACATCGATTAATTCAGGCGCCAGAGGGTCATCTCCGCTGCCGACGCCCAGCTCGCGCATCTTGCGCAACGAAGGCGTCAGACGCGCATCCCACGACCGCGCGGATTTGTTGTACACCTCGACTACTTTCTCGAGTTGCCTTCCGGTATCCGAATAAAGATCGGAAAACACCTGCATACGATCGTAGAACTCGGTGGCTACACACCGGATCCGCTCGGCATTTTCGGCGAGCTGCTCCTGGCCCCACCCGTAAGCGATCCCTTTCAGCACGGAGATCAAAGTAACGGGAGTGGCGATCACGATCTTGCGCGCGAGGGCTTGCTCGATCAGGTCGGGGTTCAACTCAAGCGCGGCGCTGAAGAACTGGTCGCCCGGCAGGAACAATACCACCAGCTCCGGAGCCGGCTGGAACTGTGCCCAATATTGCTTGCTGCTGAGTTGTCTCACGTGCTCGGCCACTTGCTGGCAATGGCGCTGCATGGCGGCTCGGCGCGAGGGCTCATCCGCGGCGCTCATCGCATCGAGATAGGCGGTCAGCGGGACTTTTGCATCCACTACGAGTGAGCGATCTCCCGGCAGCCGGACCACCATGTCCGGACGTATCTTTCCGGCGTCCGTTGCATGAGTGGCTTGCTCGAGAAAATCGCAGTTCTTCACCATCCCGGCAAGCTCAGCGACGCGGCGCAGGGTGATTTCGCCCCAGCGGCCGCGGATATGCGGGGTGCGGAGCGCGCTCGACAACGCAAACGTCTCTTTCTGGAGCGACTGTAGCTGCTCGCCCAGACTGCCGAAAATTTTCTGGCGTGCCAGCTCCAGCTCGCGTACCTGCGATTCCAGCCGCCCGAGCGAGTCGGTGAGAGGCCGGACCACGCCTTCGATCGCGGTCTGTTTTTGGGCCATCACTCCATCGAGCGTGGAGCGCGTCGCATCCAGGAAAGCGCCTTGATTCGACCGCAGAGCCGCGTCGGCTAGCGCCTGAAACGTATCGCCGAGTTTGGCGGTGGTTTCGTCGGCGAAACGCTTGGCTGTAGTGAGCTCTACTATGCGGGCTCGCATCCAGAGGCCGGTTGCCAAGCCTCCTATGATTGCACCGATCAAGAAGGCCACCCACATCATGGACGTTAGTATAAAACATCCTCGGGTGCTATTGTGAGGGAGCCGGACGGCCGGACGGCAGCCACTTCTTCGCCGATCTACAATAACTATATGGAACACACCCCGGCTCATCCGCTCCAATATGGGCGAGATGTGGCTGCGTTCGACTTGGCACGCTGGAAGATAGCGCTGGGGACATTGTTCGCGGTCTTTCTGGCAATTCTCTTCTTCGTCTCCGGGAGCTGGAAGCTTACGTCCCCATTTCAGTGGTCCCAGGCTCTCACCGAGTTTTTGGTTCCGTCCAAGCTCGCTTTACCATTTACGCTGCTGCTCGGAATTGGCGAGGCATTCGGCGCCATACTCATCGTGGTTCCGCGCTTCCGCCGCTGGGGTGGTTGGGTGTTAGGCTTGCTGCTGATCGCCTTCATGCTGTACATTGGCATGAACTATCATTCGCTCGCGGGCAAGGAGTGCACTTGTTTTCCGTTGGTGAAGCGCACCATTGGCCCAGGGTTCTTCGCGGGCGATCTGTTGATGCTGATCGTGGCGGCCGCGGCCGCGGTGTGGGCGCGTCCACCATCGGGGATTCGTGCCGCGCTGGTGATCCTTGGCGCGATCGCGGTATTTGCCGGCGTATCGTATGGCGTGAATGCGTCGCGGCAGAGCGGGCTCAAGGCTCCGGATTCGATCACGGTTGACGGCAAGCCATACTCACTCCGGCATGGGCACATTTTTCTGTTCTTCTACGATCCCGAATGCATGCACTGCGATGCCGCCGCCCGCCGCATGGCCAAGTTGAATTGGAAAGACACGGAGGTGGTCGGGATTCCGACTCGCATGCCGCAATTCGCCGCGGACTTTCTCAAAGACACAAAACTCAGTGCAGGAACTTCGAACGATGTGCAGCCGCTGCGCGCAATTTTCAAGTTCGTCGATCCGCCGTACGGCGTTCTGCTCGATAACGGACGCCAGGTAACTGCCATCGTAAACTTTGACGAGAGTGAGCCTGCGAAGACGCTTGGTCAGGCGGGATTCGCCAATTGACTGGCCTCCAGTTCTTCCAGACCCTCTGGAATTGATCCGGCCGCGGTGATGAACGCGTAGTACTCCGCGTGCAGGGTACTCTTGGCGGGCAGCCATCGATAAGCCGGGACGCCGAACATTGCCTTGCGATCAATCATCTGCCGCCTGCTTTCCGGAAACGGCGATACCCGAACTCCATGCCACGCGTAACCGTTCGGCGGTTCCAGGGTGGATGCTCGCGGCCCCGCTTCTCCTCCCAGATCCCGAGCCATGGAAAATCGCTACGGTTCCAGATATACCCGAACAGCATCTTCGATGGCGGCGAGAACGCGAAGAAGTAGGCGCGATCGCGTTGCGGGTCCATCAGGTGAGTGGTGAAAGCTTCACTCAGTTCTTGAGATTTCACGCTCGGCATTCGGAACTGCGTAACGCCGTACTCGAGGAACGGTGGCCCGAGCGTGACATGCTGCGTCCAGGCTATCGGACGGTCGAGGGCGGAAAGATTCTCTACGGTCTCGCGAAATACAACACGATTTGAGCTCAGCCGCACGCGCCTTTCAAACGAAAGCTGCGCGACCGGCATGACACAGCGCGCTGTTAATTCGCTCCCGCTGGCCAAAATCTCGTACGGAACGATCGAAGCCTCGCCGTGTACCGTCATGCCGGCCTGCGCTTCTTCTTCCGAAGGAGTGCCAAACAGATCCAGGCAAAGATTGTGCCCCAGGATGCCCGCGAGCAACTTGCTCTCCGCGTCATTGCCATACTCGGGATGAGTAGCCGGGCTGTAGGTGGATGGCTCAATGGAAGGCCAGGGAGGAATCCACAGAGGGTTTACGCCAATGGCTTTGTGTAAAATCTCAGCGACATGGCCGCCCTCGACGGTGACGGTCAGGCGGAGAAAATCATTCTCAACCTGTACAACGCGCCGGTTATGAAAAAGTGGGGCATGCCCCTGGCTTGCCACTCACGCCTTCGTATACTGCTTATTCGCCAGCGACTTGAAATAATCGGCTTCGGCACTTTGCATCGAAGTCTCCATCTCCTGTGGGCTGGCGGTTTTGCCCATACTGTTGATCTCTTCGAACAGCACCTTGCGGTCTTGCTGCATGGCCAGGTTTGAAAGGATCACCGCGATCGAATCGTGTAGACCCACTTCGATATCCGCTTTCGGCCGCCCGCCCGTGCGCGTGTCTTTGAAGAAGCTCTCGAGCTCGGCTTCCACCGGATTGCGATCCTCGTCGTCGGTCATCACGCCCTTCGAATAGAGCCAGCGCTGCGCAAATTTCATCTCCTTGGCCATGAAGGAATCGTTTGGATCGATCTTGAGCTGGTCAGTCGCAAGCGCGATCGGCATTCCTTTTTGCGCGGCGCCGAGAGCGTAAGTCGCACCCGCCGCGGCCGGAGCTTCTTTGCCTTGCGCCGGATGCGATACCACTTTCGATGGCTCGCGGAACCAGAGCGCCGTCGGCATGGTGGCCTCGCCGTCCCCGACCGTAATCTCAAGAGCGCCGGCGGTTCCCATGATCACTTCACCGAACTCGGGCCGGCTGCTGTTTAATAACGGTAGATGTTGGTTGGTGGTGATCGAGCTGTAAACCAATTTCTGATTCTTGGGGTACTTGTAGATAAGCTGTATGTTGTCGTAAACGTCCCGGCCATCTTTCCAGGTATCGAGCCCGCCCACGCCGATCACGAACTCCGGTGACGAGCCGAAGATCCAGTCCGCGACATCCAGTTGGTGCGAGGCAAGCTCCGCTGCCAGGCCGCCCGAAAACTCCCGATACAGGCGCCAGTTGAAGCCGTTCATCACCCAGCCGGGGTTGCGGTGCCACTGCGCATGGATATGGGTGACATCGCCGAGAATGCCTTTGTCTACAAGTTGCTTGGCAAGCTGATAAAACTTGCTATACCGCCGCTGCAACCCCACTTGCAGCACCTGCTTGGGATACTGAGCGTACAGCGCCCGCAACGCGTGAACCTCTTCGGGCTTGAAGACCAGGCTCTTCTCGCAAAAAGTATGCTTGCCGGCTTGCAGCGAATCGCGCGTAATTCGGAAGTGCTCGAACAAAGGCACGGCAATGATCACCGCGTCCACGTTCTTGTCGGCCAGCACCTCGCGATAGTCCTTGTACTTCGCCGGATTGGTGCCGATCACGCCCGCTGCCTTGTCCCGGCGAGCATCGTCGAGATCGCACACGGCGACGCATCGGCCATTGTCGATCTTGGTCAGGTGCTTGAGCAGATAGCTTCCGCGTCCACCAGTCCCGATGACGCCGTACTTCACCTGGTCGCCCGCGGCTTTCACAATGGCAGGGGCGCCTTGCAGTTGTCCGATGGCAGCGGCCGCGGTAGCAGCGCCGGCAATTTTCATCACATCACGTCGGGAGGGATCGGAGTTATCAGGCATAGCTTCTCTCCCAGAGTCTAATCCGTTTGCGGGGTGGTTGCAATTGTTCCGAGTGGAGGAGGGGGGGTTGCCTGGGTTTGTTTTTTCTTCCGCGTCGGCGAAACCGCCTGCTTCACCCCAAAAAAGGAAG
>JBPCOQ010000118.1:0-10883 GCA_051000095.1 Bryobacteraceae bacterium | reverse complement strand
CGATATGGGCATGCCAGGCCGGGAAAGACGTATACGTCGAAAAGCCTGCCAGCCATAACGTTTTCGAAGGCAATCAAATGGTAAAGGCCGCGCGGAAGTATAACCGCATGGTGCAGGTGGGATCGCAAAGCCGGTCGATGCCGTACAAGATGAAAGCGATTCAGTTGCTTCGCGACGGCATCATCGGACAGGTGTATCATGCGCGCGCGGAGTGTTTTCGCCGCCGGTTTTCGATCGGGCATACGCCGGATGAGCCCGTACCTCCGAGGCTCGATTGGGACCGCTTCCTGGGCCCCGCTCAGATGAAGCCTTACAGCAAAAACAAATTCGCCTACAACTGGCATTGGTTCTGGGACACCGGCAACGGCGACATCGGCAATCAGGGCGTGCATGAAATGGATATCTGCCTGTGGGGCATCGGGCGCGGTGGTTTGCCCGTATCCGTTTCCTCCACGGGCGGCAAGTACGTCTGGAAAGACGATCAGGAGACGCCGAACACGCAACAGAACAGCTTCGATTTTGGCGATGTGCAAGTTACTTTCGACGTGCGCAACCTGCCGACCCCGCCGGAGGGCCTGGCGCCGCCACACGGTCGCAACTATACAGGTAACATCTTTTTCGGCGACCTCGGTTATCTCGTCATCGACCCCGCGGGATTTCAGATCTACAAAAGTACTCTCGGGAATATCAGTGGCGAGCAGGCGCGCGCATCCGGAGCAAGCCGCCAGGAGAAATACGAGAAAACGGTCGACGAGAAAGCTCGTGAAGGCGACGAAGAGGCCACTACGCCACACATGAAGAATTTCCTGGATGCGATTCGCGCCCGTGACCACAAATTGCTGCACGCGGACATCGAAATCGGAGCCCGCGCGGCCGTGTTCTGTCACCTCGCAAATATCAGCTACCGGACGGGCCGTACGCTTCGAATTTCACAAGCGACCGGGAGATTCATCGGCTCCGATGAGGCCAACGCGCTACTCACACGGGACTACCGCGAACCGTACGTGGTTCCGGACCTGTCTGAACCGCGCGTTTAGTACCGATTCATCAAGTCCATAAATCCGTTGACGATGGCGCCTTCAGCGCAACCCCTCTTCAGGTGGGTCGTAGTAATCTCGTAGCTCACCTGGTCATACGCGGCGTCGTCTGGAATGTACCCTGAAGATCCGTTCGCGTGCGTCACCATGATGGTGTGCTTAAACGGCGATTCCTCGTTGAGGTGTTCATGAATCATCGTAAGGACCTCGCCGGATACACCGGCCAGCGCGATGTCATTGATCATCAGGAGGCTGAGGCGAATGTTTACCGGATCTGCGTCCTGAGACTTGTATTCTTTGTTTGGGAGTGGACCCGGTTCAATTTTGCTTCCCGGACAGGTAACCACCTTCTGGGCGCCCCAGATCCGGATCTGCGGTGAGGTTTTTATGCCGCGCGCTATCCGAATCACCTCCTCTCCCAGAATCTGCCCCTGTGCATCGACAAGGGTGAAGTCCGATCCGCTTGCGAGCCCGATGGGATTCTGATCTCCGGCGGCGCCACTGGTCCACACCGCCACTACGTCGCTAATCTCTTCCGGCCGAGGTTGCAGACCATACCCGGCGTCGGTCCGCGGCTTGGGCTGTTTGCCGGAATAGTATTGTTCCACGAATCGCGAGGTGGCCCCGGGCAGATCGCCAGTGATCTGAGCATTCTCCATGACGACACCATGCACGGCATAGTTGATGAAAAAAGCGATCGGCTTGCCAGACATGTCTTCGAATTTGAGAACGCTCACGGACTTGTCGGAGGGTCCGTCGGGATTTCTGCCGAGCCCCCATGAGCCACGATTGGGCATGTATTCCCGCCGGTTGATGTTCAAGTATGCCTTGCCAGTACCTGCTCCGAAACGCGCCGGTTGCAATTTCGCCTTGGCCTGGCGCACTGCCTCGATGGTCGCGGCCTCCACCTTTTCGGTATAGGCGGCGGTATTCGGCGCTGTCTCCCCGAAGCCACCCCGCACCGAAGGCGCGCCGTGGTCGTGGACGCCCGCCAACAGCAGATTTTCGACCGGAATTCCCGTCTCGCCGGCAACTCGTTGGGACACCTCGGACCATAGGACGTTGGGAACCCCGATCAGTTCCCATGTCACGATGGCCGCGCGGGCGATTCCGTTGTCGAGCACAATCGCACGCACGTAGATGTTGTCGTGAATCTTCTCGAATCCCTGTTTGCGGCCTCGGTAGCCGCTCATCGGAAGGGCGGCGTTCGCGGCCGGCGTGATATCCACGCGCGCCGCTCCGGCCCGTAGAGGCGTTGTGTCAGCTCCGAAGGCGGCCAGAGACCAACTCCCCAAAAGAAGAAAAAACAACTTACTCATTGCGCTCTCCTTAATTGCGGTTATTATATATCCAAGATATATCATGTGTCGAGAAGATTCCGCGGCCCGCGGACGCTGCGGCGTTGGGCCGGGGTGTTTGCATCGAACAATACTTTCACGTAATCGCCGCGGGCTGCTCGAGAGAACGTTTGGCAAAGGCAAGGACTTGATGCACCTGTTCCCGCCTGACAGAAGGGAGCCACTCCATGAACTCGTCTAACCGTTGAACCTCGCTCAAGGTGTTCGAATAAGGAGGTAACCGGGAGGCGCGTACCCTTGCTGATCGTAGCAGGGATGGCGAGCGACGTGAGTTTGCCGAACGGTATGGGAGCGGCGGTTCGAAATTGTGCCGGCGCCCAGCGACTAGCTTAAGAAGACAATGGCTGCGCTTGTTGCAGGCAAATCGATGGTGTATTGTCCGCGAGTTGCCTTGAGGGACTCTTGCTGCTCCGCGGCCCACGCGCCTTCCGATGAAACTTCGGCACCCGCCAATCGCACGCCCGTCTTGCTCTCCAGGCTGGGAGCGGTGAGGCGCCACAGTGTTGCCTTGCGCGCCTTGGTACCCGGACGCAGAGTTGCGTGAATCGCTTGCCGCAAATCCTTGTTGATAATCGCAACTCGAATTCCGGAACGTGTTTTGGCGGCGTAGGCGTTGACATTCACGTCTTTTGCATCCACTCGCGTTTCGACCATCGTCGCCCCGGCAAATTCCTCCGCCAGCAATAGGCCGTAGTAAATCGGGCGCGCTGAAAAGCCGGCCTCGATATCGCCTGCAATGGGCGTGTAGATCCCGTTACCGCCGCCGTGGAAATTTACGCCGGCATAGCCGCTTTGGGCCAGAAACAACATGTACTCGGCGGCCCACAAGGCCGAAGCAAACGTATCGCTGACACCCCGCTTGCCGCCGTTGTAGCAGGAATTGCCTTCCGTCATGCGGAACGGATGATGGCTTTTGCGAGCCGCTTCCATAGTTCGGGGCGTGTTCGGCAGCAGACGCGGATCCCGCTGGAGCAGGCGCTCGATGGTCATGCGCGGATCTTCCGGCGGCCCCTCCGCATAGTAGTGGCCGCTCACGATCGCGGCTTCGCTACCGGCTTGCTCAACGAACTGTTCAATCCAATCCGCTCTGTTTACCACGTTCGCTATTTCGGGTGCGCTGAACGATGCGTTCGGCACAGCCTTGCGAACCGCCTGCGCGAATTCGCGCCACTGCGATAAGAAACTGGCGAAGTTCCAATCCGCCGGCCGCAAGTCACTCCGGCGGTTGCGGTGGAACAGATCGGGCTCATTCCCGATACCGAATGCGATCAGGCGATGGCCCACGCTGTCGCTCACGGCTTTAGCTTCCTGAGCGGCCTGTTCCGGGGTTCCCTTTCCCAGGTTGAGGCCATAGATGAGCTGCCAGCCCGTGGCATCGAGGAAACCCGCAAGATTTCGGATAGCTTCGGGAGTCACGGGTGTACGCTGCCTTGGACCCGGTCCCGCGTCGGGACCTACCACGGCCGTATCCTTCGCCGCGCCGGCCGGAGACCACAGCGTGTATTCGCTGGTATTGCCGCCCATGCGCAACACACCCTGTTTTGCCATCCTCCTGAAGAAAGCGATCAGCCCTTTGTTTGTGGGCGCAAAAAATCCGGGATCCGCAAGCTGTCGCGACTCATAGCTGAGACCGTTATAGTTCTCGGGAACAGCCGCCAGGCTGTTTTTCGAATTCACTAAGATCGAGACGCCAACTGCCGCCGGTGTCTCCCGCTCCTGGAACGGCGCGCCCCAAGCGGCGGTTGCGCTGCTCACAGTGAGAGCATCAAGGAAGGATCGTCGAGTCATAGCAGTTCTCCTGAGGGCACTATAGGTTGAATCGCTTCTCTAAACAATACAGTATATCCAGGATATACTGAACCTATCGTGACCCAACACCAATTGCCCCGCACGCTGGGGCTGCTGGACGCGTCCGTAATCGTGATTGGCATCGTCATTGGATCCGGCATTTTTGTGCTGCCCAACCTGATCGCCAGGGATCTGCCGTCGGGGCCGGCGATACTCGCCGTCTGGATGGTTTCCGGCGTGCTTTCGTTTTTCGGCGCGCTGGCCTACGCGGAACTGGGCGCAATGATGCCTGCTACCGGCGGCCAATACGTTTACCTCCGGGAAGCATACGGTCCGCTGTGGGCGTTCGTGAGCGGGTGGACCTTCATGCTGGCGGTTTTGGCAGGCGGCACAGCATGGTTGACCGTCACGTTTTCAATTTATGCCGGCCAGTTCGTGCGGTTGACTCCAGTGATGAGCAAGCTGGTATCCCTTGCACTCCTGGCAATCCTTTCAGCAGTCAACTATGTTGGTGTACGCGAAAGCGCTCGGGTTCAGCGCACGTTTACGTTCCTGAAAATTGCGGGATTGGTGGTTCTCATTGGCGCGGCGTTCCTAAGCACAAAGACCACGCCGACCGCCACGGCAGCCACCCGGACGCCGTTTTCGTTAGGACATTTCGGGATCGCGATGGCCGCCTGTCTCATGGCCTACAACGGTTGGAGCTATGTCAGTTTCGTCGCGGGAGAAGTGAGGAACCCGCAGAGAAACCTGATGCGCGCGCTCGCCATCGGTATGGCGGTGGTCGCCACGCTCTACATTTTTGCCAATGCCGCCTATTTGAAGGGCATGAGTATCCCGGAGATCGCGGCCAGTGAGCGGGTTGGCGCCGATCTGGCCACGCGTACCATGGGACCGGCTGGTGGGACCTTCGTGTCCATTACCGTTCTGCTCTCCATCATCGGTGCGGTGAATGGTTGCATTCTGACCGCGGCGCGCGTGCCGTTCGCACAAGCCCAGGATGGGCTTTTCTTCGCGCCGTTCGGCCGTGTGCATCCCCGGTTTCGGACGCCGGCATTTGCCATCCTTTGTGGCGGGGTTTGGACTGCGGTTCTAGTCCTTACTGGTTCTTACGAAACCCTCTACTCATATGCAATTCTTGCCGCCTGGATCTTTTACACGATGGGAGCGGCTGCCGTCCACGTACTGCGCAAGAAACTGCCGAACCAGCCGCGCCCGTATCGCATGTGGATGTACCCCTACACGCTATGGCTGTTTGTGGTGGTGTCCGTTTGGTTTATTGGGAACGCGCTCATTACTCAACCGCGGCCCTCGTTGATGGCGTTCGTGATTGTCGCGACCGGAGTGGGTGCGTACCGCATCTGGGCCAAACCAGCGCAGGGGCGCGCCATAGCCGGACGGAAAGCCGCTATCCAGCGCTGAGCGGCAGGCGAAACCGGTCTGCCCCCTCATCAACCCCGAAGAAAATTCGGTCTGTTTCGACCGAAAGTCATCTGTTCGCTCAGGTTTTCGTGGAACAAGAGGACAGGCGAAAACGCCACTCTAACGCTGGTCCATCAAATTCAAAAAACCGTTCACGATCGAGTTTTCAGCGCAGCCTGGCTTCAGGTGGGAAGTGGCGATCTCATAACTGATCTGCCCGAATGCGGCGTCGTCCGGAATATACCCGCTCGATCCGTTGGCGTGCGCCACCATCACCGTGTGGGTGAAGGGAGTTTCCTTCATCAAGTGCTGGTAAATCATGGTCAAAGGTTCTCCCGATACACCAGCCAACGCGATGTCGTTGATCATCAGCAGGCTAAGGCGAATGTTGACCGGATCGGAGTCTTCCCACTTGTACTCCTTGCGCGGGCGGGGCCCCGGTTCCAGTTTCCGTCCGGGGCAGGTGACGACTTCTTGTTTACCCAAGATCCTGGCGCGGTCGGTAGTGTGGACGGCGCCCGCCGCGCGCACCGCCTGCTCGCCGAGAATCGTGCCGAGCGCATCCACCAGCGTGAAGTCCTCACCCCGTGCTTCCGTGATAGGGTTCTGGTCTCCCGCCGCGCCGCTGGTCCAGACCGCCACAACTCCTTCGGTGAACTCTTCCGGCCTTCGCCGCATCGCGGCGCCCGCATCGCTGCGGGGATTGTCTTCCTTCTTGCCGCGATAATAATTCTCCACGAAACGCGAGGTGGCCCCGGCCAGGTCGCCGCTGACCTGATAGTTGTCAGGCCCCATCACAACCGCGTGCACCGGATAGTTGATCAGGAATGCGATCGGCTTGCCAGAGAGCGCGTCAAACCGGATGACCGTAACGGTCTTGTCGGATGGACCCTGGGGGTTATAACCCAGCCACCATCCCCCGCTCTTGGGCGAATATTCGCGGCGGTTGATATTCACGTACGCTTGTGCGGTTCCGATCCCGATTTTCGCCGGCTGAAGGCTCTCTTTGGCCTTGCGAACGGCCTCGACCGTGGCATCCTCAAGTCCTTTTGTGTAGCTGGCGGATTTCGGCGAGTTGTCGCCGTACATGCCGGCCGGTGATGGCGCGGCGTGATCGTGTACCGCCGCGAGCATCAGGTACTCCACCGGTATACCGATCTCCCTGGCGATGCGCTGGGAAAGTTCCTCCCAAACGGCATTGGGTACGCCGATGAGTTCCCATGCGACCACCGCCGCAAGCCTGGTTCCGTCCCCCACGACGACAGCGCGCGCATAGATATGGTCGTGAATTCCCTTAAAGCCTTCCTTGCGGCCGGCATAACCGCTCATCGGCAGTTGGGCATCGGCGGCAGGCGTAATGTCGACTTTCGCCGCGCCTGCCTGGAGCGTTCCGATGCCGGCTCCAAGTGCCGATAGGGTGGACACGCCTATCAGGACCAGAGCGCGGAACAGTGAAATCATCATACTTATTCCTTTCGATTTATAGACGCCACCCAACTTGTATCACCAGCCCCATTACCATACGACCGTTTGATCGGCGCATGGCGCCCGTCAAACCGCTCACCCGTGTGCCTCTCAACCGCATCCATGTTCAGAGTGATTCCCAAACCGGGGCTGCCCGGTATGGTCAGCATGCCATCCTGATCGAGTTTCCACGGGTCTTCGACTAACCCGTCGATGAACGGAGATCCCACAAGGTACTCGACCAAGTCGGTGTTGCGATTGGCCGACGCCAACTGGAGGTCGGCAGCCAACCCTACCGCGGTGTTCCATCCGTGCGGTATGAATCGCACCCCGTTGTCCTCCGCCATCCAGGCAATCCGCCGCTGTTCGGTGACGCCGCCTACCTTGGTAGCGTCTGGTTGGACGATATCGAGCGCTCGTTCTTGGAGCCATGGAGCAAACGATTGCCGGCGGGTCAATACTTCTCCCCCGGCGATCCTCACGGCGCAGCGTTCTCGCAGCAATACGTAATCGTGCAGATTGTCGGGAACAAGAGGTTCTTCAAACCAGTAGACGTCGTAGCCAGCCAACATATCGGCCGTCCGCAATGCCCACTTGTAATCCTGCGGCCAGAAGGCATCGCTGGCGCCCGCGTCGACCATCAAGAGCGCGTCGGGTCCAATCGCTTCGCGGGCAGCCCTTACGATCGCCTCGTCTTTTGCCATGCTCTGACGTCCGAACGGTCCCCATCCGATCTTGAACGCGCGAAATCCCTGGCCCCGGATGGCAAGTAGACGCTCGACGAGCGCGTCGGGCTCATCCATCAAAAGCGAGGCATAGGGCCGTACTCGCTCCCGGTACCGGCCTCCCAGCAGGCGCCCTACCGGCTGGCCGGTCACCTTGCCAAGGATGTCCCACATTGCAATATCAATTCCGCTGATCGTATGTGTAACGGACCCTCCGCGGCCCATCCAGAACGTGTTGGCGTGCAGTTTCTCGCTGACTCGCTCTGGTTCGAGCGGGTTCTCGCCCAAATACAGCGGCTCCAAAACACCCAGGGCGCCGCGGACCAACTGATCGTTGGTGAAAACCGAACCCCACCCGGTCACGCCTTCATCTGTAAACACGGCGACCAGAGTGTGGACACAGTCGTCCGGCTGGATCTCGTTGGCCCACCCTCCTCCAGGCGTCCCAAACCGCAAGCCTGCCGATCTGACTTCAACAATTTTCATTTTGGCCGCTCAGAATAATATATCACGAGTATACTGAGTGCGAATGCAGGCGTTGCGGGCGCTTTCAGCAGATTGCGCTCGTTTTCCGATTCGGACGCGCTGGAGGTATACATGAAGTGAATGGCAAAACGCGCACCCGCAAATTTGACCCAAACGGAACGGACCTACAACGCCATCAAGCAAGCCATTCTCAAAGGCGAGGTTGAGGAGGGCGAGTTTCTGTCCGAGACGGACATGATCGCCCGTTACGGGACTGGCCGGACGCCGTATCGCGAGGCGTGTAACCGCCTGCACCACGAAGGTTTGCTGCAAGTGGTGCCGCGCCGCGGCTACTACATTCCGGAGATCAGTTTCCACGCGGTCTGCGACCTGTTTGAGGCGCGGATCGTTCTGGAGGATGCCATCGCCCAACTGGCGGCCGTGCGCGCCACGGCCGAGGAAATTGCCGACCTGGAGCGGCTGGTGGTCAAGCCGGTATCGCCCGCCGCGGGACAGAACGAATTTGGGCACCTGATCCATATCAACACGGAGTTTCACCTGCGGCTTGCGAAAATGACGCGGAACCGGCAATTGATCGAACTCCTGAAGCGGAATCTGGAAAGCACGGAACGCCTGATGTATATCGAACTGCGATCGCGCCGATTTCGAGATAGCGATTTTCGCGCCGTGCACCAGCGGATCGTCGATGCGCTTCGTACTCATGATCCGCTTCGGGTGCGCAAAGCGGTTTTAGAAGATATTACCGAAGCTCAAGGCTCCACGATCGCCTTCAGCAGCACCGCGGCGAGCGAGGGGCAGTTATCGGATAGTCCGCAGATGCGTCATCCTGTTCTCGAAAGCCGGTCTGTCGGTCAAACCGGCGTGAACAGGCGCCGGAAATGAAGGCTTAACTGAATTGGGAATTAGGCGAAACGGCTCAATGCCACGAACCATCAAGGGTTGCAAGCCTTGGTGCAGGTATTTCAGCCTGATGTCGCGGGAACTCCGGCGGTTTCGGAGCTTCAGCGACTCGGTGTTGCTCGAGTCACCATCGGCTCGGGCGCGATGCGGGCATTCCTCGGACTGACCCGGCGCATTGCCCAGGAGCTGATGGCACAGGGCACGCAGAGGTCAATCGCCTGTTGGCGGCCCATACAGAGACAAGATCAGATTCATAGCTTCTTCTTTCGTCCGGATTCGCGACTCGAGCTGCGCGTCCTCGACCGTTTCCAACATTTTGGCGAATAGCGGGCCCGGCCGGTATCCGGCGGCAATGAGGTCCTTTCCGGTCAGGAGCCGCGCCGGCCGCAAATCTTCGGGCGGCGCTGCTTCGAAACGCGATTTCACGGATTCGTAGGTATCGAGCTTGCCATGGCTGGAGGAGCAATCGAGGCGGTGCAGCTCCAGATGCTCATCAAAGTGGCCGAGCCGGAGGAATCGCTTGAGGGTGCTCTCGCGCATATGAGGCACGTCCATGAAGCGCATGTGATTCCCGATGAGCGCCAGTACGCGCTCGGTATCTTCATTGGATACGCGCAACCGGGCGAGGATCGCGGCCGCGATCCTTTCACCGGCCTCGACATGCCCATCAAAGCGAATTCGCTCGGCAATTCGAAAAGTAACGGGTTTTCCGACGTCATGCAGCAGGACTCCCCAAGCCAGGGCCGGGGAGGGAGAACGCATTCGGTCCAGCATGATCAGGGTATGGGTCCAGACATCGCCTTCCGGATGGAACTCGGGAGGCTGCCGCACCCCTTGCATGGCCGACACCTCGGGCAGGACCACCTCCAACAGACCCGATTCATCCAGCAGCTCGAAGCCGTGGCGGGCGCCGCCTTCGGTTAAAATCCGAACCAGCTCGTCACGAATCCGTTCCGGCGAGACCCGCGCGAGCAGCTTGCTCAGCTTGCGAATGGCAGCCATGGTTTCCGGCTCGATCCTGAATCCCAGCCGCGCTGCGAAGCGAATGGCTCTGAGCATCCGCAGGTGATCTTCCTGAAAGCGCGCCTCGGGAATCCCAATGGCTCGGATGATGCCGGCGCGCAAATCAGCGACACCTCCGACCCAATCGATAACCGGCTCCTCGATGTCCGGCGATTGTGGATCGATCAGGAGCGCATTGATGGTGAAGTCGCGGCGGAGAACGTCTTGTTTTGGATCGGATTCAAATATGACAGATTCGGGGTGCCGTCCGTCCAGGTACGAATGATCGCTGCGGAAGGTGGCTACCTCAATCCGGTCTACCAGCACCACGCCGAAATGCGCGCCCACCAGATTTGCCTTGGGAAAGAGTTGAATTACCTGATCGGGCTTTGCGTCGGTGGCGATGTCGTAGTCTTTTGGGCTGAGACCCAGAAGCAGATCTCGCACACAACCGCCAACGAAATACGCCTGATAGCCGCGCGCCTGCAGCGCTTGGGCAATCAGCCGGGCGGATTCACCGAGTGGGGTGACCGGCATAGCTCTGATCGTAGCGTGGCACAGGCATGCTTGCCTGTTTTATGGGCGCGGGATCGCCCACCAAAGGCGATGAAAAGCAGTGAGTGGAGTAGGCGGTTTCGCCTGCTCGGCAGGCCAACGGCCTGCTCCACTCTACCTCGCACCACGGGAGGGTTTTCGAGAGT
>JBPCOQ010000021.1:0-16329 GCA_051000095.1 Bryobacteraceae bacterium | reverse complement strand
ATGGCGCAGAACAAGCAACTACTGGCGCCATTCGGCTTCAAAATCACTGAAGAAGCTCTGGTCAAGGCGGCCGCAGCCTGACAAATATGTAGAAACTCCAGACACAGGCAAGAATGCCTGTGCCACTCGGTGCACGACGGCGGGATGCAGCGGGTTTTCGAGGGTGACGCGTGCATGCTACGCCGCGGTCTTTTCGAGCGCGAGCCGCCGGTCTCGCTGCCATTGCAGGCGGCCTCGATACTCCTGATATAACGTGCTCATTCCCGCCCAGTAATAGCCGCTTACAAACAGCATCAGGAACGGGATCGCCAGGTAGTTCGAGCTCTCGATCGCGAACCCGACCATATACACGAAGTAACTGCCAAATACCAGTTCCGCGTAGGGTAGCCAGCCGCTCCGCCGCCGGTACTGGATGTTTTCGAGCTTGAGCTTCTGGCCGCCAATCGCGTACTTGGGCGTTCGGACGAAGCTCGTCTCAATCCCGAAGATGGCCTCGAGTACCGCTTTAGTGTTGATGATCGTAAGCGCCACGCCGGCCGCCATCAGAGCAGGGAGCAGCAGCACTGCCCGCTTCCAGCTCTTCGGGAACAACTCATGCGAGGCCATCAGATAAAACGCCGAGATCGACCAGAAAGAGGCCACGATCAAGGGAAAGTCGATCATTATCATCTGGAACCAGCCCATGTAGAACCGCACGATCATCACAGGAAACATCAGCGCGGAAACAACGATCATCAGGGGGTAGGAAATATTGGGGGTGAGATGGAAGAACGCCTCCAGCTTTTTGCGCTTCGAGATATCGGCCCGCAGAATCGTGGGCAGCAGTTTCATCGCGACCTGTGTGAGACCCTTCGCCCAGCGGGATTGCTGCACTTGGAACCCATAGGTTTCCACCGGAAGCTCCGACGGGCACTCGATCCCAGGCACATAGAGAAAGCGCCAGCCTTTGAGCTGGGCCCGGTAGCTTAGGTCGGAATCTTCGGTAAGGGTGTCGTGCTGCCAGCCGCCGGCATCCTCGATCATCCTGGCCCGGAGAATGCCGGCCGTGCCGTTGAAGTTGAAGAACAGGCCGCCGCCGCAACGCGCGCCATGTTCGAGCACAAAGTGGCCGTCCAACAACATGCCCTGGATTTCAGTCAGCAGGTTGTAATGGCGGTTGAGATACGTCCAGCGCGTTTGCACTACTCCAACCCCGGGGTCCGCGAAGTAGTGCACGGTTCGCATGAGAAAATCGGCCGGCGGTATGAAGTCAGCGTCAAAAATGGCAATGAATTCGCCCGTCGCTGATTTCATTCCTTCTTGCAGCGCGCCTGCTTTGAAGCCCGCGCGGTGGGCTCGGTGGTGATATTCAATTGGCACGCCTTGCGCGCGATATTCATTTACCAGGGCTTGCGTAAATGGATGCGTGTCGTCGGTTGAATCATCGAGCACTTGGATTTGAAGCAAGTCCCACGGATACTCCGTCTTACTGACCTCATCCAGTAATCGCTCCACGACATAACGCTCGTTGTAAAGCGGGAGCTGAATCGTCACTCGGGGAAGGTGTTCAAACCTGACCGGCGGCTCCGATAGCAGCTTGTTCTTGTGCTTCAAATAGCCGCGCACCATTTCGTATCGATGAATACCGTAAACGGAAAGGATCGCCAGGACGGCGAAATAAGGTAACAGGAGTGCCCAGTCGAAAAACTCTAATTGATGGATTCCAGCAAAGGTGTCGTCGGCCAGCGCATTGACCCACTGATTGGTTACCGATCCAGCCAGGAGCATGGCAGGCATGGCCGCCGTTACCATGACCTCTCGTCCAGCGGCATGAATGCATGTTCTATCACTTGCGTTCCCTCGCCATGGTCCCGATTCCGGCGATCGGCCCTTTTCCTATTATAGCGTGCGGGCTGCGGGGGTACTAGTGTACTGGTTCACATAAGCCGCGTTTACATGAAGAATTTCGTCCAATCGAACGTACAATAAAGTCAGCGATGCGATTTATCCCGAATTGTTCAACTGAGGCCGGCCCGTAAATTGGAAGACCATATCCGGAGACTTGGGATTCTCAGCATGGTGACCGGGATCGTTAGTGGGATCGGGGGAGTTTTATTCCTGACTCTTCTAGATGGCGGCGCCATGTTGAACGACTACATTCCGAGCGTGGTGGTGTTCATTTGGATGACTTTTATAGCGGTGCTGGCGATCCCCTACATCATAGCGGGAGCGGGGTTGATGCGCCTTAAACCCTGGGCCCGCTCGTTCGGCATGATCGTTGCAACATTTGGATTGATCAACATTCCGCTCGGAACGGCGCTTGGCCTGTATGGGTTATGGGTTCTGATGTCGCCGCAATCGGACGCCATCTTCTCACCAAGGTTCGACCGGTGAGGCGAAAGCAGCTATCCGGCAGTGCTCTTCTGGCCGATGAGCGCTGCCGGGCAGCCGTGTTTACCGCTAAGTTCGCATTTCTCACCAGAGTTGACAAACAAGAGTCCGCGGGAGTATTTCCCTGCCTGGCGGCCGGGCAAGGACAGGATTGAAAGTCAGGGCCTTTGTCTAAGTGCAACACCCGCTTGCGGGCAGGCAGGCAAGAATGCCTGTGCTACTCGGAGATCGGACTAGTGGTATCCTCAAAGCGGCTTTTTCGAGGGTTCATCTCGAGACCGGCCTTATAGATCCGAGCGCCGGACAAGGTCACCTGAGGAGCATTTGGTTCCGAAGACCGGGGATCCTCCTCACCCACATTTTGCGCGCCTGCCTGGTTCAGAACCTCTCGCGCCGTTTCCGCGCTGTCACTTTCGGCGTGGACCATCACGACAGCGCCACCTTTGCGAACCGCTTCCGCATAATAACCCGCGTCGTATTCGGGGACATGCATTCCGGTGAGCGCACCTAGAAAGCCGCCTGCCGCCGCCCCGATCCCAGCACTGGCAAGCGCCGCGGCAAGCGGACCCGCGGCCAAGATTGGGCCAGCCCCCGGGATGGCAAGAGCGCTCAAACCGAGCGCCAGACCGGCCACCCCGCCGATTGCGGCGCCAGCGCCAACTCCGGTATCTCCTGCCTCCCCTCCGGCATTCTTCGCATCCGCCGTAGCGATACTGATGTCATCGCGTGGAATACCGGCCTTCTCCAAATCCCGGATTGCGTCCTCGGCGAGCAGAAATCGCTCAAAAACTCCGGCTACTGTCTTGCGCATTTGGCGTCCTCTTGTTTAACGCATGGCTGAGGGGCTCACAATCAAGTTAGTGGGCTCCAAGTTTTCTGGCGTTACTTGTAACTGGGTTGTAAAACGAGAACCGAATTGAATGCTATAGATGCGCGTAAACTCCGCTCCAAGAAAAAATATCTGAGCGGAGTAATAGACCCACACCAACACAATAATGAAAGACCCGGCTGCGCCATAAGTAGATGCAATGGTGCTCTTACCCAAATACAAGCCGAGCAAGAATTTTCCGAGCGTGAAGAGCAGCGAAGTTACCGCGGCCCCCACCGCAACGTCGCTCCACTTCAAGCGAACATCCGGCAGCACCTTGTAAATTACCGCAAAAAGAAAGGTGATCACCAAAAAAGAGATAGTAAGGTTCACAATGTGCAAGACGTATTCGGGCACGGGCAGCAATTGGTCGAAGAATCTCCCTGCCGCGCTTAGCCCGGCGTTGACCAGCAACGAAACCAACAACAGAAATCCGACGCCCAGGACCATGGCGAAGGACACGAACCGCTGCTTCATGTAACGGAACATGCTGGTAAGCCCGGTTTGATTCGGGTCGCGCGGAACATGCCAGATCGTATTCAGAGCATCTGAGAGCTCCATGACCACCGAAGAGGCGCCAAAGAACAGAGTGAGCAGCCCGACGATGGTGGCGGCGATTCCGCCCCTTTGCGTGTGTGCCGCCTGGATGAGATCTTGAATCACCTTCGCGCCCTGCTCCCCAACAATGTCCTTGATCTGCCACACAAGCTCGCCCTGTACCGCCTGTTTTCCAAATGCAAGACCAGCGACCGCGACGACCACCAATAGTAGCGGCGCGAGAGAAAGTGCGGTATAGTAAGCTAAGGCTGCGCCGAGGCGTGGAATGTTGTCTTCACTCCACGCCGAGAATGTGGATTTGACCAGGCCCGCAACTTGCCCGCGGTCGCGCCACAACATACGAAAATGATGGAAGACATCCCGAGTGGGATGCTCGTCACAAACATTTAAGCCCTTTTCTCCAGCTTGGCTCGCTTTGTCCACTGTAGCCATGTTCTTTAGCTATGTTACATGCATCAGAATGAAAGATTTACAGCGTCTGCACGACCCTGCCTGGAATCGGGGAATTTTTTCCCTGAAACGCTGCCAATTCCTTGTAGTCTTACTTGATAGTTCTGCACGTGCATTGCCACACGTTCGAATAAAAGCTGGAAAGGGCATTTTTCTTCCTTATGAAAGCGACTTGTTGGTACGGTAGCCAGGACGTCCGGGTTGAAAACGTCGAGGACCCAAAGATCATCAATCCTCGGGACGCAATCTTACGGATTACATTATCCGCCATCTGCGGGTCGGATCTTCATCTGTACGATGGCTATATTCCCACAATGCAAAAAGGCGACATCCTGGGCCACGAATTCATGGGCGAGGTTGTCGAAGTGGGGAAGGAAAACAGCAGCCTTAAGAAGGGCGATCGCGTGGTGGTTCCATTTACGATCGCGTGCGGCAACTGCTTTTTTTGCCGGCAAAGTCTGACTTCTCTTTGCGACAACTCAAACCCGAATGCCGGCATGGCGGAGAAATTGTACGGACAGTCCGCCTCCGGATTGTTCGGTTACTCGCATCTGTATGGCGGATACGCCGGCGGCCAGGCAGAGTATGTGCGAGTTCCTTTTGCCAATACCGGCCCACTAAAGGTGCCGGAGAATTTGAGTGACGAACAGGTATTATTTTTATCCGACATTTTCCCCACCGGCTACATGGCGGCGGAGAACTGCGACATCCAGCCCGGCCAGACGGTTGCCGTATGGGGCTGCGGCCCAGTGGGACAGTTCGCCATTAAGAGCGCCTACTTACTCGGCGCTAGGCGCGTTATCGCCATCGATCGTTTTCCGGAGCGTCTGGAAATGGCACGCACCAAAGCGGGCGCCGAGACGCTGAATTATCAGACCTGCAATGCGGTAGAGGAGTTGAAGGAATTGACTGGCGGTATGGGTCCGGACGCCTGTATCGATGCCGTTGGGATGGAAGCGCACGGAACTTCGGTAGACGCGCTATACGATCGCGCCAAGCAAGCCATGCTGCTCGAGACCGACAGGTCACACGCGCTCCGCCAGGCCATTCAGGCGTGCCGCAAAGGCGGAATCGTTTCGATTCCAGGAGTGTACGGCGGGTTTTTGGATAAGTTTCCGCTAGGCGCTGCCTTTGCGAAAGGTCTTACGTTCCGCATGGGACAAACGCACGTGCATCGCTACATGCGGCCTCTTCTGGAACGCATCGAGCGTGGAGAGATCGATCCTAGCTTCGTAATCACGCATCGTATTTCGCTCGACCAGGTACCGCAAGCTTACAGGACGTTCCGCGACAAACAGGACAACTGCATCAAAGTGGTGATCAGGCTGTGACCGGTCAGTCCATACCGTTGTTCAAAAGTTTTCTGCAGGGCGGCTTTGAATGTTCTACCCATCGCCGCAAGGACGGCAAGCGTTTGGACCTGATCGCCGCCACCCGGCATGACGTTTTTGCGTTAGAGGACTATCGCGCTCTGGCGGATTTGAAGATCTGGACGGTTCGCGATGGCGTGCGTTGGCATGTGATTGAAGCGCGGCCGCGCCACTACGATTTTTCATCGGTCGTGCCCATGTTACGCGCGGCGCAGACTACGGGAACTCAGGCGATCTGGGATCTGCATCATTTCGGCTGGCCGGACGACATCGATATTTTTTCAGCCGAATTCGTGCAACGCTTTGGGCAGTTTGCCAGTGCGTTCGCAACGCTGCTGAAGAATGAGACGGATGGCACGGCATTCATTTGTCCGGTCAACGAGATGTCTTTTCTCTCCTGGGCGGGTGGCGAGACCGCATACGTGAATCCCTTCGCCACAGGCCGGGGATCAGAGCTAAAAACTCAACTGGTACTCGCAACGATCGCGGCCATCCAAGCGATTCGCGGTGTGCTTCCCGGCGCGCGAATTGTAATCTGCGAGCCAGCCATACACATTGTTGCCAGCCCGTTGCGGCCCCAAGATAAGGCTGCCGCGGAAGGCTATCGCCTGTCCCAATTTCAGGCTTTGGATATGTTGACCGGAAAGATATCTCCGCAGTTACACGGGCGGCGGGACTACGGAGAAATCATCGGTGTAAATTACTATTCGAACAACCAGTGGATCGACCACGGCCGCACTCTGCAACAGGGAGATCCCCTGTACCGGCCGTTTCGCGAAATTCTCCGGGAATTCTACGACCGCTACGGCAGGCCTTTGTTTGTTTCGGAGACCGGAATCGAAGGCGATCGCCGGCCTGCCTGGCTGACCTATGTAGCGGACGAAGTTATGGCTGCGCGGGAATCCGGGGTGCCCGTTGAAGGCATCTGCCTTTATCCAATGGTCAATCACCCTGGCTGGGACGACGACAGGCATTGCCACAACGGAGTTTTGGATTACCCCGGCAGGGACGGACATCGGGAGATGTATGAACCGCTCGCGCGTGAAATAGAGAAACAACGCAGGCGATTCAGTCCAGAGAATCTTTTGGCGCAGGCGGCAAACGCATGAAGCTCAGTGCGGATTTGATCTGTTTTTCGCATTTACGGTGGGGGTTCGTCTATCAACGGCCGCAGCATCTGCTGAGCCGTTTCACGCGCGTTACCCGTGTTTTTTTCGTTGAGGAGCCGGTGCTCTCCGGTGGAGAGCCCAGGCTCGAAATCAGGGTGGATGCCGAAAGTGGCGTGTACATCGTAGTGCCCCATTTTGCGCCAGGGTTGCCGGAAGAACGCTCGGATCGGATTCAGGAGACATTGCTGAAGCAACTGATCGCGATGGCCAGAATCGATGAATACTTCTTTTGGTATTACACGCCCATGGCAATGGGATTCACTCGCGAGATGAGACCGCTGCTGGTTATTTACGATTGCATGGATGAGCTGGCGGCGTTTCAGGGAGCGCCTCCGGCCCTACGAGAGCGCGAAAAACAGCTATTCGCCATGGCCGACCTGGTATTTACCGGCGGACAGACATTGTACGAAGCGAAGCGCGAGCAACACCCCGATGTACATGCTTTCCCGAGCAGCGTAGATGTGCCGCACTTTGCCCAGGCGCGCCAGGAATTGCCCGATCCAGCGGATCAGGCCGGGATTCCGCATCCGCGAATCGGATACTGCGGGGTGATCGACGAGAGAATGGACCTGGATCTACTGGCAAAGATCGCGGAGACCCGGCCCGATTGGCATTTGGTGATGCTTGGCCCCATCGTAAAGATCGATTCCGCCGCTTTGCCGAAGTTGCCGAACATCCACTATCTGGGCGGGAAGAGCTATAAGGAATTACCTCTGTATCTACATGGCTGGGATGTCGCCATGCTTCCGTTCGCCCGGAACGAGGCCACTAAATTCATCAGTCCGACGAAGACTCCGGAATATCTTGCCGCGGGAAAGCCGGCTGTCTCTACATCCATCCGGGATGTGATCCGGCCATACGGGGAATTGGGTCTCGTGGAGATTGCCGATACACCCGGCGAGTTCATTGAGGCCATGGATAGAGCCATGCTCATCGAAAAAACCGGCTGGCTCGAGAAGGTAGACCGGTTGCTGAGAAATAATTCCTGGGACCTGACCTGGCTTCGAATGTTTAAGGTCATCGAGCCGCGGTTGGGCGGAACGAAACGCACAGTCAGGATATCGCCGTTAAATGAAGCACTTCAATAGAAAGGGTATTCCATGTTTGATTATTTGATCGTAGGCGCCGGATTCGCCGGCAGCGTAATCGCGGAACAGATGGCCCGGAGCTTCGGCAAGAAGGTTCTGCTGGTAGACCGGCGTCCGCATATCGGAGGCAATGCCTACGATCATCGGAATGAGCATGGGATTCTAATCCATAAATACGGTCCCCACATTTTTCACACGAATTCGCGCGAAGTCTTCGAGTACCTGTCGCGATTCACGGCGTGGCGGCCGTATGAGCATCGGGTGCTCGCCACCGTAGATGACAAACTGGTCCCGATCCCCATCAATTTGGATACCGTCAACCGGTTATATGGACTGAATCTGGATGCCTCGGAACTGGAAGAATTCTTTGCAGCTCGAGCCGAGAAGAAAAGCGCTATCCGGACGTCCGAGGATGTGGTCGTTTCGCGGGTAGGGCGTGAGCTCTATGAAAAGATGTTCCGCGGCTATACGCGAAAGCAGTGGGGCTTGGATCCTTCCCAATTGGACGCGGCCGTAATTGCTCGAATACCGGTGCGTACCAACCGGGACGATCGCTATTTCACCGACACTTACCAATCCATGCCGCTGCACGGCTACACGCGCCTGTTTGAGAACATGCTGGATCACAAGAACATTCAGATTGAACTTGGCACGGACTATCGGGACATTCAGAGGTTCGTTCGTTACAAGGAGATGATCTACAGCGGGCCGATCGATGAATTTTTCGACTACCGGTTCGGTAAGTTGCCGTACCGGTCTTTGGAGTTCAAGCATGAGACTGTCGATAGGCGCGTCTTCCAATCCGCCCCGGTAGTAAATTATGCCAGTGAAGCAGTGCCGTACACCAGGATTACGGAGTTCAAGTATCTGACCGGCCAGGATCACGCGAAAACCAGTATCGTGTACGAGTTTCCGAAAGCGGAAGGGGACCCATATTATCCCGTGCCCCGGCCCGAAAATAATCTTTTGTACAAGCAGTATCAAACGTTGGCGGAGGGATTTCCGGCCGTTCACTTTGTGGGGCGGCTGGCGACTTACAAGTATTACAACATGGACCAAGTGGCCGCCCAGGCTTTGAGTCTTTGCGGCAAACTGGCGGGGGCGGCATCCCGGTCCGAGCTGCTCCGTAGACCCGCGGTGCCGGCTATCACCACCGCGGCTTCAGCTACCGCCTAATAGGATGCCGAAAAAATTCACGGGCAGGCGAAGCCGCCTGCTCCACTCAGTGGTGGGAATTGCGGGGTTCGGAGCCGGGCTCGCAACTTACTCGCTTATGCGCCGCCGTGAGGAGATCGACCTGCGAGGAAAGGTTGTTTTCATCACAGGCGGCTCGCGGGGGCTTGGCCTGCAGTTAGCGCGCGAGTTCGGAACAGAGGGATGCCAGCTCGTAATCTGCGCGCGGGACAGCGATGAACTGGACCGCGCCCGGAAAGATCTGGAAGCGCGCGGCGTGCCGTGTCAGGCCATCACTTGTGATGTCTCGGATCGGGCGCAGGTGGATCGTACGGTAGCGGAGACGATCGGCCGCTTCGGCCGAATCGACGTCCTGGTAAACAATGCCGGCGTGATTCAAGTGGGCCCGTTGGAAGAGATGACAATCGCCGACTTTGAAACGGCGATGGGGGTGATCTTCTGGGGTACCCTGTACACAACGCTTGCCGCGCTCCCGCACATGCGGCAACGGCGGCAAGGCCGGATCGTAAACATCACTTCAATCGGCGGCAAAGTCAGCGTGCCTCACCTGGTGCCGTATAGCTGCGCCAAGTTTGCGGCCGTAGCGCTTTCCGAAGGCTTGCGCGCCGAGCTTGCATCCTACGGAATTAAGGTGGTGACAATCGTACCGGGTCTGATGCGCACCGGGTCTCACCTGAACGCGCAGTTTAAAGGCGCTCATGAACGCGAATTCGCCTGGTTCAGTGTAGGCGCTGCGTCTCCGCTGGTTTCGATCGGCGCCGAACGAGCAGCGCGCGCCATTGTCCTCTCGGCCAAGCGGGGTGACGCTGAGAACATTCTCTCCCTGCCTGCGAACTTACTCGCCAGGCTGCATGGCGCGCTGCCCGAGCTAACAATTCCGATCCTCAGCTTGATGGATCGCTTCTTTCTGCCGGAGACGCCATCCTCGCCAACCGAATTGAAAAGCGGCGAGGATGCCAAGCAGCAGCTCAACTCGCGCGTGCTCAATACACTGAATGCGATGGGAGAATCGGCCGCGCAGAATCTCAACGAAGCTCCCGCTCATTCGTAGAGATGCAATACCGAGATTTGGCAAACAAGAGTCCGCGGGAGCCGGCCTTTTGCCCGGCGCCGGACAGAGACCGGATTGAAACATCCGGGCCTTCGTCTAAGTGCAACACAGGCAAGAATGCCTGTGCCACTCGGTGCTGATCCTGGACAGGTCTGCCTGCCGGGACTTCGATCGGTCGTCGCGGCTCGAGTGGCTAGATACTAACAACACGGGCGGGTACGCGATGGGCACGGTGGCCGGAGTGAATACCCGCCGCTACCATGGGCTGCTGGTTGCCAGCTTACGTCAACCTCTTCAGCGATGCGTCACGCTGTCCAAGCTCGATGAAGAGGCCACCATCGACGGCCAGCGATATGAGCTAGCTACTAACCAATACCCCGGCGTCGTCAGTCCCAAGGGATTCGAATGGCTGGACTCCTTCCGGCTGGATCCGTTCCCTTGCTGGACCTGGCAGCTCGATCAGTGCTGGCTTAGCAAGGAAGTATTTCTCATCAAGGACAAGCAGGCGGTGGTGGTCCAATATTCCTGCTCCGGGCCATGCTTATTGACGGTTCGGCCGTTCCTCGCGTTTCGCGATTATCACAGTCTCGTACACGCCAACCCGGAGTTCAACCGTTCCGTCGAAATGCATCCCGCGCACTTCAAGATCCGGCCCTATCCGGGCTATGCCGCGATCGGGTTCCACCACAATGCCAGGAGCTTCGATACGACCGGGCTGTGGTATTACAACTTCGAGTATCTTGTCGAACTCGATCGTGGAATGGATTTCCGCGAGGACCTCTACACGCCCGGCTCATTTGAATTCGAGTTACAGCCAAACCAGCCGGCGTTCATCGTGGCATCGCTCGATGACGAAGACCGCTACGATACCGCAGTCATCGACGAGATTAAGCGAACGCTGCGCCGAAATCCTCCAGTCGCGAACAGCCCCTTTGAGGTGAAGTTGACTTCGGCTTCGAATCAGTTCCGTGCCTGCCGCGAGGATGGACGGCCGACCGTGATGGCCGGATTTCCCTGGTTCGCGGATTGGGGCCGCGACACGATGATTAGTCTCCCGGGGCTGTTTATTACGCGCGGGATGCTCAATGACGCGCGCGATATCATCGAGAGCTTCCTGATCCATCTAAATCAAGGGCTGATTCCGAATCATTACCCGGATTTCGGAACTCCCGAATACAACACCTGTGACGCGACCTTGTGGATGTTTCAAGCCGTCTGGAGCTACATGCAAGGCGGCGGAGATCTTCCATGGATCAAAGGGGTGTTCTATCCGGCAGCGAAAGAGATCGTCGGTTGGCACGAGCGCGGAACTCTGTACGAAATCAAAGTGGATCCGGAAGACGGCCTGCTATCAGCGGGCGTGGAGGGCACCCAGCTCACGTGGATGGACGCTAAAGTGGGCGACTGGGTAGTGACGCCACGGCACGGCAAGCCGGTCGAGATCAATGCGCTATGGTACAACGCACTCCGTATAGCCGCGCACTGGGCGGTCGAGTTTAGCGAGACGGACTACGCCCACAAACTGGCCGGCATGGCGGATCGCGTTCACGCGAATTTTGCACAAAAGTTTTGGAACCCGGAGCGCAACTGCTTATACGATGTGCTTGGATTCGACGGCCCCATTGCGAAGCTGAGGCCGAATCAACTCTTCGCCGTGAGTCTGCCTTTCGATCTGTTGAACAACGCGCAACAGCGATCTGTCGTGGAGATCGTCGAGCGCGAGCTTCTCACGCCCGCGGGACTTCGCACGCTGGAACGGAGCGACCCGGAATATCGCGGCCGGTATGAAGGCGATCGCGTATCGCGCGACGGCGCGTACCATCAAGGCACGGTATGGCCTTGGCTGCTGGGTCCCTTTGTAACAGCCTATCTGAAGGCCAACGGCAAATCCAAGACCACTTTAGAGCACTGCCGCTTAATTGTAAACGGCATGGAACCGGAGATGTTGATCGGAGGACTCGGCTCAATTGCCGAAATCTACGATGGAGATCCGCCCCATCTCCCGCGCGGCTGCATTGCCCAAGCGTGGAGCGTGGCGGAGTTGCTGCGGGTACTGCGGTCGGATCTCAGCTAGCTCCGCCGTTGTTGCAACGAGTGGCACAGGCATTCTTGCCTGTGTTGCACTTAGAACCAAGGCCCCGATGTTTTCAATCCGGTCTTTGCCCGTCCGCTTGGCAGAGAAACACTCTTCTGGATCTTGTGCTTTCCTGCAGCTAGTGTAGTGGCGGGCTTTATTGCGGCGCGGCAACCGCTTACTTACGCGCGCGGTTCAGTTGTGCGCGGGCAATTTCATCGAGGAAGGCGGCCAGATTCGCATCCGGCGCCGACAGACGCTTGCCAATTTCGAATACGTCGCCGCTCTCCTGATGCGCCTTCCGTCCCGCTTTGAAAAAACTTCGTGTCGATCGTTCAATCTGCTTCTCGAGAATGGCGGAGGCATGTGTAGCAGACACTCCCGACTGCTCAAGCGCCTCGCCAGCCGCCATTAACATCGGAACGAAAAGCGAACCCGTGCAAGCGAGAGCCGCCAGGTAGAAGGGCTTGCGGGAGGGCTGAATCAGAGTTAGCCGGGTAGCTCGTGTATCGATCAAACTTGCGATTTGCGATTCGACCAGCCGGTCGCCTTCTAGCAACACCCAGTGGTGTTCAAATCCCGGGATGGTACACAGGGATCCGGCATGAGGACCGTGAAGCCCCAAAAGCTCCAATTCTTCCGATCCGCGTTCGGCGCTGCATAGCACAACGGCTTTACGGTCCCAAGCTATTGATTGGGCCGCAAGCTCGCCAACGATATCCGCTAGCACGGGATCCGGAACACTGATCAAAACCAAACTGCAGTGTTCGAACTCCGCATAATTGGGGACCGGGTGGCCGGCACGTAGGGTGTTCGCTATCCGGCTGGCAACTCGTAGCGAGGGCGCCTTTACTGGACCGAGGCCACCGGCAAGAGCCAGCGCGCGAAACAGCGTGGCGTCCGCAAATTTGCCCGCGCCCACTAATCCGACGGTTTGCCGCTTCACATTTGCCGCTTCACATTTGCGTCTTCACATGGGACTGGCAAGCGTCGCGATCTGCTTGAGCGCCTTGACGCGATCGCGAATCTGGGCCGCTTTCTCGAATTCGAACTTTTTGGCGGCATCGCGCATGCTCTGCTCCAGTTCATGGATGAAGTGTTCGCGCTGTTGAGGAGTCAGCTCCTCGATTGGATCTTCAGGCTCCACTGGGACCGTGACGTAATCCGCTTCGGCGATCGCGATCAGGCTCATATCGATCGGCTTTATGATCGACTGAGGAGTAATGTCATTCGCTTCATTGTATTGACGCTGTATCGCGCGGCGGCGATTTGTCTCATCGATCGCCCGCTTCATGCTGACCGTCATGACGTCCGCGTATAAGATCGCTCTTCCGTTCAGATGACGAGCGGCGCGCCCAATGGTTTGAATCAGAGAGCCTGTGGACCGCAGAAACCCTTCCTTATCGGCATCCAGAATGGCCACCAGCGAAACTTCCGGCAGGTCCAGACCCTCACGCAATAGGTTGACGCCAATCAGGACGTCGAACTCACCGCGCCGCAGATCGCGCAGAATCTTGATTCGATCCAAGGTGGCGACTTCAGAGTGCAGGTAAGCGCACTTCACTCCGACTTCCGCATAATACTCGGCCAGATCCTCGGACATTCGCTTGGTCAAAGTGGTCACGAGAACGCGTTCATTGCTCTCGACCCTTTGGCGGACCTGATTCAAGAGATCGTCCACTTGTCCTTTGATCGGGCGAATCTCAACCTCCGGATCCACCAGACCAGTGGGCCGGATAATCTGTTCCACGACAACGCCAGCCGACTTTGTCAACTCGTACGGACCGGGGGTTGCTGAAACATAGATAATTTGATTGACGCGGTTCTCGAACTCTTCAAATGTCAGTGGGCGATTGTCTCGCGCGCTCGGCATCCGGAAACCGTAGTTGACCAGGACGTCTTTGCGCGAGCGATCGCCGTGAAACATGCCGCCTAGCTGCGGGATGGTCTGATGACTCTCATCGATGAAAATCATGTGATCATGCGGCAGGTAATCGAGGAGCGTGGGGGGCGCCTCGCCTGGAAGCCGTCCCGAGAAGTGGCGTGAATAATTCTCGATCCCGTGACAGTATCCGATCTGCCGCATCATTTCAAGATCGAACATGGTGCGCTGATAAACACGCTGCGCTTCGATCAACTTTCCTTGTTTCTCCAACTCGTTTTGCCACCAGTCGAGCTCGGTCTCGATGCTCTTCATCGCCTTTTCGCGCGTGGCGGCGCTCATGACGTAGTGGGTCTTCGGATAAATCGGCAGGCGCAGGTAGGTCTGCCGGACCTGCCCGAGCATCGGATCGATCTGGCTCAGGGTTTCGATTTCATCGCCCCAGAGCTCGATCCGGTAAGCGTAGTCGGCGTAAGTCGGATAGACCTCGATCACGTCACCCCGGACGCGAAAAGTGCCGCGACGGAAATCATGATCGTTGCGCTCGTACAGAATTTCGACCAGTTTCGACAGAATCTGCTGGCGCGAGATCTTCTGCCCTTTTTCGAGCATCAGCAGCATCCCGTAATATGCTTCCGGCGATCCGAGCCCATAGATGCAGCTCACGCTGGCAACGATGACGCAATCGCGGCGCTCGAACAGGGACCGCGTGGCGGACAGCCGCAGCTTGTCGAGTTCATCGTTGATGGTCGCCTCTTTCTCGATGTAGATATCGCCACTTGGAATGTAAGCCTCGGGCTGGTAATAGTCGTAATAGCTGACGAAATACTCGACAGCGTTCGAGGGGAAGTACGACCGGAACTCATGGTAAAGCTGAGCGGCCAGAGTTTTGTTATGAGCGAGCACCAGCGCCGGACGGCCGGTCTTCTCGATGATCTGGGCCATTGTGAAGGTCTTACCCGAGCCGGTGACGCCGAGCAGGACCTGATGCTTTTCGCCATCCATAACGCCGCGATAGAGCTCTTCGATGGCGGTGACCTGGTCGCCGCGCGGGCTGTAATTGACCGCGAGATGGAAGCTCATAAGAAGATTATCGCGCTTCGGGGGCAGGCGAAACCGCCTGCTCCAACTCAGGATAGTTCATGTAGAAACTCCTAAGGCGCGCGAAACGTTCCGACCCAAACAGAGTCATATAGGCGTCTAGTGTCGTTTTGACAGGACTGCTACTCTAAACCGATGTAGCTAAAGATCAAAGAAAGAAAGGAACATCACAATGGACGAACAAAACAGACTCTCATATTTCTTCCTTGGCTTGGGGCTCGGAGTTGCAGTAGGAATGCTCTTTGCTCCAAAAACAGGGGCCGAAACCCGCGACTTGCTGGCGAACAAGGCTGACGAAGGCAAGGAATACTTGCGCCGCCGGAGTGAAGACCTCCGCGATTCAGCGAGTGACCTTCTCGACAAGGGCCGTGATCTCGTCTCCAAGCAGAAAGATCAACTCGACGCCGCCGTCCAGGCCGGCAAGCAGGCATACCGGGATACGGTCAGTTCGTCGGGACCGGCCGGAGGGCAAGTCAACCCGTAACCAGGAACTCGAAGCTTGAGTTCTTTTGAGGCACAACCATGGACAACCAAACGATGTTGCTCACGATCATGGCGGTTTTCGTGGCGATTTCTGCCATTGCCCTGCTGATTCAGGCCGGATTCCTGTTCGGGATTTATAAAGCGACGAAGGCTTTGCAGGAAAAGGTGCTGCCCATGGTTCCCAAGGTGGAGGGCCTTATCACCGCCGCGACCACGACTGTCGATACCAGCCGGCGTCAGATAGTGGACATTACAACCAAAGCCAATGACATCCTGGATTCCACCAAGAGGCAGCTAGCCAAAGTGGAGGATGTTGTATCGGATGCGAGCAGCCGGGCCAAAGTTCAGATGGAGCGCGTCGAGATGGTGCTGGACGATACCATGAGCCGAGCTCACGAGACCGTGGCAACAGTGCACCATGGGATCATGCGGCCCATCCGGGAGATCAACGGAATCGCGCTGGGGATCAAGACAGCCTTCTCGCACATCGCCCGGGGAGGCCGTCCGAGCGTCGCGCAAGCCACCAGCGACGAAGAGATGTTCATTTAACCTGAATTCCGAAGTTGAGCAACCGGTCGCTTTTTAGTCGGTGATAGGGCATTCTGGCGGCATCAGGTGACCGGTGCCGGGGTCAACTTCGGCGTGATTGGGAAAACCCATGTGAGAACGCT